>JANMNR010000806.1:0-7561 GCA_031368325.1 Pirellula sp.
GGATCATGGTCTTTATCTGCCACAACACGGACTTAGGCGATGGCTGGGAGCGAGAAGCAGAAGACCCCTGGTATTTCGAAGAATTCTCCGTCAAAAAAGCCTATCCACTTGGGATCAACATCGTTACTTACGCCATGACGCATTGATGTGGAGCGAAACGTCGAAGCCTTCGATCCTGAAATTCCAAATCTCAAATCTCAAATTTCAAATCTGAGATTTCAAATCTCAAACCTTGCCCCTAACACCTTGACCCTCTCTATGACCCAGAACTACGACGACGAAGCAGCCATTGTTAAACAGATCCGAGAGGGTAGGGCAAGAATTGATGCCGAGCTTTCCAAGACCATTGTTGGGCAAAAAGATGTGATCGAGCAACTACTCATTTGCCTATTCTCTGGCTCGCACTGTTTGATCACGGGTGCGCCGGGTTTGGCCAAGACGCTCTTGGTTCGTAGTGTCGCCCAGGTCTTTCACTTGGAGTTTAGGCGTATCCAATTTACGCCCGATTTGATGCCAGCCGACATTACAGGAACCGAGATACTGGATGAAGTCGAAGGCCGTCGTGTATTGCAGTTCGTAAAGGGGCCGGTCTTTGCCAACGTGATTCTCGCCGACGAAATAAATCGAACTCCGCCGAAAACCCAAGCCTCCCTTCTTGAGGCCATGCAGGAGCATCAAGTGACTTCGGCGGGCAAGCGATTTGCGTTGCCGGAGCCTTTCTTTGTCCTGGCGACGCAGAATCCAATTGAAATGGAAGGAACTTACCCATTGCCCGAGGCGCAGTTGGACCGATTCATGTTTAACGTCATGATCGATTACTTGCCCTTCCAAGATGAGTTGCAGGTGGTTCTGGACACGACGAGCAAGACACCCGAAAAAATCGAGCCGCTGTTTACGGGTGAGGACGTACTAAAATTCCATGCGATGGTTCGGCGAATGCCAATTGCGGAGGAGGTGGCTGGTTATGCAGTGCGACTAGTGGCTGCTACGCGGCCAGGTCGACCGGAAGCCCCGGCCTTTGTCAATCAATGGATCAATTGGGGAGCCGGTTTGCGAGCCGCTCAAATGCTGGTGTTAGGGGCCAAGGCTCGAGCCTTGCTGAATGGCCAATCGCATGTTTCCATGGAAGATATTCGGGCACTGGTGCATCCGGTCATGCGTCATCGTTTGCTGCTTGGGTATAAAGCAGAGGCGGACGGCGTGTCGGTCGAGGATTGCGTGGATCGTTTGCTAATTGAGGTCAAGTAGGAATGGCGATTCCGAACTCGAGTAAAGTTTCAAGCGTTTCATCGTCGAGCCCTGCGGCGTTGAACGTGGCTTCGTCGAGTTCGTCGTCTGCCATGGAGCGGTGGATCGACATGTCCGCGCTGATGCGGATCAAGAATTTGCAGCTGCGGGCAAAGTCCGTGGTGGATGGATTTCATAACGGTCTGCACCGAAGCCCTTTGCATGGATTCTCGGTGGAGTTCAGTGAGTATCGTCCATATAGCCTGGGTGACGACCCACGCACGATCGATTGGAAACTATTTGCACGAAGCGACCGGTATTACATCAAAAAATTCGAAGACGAAACAAATCGTCGATGCTACTTGGTGGTGGACAAGAGTAAGTCGATGGACTTTGGTTCGCTTGCCTACAGCAAATGCGATTATGCCAGAACGGTTGCTGCCACTTTGGGCTATTATTTGACGCTACAGCGGGACGCGGTCGGGCTATTGACTTTTGATCAAGATATCTCCGATGTTTTGATGGCTCGATTTCGAACCGGCCAATTGAAACGCATACTATCCTTGCTTGAGAAACCGTCGTCGGGCGCCTCAACAGACCTGCAGCGACCGCTTTCGCATTTGGCCGATATCGTTCGTCAACGCAGCCTCATTATAATCATTTCCGATTTCTTGGTCCCAACCGAGTCGTTGCGAGTTCCTCTTTCGATGTTGCGGGCTCGACGTCATGAAGTTGTACTGTTGCGGGTACTTGACCCGACGGAAGTGACGCTTGATTTGGAAAAAGCAAGTATGCTGGAGGACATTGAAACGGGGCGAGAGATTTATGTGGACCCCGACATGGCCAAGGCATCGTACCAAAGCAAGTTCAGCAAGCATGAAGCCTCGCTCATCGAATTGGCCGGACAGCTTGGTATCGGTTGGACTTCGTTGCAGACAAATGAATCGGTAGAGCATGCGCTGTACGATTTCCTAGGTCGTCAGCAGCGATCCAACGTCGGCAGCCCGAGAGCTCGATCGAATGTTGTTGCTGGTGCGGTTACGGGAGGTAGGCGATGAGTTTTCTGTCTCCCATTTATGCTTTGGCTGGGTTGGCGATTGCATTGCCGATTCTGTTCCATCTGATTCGACGTCGGCCCAAAGATCGCAAACTGATGAGTTCGCTCATGTTTTTGGAGCCGACGCCGCCCCGTTTGACGCGCCAAAGTCGAATCGATCAATGGCTGCTACTGCTGTTGCGCACCATGGCCATTACCTTGCTTGCGTTAGCATTTACTCGGCCCTACTGGAATGTACCAGCCGAGAAAGACACGGATCGAATTGGAATTCAACGCATGCTGTTGATCGATACCAGCGCAAGCATGCAGCGCGATGGTCTTTGGCAGGCGGCAGTTCAACGAACCGAGCAGATCATTCGGCAGGCTGGCCCCACCGACGTCATCTCAGTCTATCAGTTTGACAGCTCGTTAAGACCGTTGGTCGGGATCGACAGCGCATTGCAAACGCCCGCGTCGCAACGCCAGTTGCAAGCGATTGCGGCCCTGCAAGGGATTTCTCCAACATGGCAGCATACAGATTTGGGACTATCGCTATTGACTGCTGCAGATCTCCTTCAGACAGATTGGGATTCCTCCTCAGAATCGAATGCGACCGGGAGTGAGATCGTTGTTGTTTCGGATTTCCAGAGTGGTGCGATGGTAGAGCGGCTGGCTGAATACGCTTGGCCCGCCTCGTGCAAAGTTCGCATCGAGCGAGTGGAGCCGAATGCAAAAGGAAATGCGAGAGCATGTTTGCTTGATGCCGAGGATCCAAACCCAAATGAGTCAGCCCGGGCTGGTCAACCATCGCGTGGTGCAACGGCCGGGGGTCAGCCAACGGAGGTTGATAAGATTCGAGTACGTGTTTCCAACACTTCTTCCGCCAAACTCGACGCGTTGCAGTTGCATTGGTTGGACGGGCAATTGCAGCCGATTGCGAGTTCCCGGACCGCTTGCCAAGTGCCGGCTGGCAGCTCGTTGACCGTGCGAATGCCCCTTTCTCCAACGGGGGCAACGACGCTACAGTTGAACGGAGACGGTTCCGAGTTCGACAACCTATTCTACTTTAGCAGCCGCGAACCCGTTCAATCCAGTCTGTTGTGCGTTGAGTCTGGAGCACGCGAGCCGGACGCTTCCCTTGGCTATTTCCTTCGCCAATTGCCTATGAGCGATGGCTCAAGAACGGTTACCTTTGTTTCCAGAGAACCTGGCGCGACTGGGCCATGGCCGAGTTCGGAAAGTACACCGATGATCGTGGCGTCCGGCGATTTGACCGAGCTCGATTTCGATGGTCTTGCGCAGTACATGAAATCGGGCGGTAGCCTTCTTTGGGTTTGGGATTCGGTTGCGTCGCCACGCTACTCAATAGGTCTTCAAAAGCTGGCTGGGATCGTAGACTCCAAGGTTTCGGAAGCCAAGGTTCGGCAGTATGCGATGTTGGAGTCGGTCGACTTTAAGCATCCGTTGTTTGCGGACCTTGCCGATTCCAAGTTCAATGATTACTCCAAACTGCGATTCTGGCGGCATCGCCGATTGGAATCACTGCCGACAGACGAATGGCGTGTATTGGCTAAGTTCGATGTTGGGTCACCGGCACTGATTTGCAAGGAACAGGGAGCGGGTCGATTGTGGGTTTTGTTGGCCGGTTGGCAACCGGCAGAAAGCCAGTTGGCCTTGTCAACGAAGTTCGTTCCACTGATATCTGGTTTGTTCCGATTGGCTGCGCCAAACGTGGATAGCCTTTCGTCATATCGTGTAGGAATGACAGTAGAATTGGCGGTTGACGATCAACTGTTTGACCCGGCTGGCAAACAGCTGGACGGGGAGCACGATGAGTCGAAAACAACCAAGAGGATTCTTCTATTGGAACCCGGAGTTTATCGTAAAGTGAATGCTAAAGGAGGAGAATCCAAGTTGGCTGTCAACCTATTGGAATCGGAGAGTAACACGTCCGTGGGCGGATTAGAACGATTAGAAAAACTGGGAGTGGTGATGAGCGAAAGCAAACCCACGAAGAAAATGGATGAATCATCGAAACGTCAACTGCGCGCGGTCGAGCTGGAATCCCAGCAAGGTTGGTGGCGTTGGGTACTCGTCGGTGTGATCGGTGTGATCGGTTTGGAATCCCTAATGTGCATACGTAAGGCTAGTTGAGCATGGACCCGCAAATTGCATATTTATTGTCGTGTGTCGCAGCCCGTTTTCGAAGGCTTCGATTCGCATGGCTCCTTACGATCGCGTGGCTGGTTGTTTCCCTGGCAGTCCTAGGACTCGGTATGTTCAGCACGCTGCCGAGATTGAGATTCTGGCATTGTGTAGCAGTGATGGGTGCGGTAGCCGCATTATGGTTGGCATGCAAGTTGGCTTATCGGGATCGGCGGTGGTTAGCCAATCGTGTCGAGAAGGAATTCCCTACGCTCAAGCAACGTTTGGTAACTGCGATTCAGCCTGTTCAGGCCAGCACATCCGGTTACTTGAGCAGAGCCTTGGTGGAAGAGACAATTCACCATTCGCGGTCCCACGATTGGAACCAAACTGTTGCGACAAAGCGATTGTTCGGCGCTTGGGCTTGTCAGTTTGCGGCCTTTGCGTTGGCTCTCCTAACGGGTTTTGTGATGTATGCCAAGGTGGGCGATTCCCAAAGCGTTTCGAAGTTTGCTGTTGCGAATCGGGTTGATTCCGAAAAAGTTAAAGTGGAGCCAGGTGATGCCGAAGTCGAGCGGGGCAGTGACTTGGTTGTAAGTGTTCGATTTGCAAACGAAATTCCGAACGACGCTTGGATCGATACCGAATGCAAGACAGGTGAAAAGGCTCGGCATTCCATGCAGCGCAGCCTCAAGGATCCCTTGTTCGGAGGTTATCTGCGAAACCTCCAGATTGATCAATCGTATCGAATCGATTACTCGACTGGCTCGAGTCCACGATTCAATATCAAGGTGTTTGAATATCCTGCGTTGTCGCAGAGTGACGCCAAGATTGACTCACCGGAATACTCCAAACTTGGCGTAAAAGAAATTGCCGACACGCGACGAGTGTCCGTCGTCGATGGTGCTACATTGACATGGAAGTGTCAGTTGAACAAGCCAGTTGCCGTCGCTGAGCTTGTTGATCAAGCCGGAAATACAACACCCCTGATTGCCTCAAAGAACGAACCTTTGCTTTATGAGGCGACGTTCGTAATGACCGAATCGCAACGTTGGAAAGTACGACTGGTCGACCATGATAAGAGGGCGACCAAATTCGAGGAGGAACTGTCGGCGAAAGTGATTCCCAATCAGCCGCCGGAAACCAAACTGGTGAAAGCACAGGATCAGAACGTTTCACCGCTCCAAGAGCTCGAAATGCAAGCGACCGCAAAAGATGACTTCGGGGTCCAACGATCCGGCCTGACCTACGTGTTGGGCGATGCCGAGCCGACCGAAGTAGAAATTCCCTTGGAGAGTGCAAAGCCGGGAAAGGTCGAACTGTCTCACTTGATAGATCTGGAGTCCTTGCAAGCACAGCCAGACCAATTGCTCAGCTACTATTTCTGGGCCGAGGATCTGGATCGCGATGGTTCGGTGCGACGAGTCGAGGGGGACATGTTCTTTGCCGAAGTGCGACCCTTTGAAGAGATCTTCCGCGAAGGGGAGAGTATGTCCAAGGAACAGCAAAAGCAACAAAAGGAGCAAAAGGAACAAAGCGAGGGTGAGAAAAAGGCAGAGGAACTTGCCGAGTTACAAAAGCAGATTATCTCGGGAAATTGGAATGTCATTCGCCGGGAGAAGCCGAAGTCGATCAGCAAGAAGTTCGCCGACGATACGAATGTGATTGCGGAGTCGCAACAAGAAGCGTTGGAACTGACTGAAAAATTAGCAGAAAAGATCGAAGATGAACGCTCGAAAAAACACCTTGAGCAAGTGCAAGAGGCTATGGCGGAGGCTAAGGCGATGCTGGAACGAGCATCGAATGAAACGGACCTAACGGCGCTTCGGGTCGCTCTTAGGAAGGAACGCGAGGCATATGAGGGACTGCTGAGGCTGCGGGCTCGCGAGCATCAAATTGTTCAACAGCAGCAGCAACAACAGCAAAAGGCCTCCAAAAACGCCTCTCAAAAAAATCGTCAGCAGCAAATCGATCAATTGAAGCTGGAAGACGATCCCAACAAATATGAGACGGAGCAGAAAGCAGATGCCGCGGAACCTTCGGCCGAGCGTGAAACACGTCAAGTGATGAATCGACTTGCTGAACTCGCAAAACGCCAGGAAGACTTGAATGAACAAATCAAGAACCTAGAAACAGCTTTGCAAGAGGCCAAGGAAGAGGAAGCAAAGAAGGAGATTGAGGAGCAGTTAAAACGTCTACGAGAAAACCAAGAGGAACTTTTGCGAGACTCGGACGAAGTGCTTGAGCGAATGAACCAGCCAGAGAATCGTGAGGCCATGCAGGAGGCACGCGAGCAAATGGAACAGGCAAGAAGTGATATGCAAAAGTCCTCGCAATCCCTGTCAAAAGGAGAGACGGCATCTGCGCTGTCGTCCGGCACTCGCGCTCAACGTCAAATGGATGAAACCAAGGAGCAGATGCGTCAGTCCTCGTCGAACCAGTTAGAGCAGACCATGAGAGACTTGGTTCAAGATGCCAAAAAACTGGAAGCACAGCAAAAGAAGCTCGACGATAAACTCGCGTCAAGTAATGCAAAGTCCGATCCAAAGGATGGGGTTGTTGAGGACCCCTCCGCTTCGCCGCTTCGACCGGAAGGGGACGCAACCCCAGAGCCATCGTCGCGCAAGGACTGGCAAGAGCAGAAAAAGAATCTCAAGGAACTTTTGGAGAAAATGCAGCAAACGGTTTCTGAAGCGGAGTCAAGTGAGCCGCTCTTGGCCGAGAAACTGTACGAGACTTTCCGCGAAAGCAAACAAAAGGGTCTTGAGCAGCGCATGGATCAGATTCCAACTCTGGTAGAGCGTGGACTGGACGAACCGGCCCGACGGGCTGCCAATGAGTTGAACGATGGCATTAGGAACTTGAAGGACAATATTGAGAAAGCGTCAGAGGATGTGTTGGGTAGCGAGGAGCAATCCCTGAGGCGTGCGTTGACTGAGTTGGAACGAGCAAAGCGCCAATTGGACTCCGAGCTCAACGCCTTTGATCCTAAGCAACCTAGTACGGACTCCAATTCTCCGAGCCAAAACGGAGTAGAGCAACAACCTGGACAGCAACAACAAGCTGGTGAACAGCAACCTGGGCAGCAGCAACCTGGGCAGCAGCAACCTGGGCAGCAACAGCCTGGGCAGCAACAGCCTGGGCAGCAACAGC
>JANMNR010000039.1:0-21798 GCA_031368325.1 Pirellula sp.
GAATCTTGCGAGTTTGCAAGTTGCCAGCGATGATCCTTAGAGTTGTAGTTTCCAATGTCGGTGTCGTCCAAATGAGTCGTTAATCAAGCTGTTATCCAAAGCGGGAGCAGCGTTGATCCTACAGAGTATGCCAATATGCTAACCAAAACAAACCGTATAAGGTCCATTTTCGTTTTTCTGTCCGTAGCGGCCGTTTTGGTTTTTCTGCAAATTGGCCAGTCTCATGGCCAAGGTACCATTCCGTTACCCCCGAAAACTGAGAATCCGACAGCCAAGAAGCGGCTGACGCCAGAGGAACGGGCGGCCGAAAAGCAGAAAAAACTCGATCTTGAAAACCAGATTGCGATCAATCGTCGCGAGAATTTCGGGATGCTTCCTAAAGGAGATGAATCGGAATTAGGAAAAGTTTACCAAGCTGCTTTCGTTCGCTTTCGCGATGCCGCAGTGGATCTTAATCAGGTGCAGATGACATTCCATTTGTCGAGAGACTTTTCACGGCCGTTTAAGAATAAGATCAATAACGAATGGCAATTGGCCATGCATGCTGGCTTTCTCGCCAAAACGAATTGGCTTGATGCAGGCGCTGCTCTTTATCTCAGCGACACAGACAAGTACGCGGGCATTGGCGATACGTTGGTCGAAATGATGCTCAGCGACGTTGAGTTGGATCGGATGGACGGATGGGTGGAGGCGGCAAAGGCGGTTGTCCGCTCCAAAAAACACAATAGCGAGGATGTCTTGCGCGCAGCCGGACTGATCGCCTTTGCCAATTCGGACTTCGACTTCATGGAAGAATGCTTAGAATACCAAAAGAATCAAGTAGCTTCACCGAAGTACATGAGCGAAATTGCTTCCACACGAGAAAAGTGGCAGCGAGAACTCGAGATTCGAGCGAAAGAGCAGGTAAAGAACGACAACCCACAGGTAGAGTTCATTACCACCAAGGGGAGGTTGGTCATGGAATTGTACGAGGACTCGGCTCCTGAGACTGTAAAGAGCTTTATCTACTTGACCGAACGAGGGTTTTTTGACCGCAAGACTTTCTTCCGAGTCGAAAAGCACCTGGTAGCGCAAACGGGCTGTGAGAAAGGGGACGGAACTGGCGATGCCGGTTACACCATTCCAAGCGAAGCGGACCTCCCGAATCGTCGCGACCATTTTCGAGGGTCGATGGCCATCGCTTTAGGGTCGGATGCAAAAACAGGCCAAGTCCAACCCTCGTCTGGCAGTTCGCAGTTTTATTACTCGTTCATGCCTACGCCACATTTGGACGGAAAATACACCGTGTTTGGTCGTGTGATTGAAGGGATTGAAACACTATCGTTTTTTCGTGTGATGAACTTAGGGGAAGAAGCGCAGCGGAAAGAAGGCAAGGAACCTGACGTCATTCTTTCCTCCAAGGTCTTGCGAAAGCGCGATACGGAATACACGCCGAGGATCGTTGCCGGGAAGCTCCGGAAGTAGGTTTTTCCTTACAATGTCCATGGAAAAAAGCGAAGCCATCGTCTTGATGGTGGTTCCGTGGAGTGAAACCAGCATGGTGGTCACTCTATTCACTCGCGATTTCGGTAAGGTCTCTGCAATCGCCAAGGGAGCAAGGCGACTTCGCAGCCCATTCGAGTCCTCACTGGACTTACTCGCGAAATCGACGATCGTCTTCATACAAAAAAACAATGATACGCTCGATTTGCTCACAGAGTCCAAGTTATTGCGTCGCTTTCGGTCCGCGCAAATTGCACTGCTACCGCTTTACTGCGGATACTACGTTGCCGAATTAATGCTCTCGTTGACTGAGGATAATCAAAAAGCTAGCGAACTCTTCGAGGTCATTGATAGAACTTTGATTGACTTAGATGGTGGGCACGGAGAGGCCGAGGTCGTTTTGCGGTTTGAAATGCAAGTGTTGAGGTTATTGGGACATTTGCCAACTTTTCATCTATGCGCGAGCTGCGGAAATCCTGTAGAGTCCGAACGAGATGGACCGGGAGCCTTGCTCGGCATAGCTGCTGGTGGAGTTTTGTGTGCAGAATGCGTGTCTGGCCAACAGCACGTCCTTCGCGTTCGAATTCCGACCCTGGATTACTTGATGGCATATGCTTCCGCTGAATGGAGTCAGAATCCGTTACCAATTGGCACCGAGTCCCGCGGCGAAGTGCGATTCGTTATGGAGCGATTTGTTTCCAATTTGGCAGACCGTCGAATGCGATTGACGGATTTTTTAGAGGAATTAAAGCGTTGACCACGATGGGCAATTTGCAAACAAACCGCAAAACGAATCCAAGGGAAATGGAATGAATCGGCCCCGGATAGGACATCGTCAGCAGAATCGAACTGCATTGAAGACGGCAAGCGTACAACTCTTTAGATGGGCACTTTTGCCTTTCTTTTTCATGCAGTCGGGTTGCACCTCGTTCCGTCCATTCCAGAAGGAAGACGACGAATACCGGCGTGCTCGAAATGCCATTGAGGGTTATGAAGACAAAGAGGGCAATTGGATTCGCCCGGAAGGCATTCGTGCCGATAAATCAAGGGATAGCAATGTCCCGAAAGCTCTGCATTTCATCCCTGGCCTCGGACCCAAGCAAGTCAACAAGGACTTGGCGCGATCGACCTATATCGAGGCAGATGATCTTTTCAAGAAAGCCTCTGCAGCAAAGGAGGTGGGCGAAAGGCAGGATGGGTTCCGCGCAGCGGCCAAAAAATACAACCAAGCTGGAAAGAACTGGGAGAGCAGTGCGTTGGAACAAGATGCCTTGTTCATGACCGCCGAAAGCTATTTCTTTGCAGAGGACTACCCAAAGGCAGAAGATTTCTTTGTTAAGCTGCTCAAGGAGTACCCTCGAACTCGCTACCAGGATTTGGTCGACAAGCGTCGGATGGAAATCGGACTATTTTGGTTGCAATTCAACGACGAGTTTTACCATCTGAACGTGACGGACAAGAGGAAACCGATCAACGATACTCGGAAGCACGGTGTTCGTGTTTTGGAAAAAATGCGATTGGACAATCCGGTCGGTAGGTTGGCGGATGACGTGACCATGGAACTAGCCAACACCGCTTTTAAGAAGGAGAATTGGACTGATGCGTTGGATACCTACAGCGATTTGATCTCGACGTATCCTGACAGCCCGCACCAGTTTGATGCTCACCTGCTGGGTGTCAAAGCGGCCATGATGTCCTACCAAGGGCCTGATTATTCTGGCGAATCGTTGGACAAAGCAGATAAAATGATCAAGCAGATGACGCGTCAGTTCCGGGAAAAAGCGGAAGGTCAAAAGGACCAAATCGAACTCGCCATGAAGGAGGTGCGATATAGACGCGCCGAACGTGAATTCACTTCGGCCACATATCGATACAACAAATCCGAGGCCAAGGCAGCGCGCCTTCACTGCATGAAGATCTTGTCCGATTACGGCGACACGCCATTTGCCGACCAGGCCAAGGTCATGATGGAGAAAACGGGTGGAATGCCTGCGGAACCCATTCAACAATTGGCGTGGCTCGCGGAACTCTTTCCGAACCGGGACAAAATTACGCCATTAATTAAGCCCACGCCAAACTTAGACGAGCAGGATAAAGAACTGCAACGCATGTACGAACGAACGGCAGGGAGAACCAGCTCGGCCTCATCCATTCCCGCCGAAACAGCCAAACGATGATCGGACGAAAAGTTGTCCTGGCTTTGCTAATAGCGACTACGATCGGGTTCGTGGGCTGCGCAGGTTATCGAATTGGAACCAGAACTCTCTATCGCACCGATGTTCGAACGATTCATGTGCCCATCATCAAGAGTGACTCGTTTCGACCCGAGTTAGGTGTGATGTTGACCGAGTCGATTCAGAAAGAAATTGAACGCCGCACGCCGTTTAAACTGGCGAATGTCGAAACAGCGGAGTCAATTATGACTTGCCGCCTGACTTCAGATTCCAAACGCGTGGTGAGCGAAACCAATACGGACGAACCTCGATTGATTCAATCGGTCATGACGGTCGAGGTCAGCTGGGTCGATCGTCGCGGCATGCCACTCATCGAAACCCGGTTCTTGCCCCCGGGTGAAACGACCTTTTATTTCGCAGAAAACGTTGATTTCATTCCGGAAGCGGGCCAGTCGATTTCTACGGCAAATCAACGTGCGGTAGAACGGCTCGCGAACCACATCGTCGATCAAATGGAAACTCGTTGGTAGTTTCGCGAGAGGTGAATCTCGGCGAATTCGGGCGAAACAAGCTCAAAGCGAGGTTTCGTGCAATCTTTACTTAGCTATAATGAGTCATCCTCATACCTGATGCGATTACTATGGGATTCATCGCCCCGTTAGGTAGCGGCTGGTATCTGCTCCCCCATTATCGTACTTGGCGGCAATTCACGACCTTGGCATTGCCCTAGATTTGTGAATTGCTTACTAAGCATCTTGGGAACGAGCCGATTCGATGCCGCTCCGATCACCAGCCCGTTGAGTGAATACTCATACCTCAACGTTGGATGGATTTACAACCTTTGAGCAAGTGAAACGTTATGAATACTTACAGTCTCGATTACATCGATGACTTATACGTACGGTATATCCAGGATCCAAATAGTGTTTCCGATGTTTGGAAGCGTTACTTTGAGGAGTTCTCACTTGCTGCTCAATCCGAACAGCTGTTCGCGGAACAACCGGAGGTAGCTGCTAATTCCGAAAACAGTAGCACGGAGCCAGCTCCAGACGCCCTTTGGCTAGCCAGGATGCAGGAGCGGGTGGATCAATTGGTTCGTGAGTATCGAGTTCGAGGGCATTTAATGGCCAGGATCGATCCACTCGGTCTAACTCGCAAGGGACCGCCGGAGCTCGATCCTCAATCGCATGGCTTGACCGAGGAAGACTTAAAGCGACCGTTCACTTCTCCAACGCTCGAGTACTCAAATGGACGGACGTTGGCGGACATTATTGAGAAGCTTCGAAACACCTATTGCCGAAGCATCGGTGCACAATTTATGCACATCGACAATCGCAATATTCGCGATTGGCTTCAGCGACGCATGGAAACGACGCAAAACCGGCTTACGTTGTCGCATGAAGTGCAGACACGCATCTATACGAAATTGGCGGATGCGACAATTTTCGAAGAGTTCGTTCGCAAGAAGTACGCGACTGCCAAAACATTCTCGTTGGAGGGGGCAGAGAGTCTCATTCCGTTGCTCGATCGGGCATTAGAGAAAGCGGGCCAGCATGGAATTCATGGCGTTCTGCTTGCGATGGCACATCGAGGGCGACTCAACGTGCTCGCCAATATCATGGGGAAACGCGCCCAAAGCATTTTCTGGTCGTTTGACGACCCCAAGCCCGAGTTATTTCGCGGCGGTGGCGACGTAAAGTACCACATGGGTTACAGCAGTGATTGGACAACCAGCACTGGCCAAAAAGTACACATCTCGCTGTGCTTCAATCCAAGTCACTTGGAGTTCGTCAACCCAGTAGCGCTCGGGCGATGCCGGGCAAAGCAGGACCGAGACGGAGACGCCCATCGAACCGAAAGCATGACGATCCTGATCCACGGGGACGCTGCGTTTATCGGCGAAGGAGTTGTTCAAGAGACTTTGAACTTAAGCGAATTGCCCGGTTACCGAACAGGTGGCACGCTACATATCGTGCTCAACAACCAAATCGGCTTTACAACGGAACCCGATGAAGCGCGTAGCTGTACCTACGCCACCGATATCGCCAAGATGCTGCAGATCCCAATCTTCCATGTCAATGGCGAGGATCCTGAAGCGGTCGCACAAGTCGTGAATTTGGCGATGGATTTCCGTAAGGAGTTCGAGAAGGATGTCGTCATCGACATGTATGCGTATCGACGCTTGGGGCATAACGAGGGAGACGAACCACGTTTCACACAGCCAATAATGTACGCTGCAATCGATAAGAGAAAAAATGTCCGAGAGAGCTATCTCGAACACTTGCTCGAATTGAAAGAGCTGACGCGGTTGGAGGCTGATGCGATCGCTGAAGTCCGGCATAATCGCTTGGCACGCGAGTTTGAATTGGCCAAAACCGAGCCTTTCGTACATGATTTACAGAGCCTGACTGGTTATTGGTCAGGATACTTTGGTGGTGCTGAACCCACTGAACAACCTGTAACAACATCGATACCACGGCAAATTGCCGGCGATTTGATTCGGGCCGCTTGTGCGATTCCTCAAGGATTCCATTTGCACAAAAAATTGGTGCGGCAGTTTGATGATCGACGTGAAATGGGCGCGGGCAATCAGCCGTTGGATTGGGCTACGGCCGAATCGCTGGCTTTTGCTTCACTTTTGTCCGAGGGTCATCCGGTTCGACTTTCTGGTCAAGATTGTGAACGGGGTACATTTTCACAACGCCACGCGGTCGTTCGTGACGTGGAAGACAATCGCAAGTACATGCCGTTAGGGCACCTCGCCCCCAATCAAGCTCGGATTGAGATCATCAACAGCCCGCTCTCTGAAGCTGCCGTTCTGGGATTTGAGTATGGTTATAGCCTGGATTGCCCAGAAGGTTTGATTGCTTGGGAAGCTCAGTTCGGCGATTTCTGGAATGTGGCTCAGTGCGTCGTGGACCAGTTTATCACCAGCGCTGAAGACAAATGGCGACGGCTTAGTCGTTTGGTGATGTTGTTGCCACATGGTTTCGAGGGACAGGGGCCAGAGCATTGTAGCGCGCGACTCGAACGGTTTCTGCTGTTGACGGCCGAACACAATGTGCAAGTGACTCAGCCATCGACTCCGGCACAGTACTTTCATTTGCTGCGACGTCAAGCAAAGTCAAAATGGAGTAAGCCATTGATCGTTTTGACCCCAAAAAGCCTGCTCAGAAACAAAGCCTGCGTTTCGACTTTGGAGGATATTGAACACGGGCATTTCCAAAAGATTATCCCCGACAATCGCCCAGTCGGAGCTCCGACTTCAAAAATTATAATGAGCACCGGCAAAGCCTATTATGATTTGCTTGCCGAAAGGACAAAGCTCAATCGAGACGACGTCGCTCTCATTCGCATAGAGCAATTCTATCCGTTAGAAGCCCCTAAAGTCGTTGAAGCTTTGAGTGTTTATCCCGCGGGCACGCCGGTTTATTGGTATCAAGATGAGCCTACGAATATGGGCGCTTGGACGCATGTCAAGATGCGTTGGGGTGACGAAATCTCGGCCAGACACAAGCTTGAACGCATTTCGCGAGTGGAATCGGCAAGCCCGTCCACCGGATCGATGCGCGCGCACCAGTTGGAAGAACGAGAACTACTTAATGCTGCTTTCGCAAGCTAAGCCACGTCCACTATGAGCACTACCCAAACAAGCAACTCCAGTAGTTCCAACTCAAGGCCGGTGGATATAGCGTTCGACTGTATTCCACTCAGGAGCTTGGGCAGACTCGACCCACCGCTCGATGCGTCGCCGGGGCTTGTGGCAAAATACGATCGCATCAAAGCGGCCATTGGAGAGCATGGGACGTTCAACTCGTATTACCTTCACAATGCATTTTGTCGTTTCTTTGTGACAAACGATCCGCTTAACGGCATGATCGGTTTCAAGTTCGAAGGAGTCGTTTTCACGGACGATTCCGATTCTTGTGCAAAGCATGCTTCGTTGTCCGTAACGCTCGACAAAGAGACTTGCCCATGGCTTGAACAGAACGTCGTGAAGTGGTTTGCTGAAACGGTCAGTCAAGCCGTCATCGTTGAGTTTAATCGTTACATTGGTGCGGGTGACCCCGAGCAGACCAAGAGGCGGATGCAACAGCTTGAACGTGCTGTCGAAGATCGTGGTGGATTCGTTGGCATGCATCTTTAGAACGCTGTGGTCATAGTGTCAGGCCATTGCTTTGCTTTGTTCTATACGCAAGTAAGACACAACTTCAAGAATCTCGAACGAGCGATTGCACATCCAGTCCAGCGATCGCCTTGTAGCCTAACAAGCAGGCACCGACCACTGAGCGATGGATTTGAAAAAAACTTCAATGGCTGATTCTTCGCCACAATCAAACTTGACGGGAAGCTCCGTAACCTCTCCTTGCATGTGCGAGTTTGACTTAACTTCGCACGATTTTTGCCTGCACGAAATGCGGCTGCCGTAAAGGCGTTTTTCGCGGCCTTGGATGTGGGTTTCGACTCCATTTGCAGCTTCATGGCTGTTTTGACCTATTGCCAACATCCAGGGGATTTCGCTAGTGCGGAGCATCTGGGCACCGCAGAAAAGCCGAAAAACTCCTTGGTTGAGTTCTCGCCCAAGATGCCGCTTTACAACCACTGAACGGCCGTTGTGAAACTCTTTTTTCAATCGAGTTGGATTGGCACGATTGGAGCTATATGACGTCGAGCAAAGGCCCGAGTGTTTGCACATTCTGTATTGGCAGCAGCGTGCAGCAAGTTGTTTTTGACAAGGAGAAATGAAATGCAATCGTTGAGACTTGGTCACGTTGATTCGACCGGTATGTACTATCGCCCGGACATTACACCGCGACTAGAGTGCGTTCAAGCAAACATAAAATCTGCGTATCATCGTTGGAGGTCGTCCTACTGGTCTGTTGCCACGTATTTGACCGTAGTTGCGACGGTTGCGGTCTACGACATCATCTTAACGATGCGATACTGGAGGTCGCTTAAGCAAATGGAGGAGAATCCCATTGGAAGATGGTTGATGAACCTGGATCAGATTCAAGATGGAACCGTCCCTAACTTAGCGCTGTTTATCTCGATGAAAGCGCTCGGAACAGTGATTGTGCTTATGACAATTGCATTTTTGGTAACGCGTATGTCGCGACTGGGCCACCCTGTTGCCACAGGTGTTTCTTGCTTTCAACTGGGGCTGGCCACTTACTTGACTTTTGCCGAGAACAGCTAACGCTGCTCAATCCAAGAATTTGCGTCGACTAGTGGTTAATCGACGACTTTTGCATCAATCCACTTCATCAAGCTACGCAGCTGTTGCCCGACCTTTTCAATCTGATGCTGACGCTCGAGGCGGCGCGATGCTTTGAAGGCAGGTGCACCAGCTTTGTTCTCGAGAATCCATTCTCGAGCAAATTTACCGGTTTGGATTTCCCTGAGAATCTTCTTCATCTCGAGCTTTGTCTCAGCGGTGATGATTCGAGGGCCACGCGTGTAATCGCCGAACTCGGCCGTATTGGAAATGCTATATCGCATATAGTTTAAGCCCCCTTGATAGAGCAAGTCGACGATGAGCTTGAGTTCGTGCATGCATTCAAAGTATGCCATCTCAGGTTGGTAACCAGCTTCGACCAACGTCTCAAAGCCAGCCTTCACCAATTCGCTGACGCCGCCGCACAACACGACTTGCTCGCCGAACAGGTCGGTTTCCGTCTCTTCTGCAATGGACGTCTCGATCACGCCACCACGGGTTCCGCCAATACCTTTGGCGTAAGCGAGGCCTAGCTTCTTTGTCAAATCGCTGGCGCCAGCACCGAGAGCGATGAGGCACGGCACTCCACCACCTTTGGTGTACTCGCTGCGAACCAGGTGGCCTGGGCCTTTGGGGGCGACCAATAGTGTGTCAACACCTTTCGGGGGTTCGATCTGTCCAAAATGGAGATTGAACCCGTGCGAGCACATCAATACATTACCGGGAACCAAGTTCGGTTTGATATGTGTTCGGTAGAGGTCCCCCTGGACTTCGTCAGGCAAGAGTAAATTGACCAAGTCTGCTTTCTTGGTCGCCTCATCAATTTCCATCGGTTGAAAACCATGACTGACTGCTAGGTCGTAGTTTTTTCCACCCGGACGTTGACCAATAATGACTTTGCAACCGCTGTCACGCAAGTTTTGAGCTTGGGCATGTCCCTGTGAGCCATAACCAAGGATCGCAATAGTCTTGTCCTTGAGGTGCGAGAGATCTGCATCGTTGTCGTAGTAGATTGTGGCGGCCATGAATGATTTGTTTTTCAGATTAGAGTAAAGGGTAACTGTTTTAGTTTGAGGTCAGGAGTGTTTTGAACTGGTGGGCTATTCGCTCATTGGCTCGCCCGAGGAGGCATCACCAAGTCCATCGGGGTTGCTACCGCGAACCATTGCAATTCGACCTGTTCGCACCAGTTCGAGGATGGTGTAAGGACGCATTCTTTCGATAAAGGCTTGAATCTTGCTTTCACGGCCAGAAATTTCGATCATCAATTCCTCTGGCCCAACGTCGACGACTCGACCTCGAAAGATATCGACAAGTTCGCGAATCTCCGTGCGAACACTACCGCTAGCCGCACTTACCTTGATCAACATGAGATCGCGTTCGACGTAATCGCGTGAGCTGATGTCTTGAACGGCAACAACCGTGACTATTTTTTCTAGTTGCTTTCGGACTTGTTCCAAAACATGATCGTCACCCATGACCACGAAAGTCATGCGCGAGAGATTCTTGTTTTCGGTTTCGCCAACGGCTAGCGAGTCGATGTTGTAACCTCGAGAGGCCAGCATGCCCGATATATGAGCGAGAACGCCGGGAACGTTTTGTACTACCGCGGAAAGTAGGTGCCGCATGGATAATCTAGGGGGTTATGGATGCATGAATGTGGAACGGCGCCTGCCCGTTGGTGCCTGTCGCGTTCGTGGAGGTGCCGAATGATAATTCGACAACCCAATTTCCTCAAGGGTTCACTAATCTTCTTGATGATGCATCGGTTTTGCTAATGCGAGGGGCGTGGGAGTAATTCCAAACGTTAGTATGGAGATGTGAAATGCTATCCAAACTACCACGACCGCTAGTTGCAAAGCGTATTTTTCTATCGTGTCCTCAATGCGCGTGTCCGCCGCCATCGAATAGGCATCATCGCGATATTCGGATAACTGCAACGCTTGCTCGTCTAACAAAACCGCACGAATAACACGCCAGTGGCTCGGATTGAGCGTGCCGTACACCGCTGGCAACAAGCTGGGGGACACCGCAATGGCCGCGATCAAACGAGTCGCCGGCAAAAAAACTACAACGCAAAATAACGACCGGCTAGTAACTTGGGTGCAGCGATTTGTTTGGACTCACACGAGACGGCTGCTTCGTTGTTTGCGAGAAGCGATGCTTTACGTGGCTGGCGAAAGGCTGGTTTGTAGTTATAATTCGTGGGTGGTAATTTCGATGGTTAGGCGAAAGCCGGATAGGGATGCGACTGGATGAAAGTAAATCAACGCGGAATCTTTCTGCCCTTTATACTATTTGGACTGTCTTGCTCCCTGGCATCGATGCTCCTGGCAGGAATGTGTTCATCTTCATTCGCTACTTCGGACATTAACGGTCAACCACCACTTTCCGTCGCTCAAGTTGGAGACTTGCTCATAGGCGATTTGGGTTGCGCCAATTGTCATGGTGTCCGAAATCAAAACGCTTTTCTCGAAAAGACCGCTCCTAACTTAGCTGATGTAGGTGCCAGGATTGCCCCTGACTATCTGAGGCGATTCCTTGCCTCGCCTTCCACCACGCAGCCAGGAACGACCATGCCGCATATGCTGGATTCGAGAACCGAATCCGAACGCAATGACATCGCGGACGCACTGACTCACTTCCTCGTTTCTCAGTCGAAGCGACCATTTCAAGCGGAAGCGATCAGCAAACTGGAACCCAATGCGGGTAAAGAACTGTTTCACACCGTCGGTTGCGTCGCTTGCCATGCACCACGCGAAGTGATCACAATCGACAAGCCCGAAGACGAGGACGAAGACGAGAAAGAAGCGACTAAAAAAGTCGATTCGAAGTCAGTCGGCGGTCATCTTGGGCATCTCTCATCGAAGTATAGTCACGCGTCGTTGAGCGAATTTTTGTTTCAGCCTCTTCACGTTCGGAGCTCCGGTCGCATGCCCGATATGAAGCTCACGACAGCGGAATCACAAGCTATAGCAACGTACCTGATTGGCGAGCAGAATCAGGTCGCCGAGGCGCTCACGCCGAGTGAATCACGCATAGCCTTAGGACGCAAGTACTTCCAAGAATTGAACTGTGCCGCTTGCCATTCGTTGAGTGGCATCCCTGCCGCACCCGCAATCAGCCCGCTAAAGACGGGCGATTTTTCGCGAGGTTGTTTGTCTAAAAGTCAAAGCAAGGGGCCTAAGTACTTAATCGACGAATCGAGTATCCAAGCAATTGTTGCATCACAAAAGGAAGAGACGCAAATCGAATCGGATTCAATCAAGATCGCGAAAACGATGACGGCTTTCAACTGCATTGCTTGTCACATTCGGGACGGATACGGCGGAGTTGCAGCAGATCGCAATCCGTACTTTCGTTCCAGTGAAAAGAACTTCGGTGACGACGGTCGCATTCCCCCACCACTTACGTTGGCCGGTGCAAAGCTCCAGCCGGTTTGGCTAAAGAAAGTTCTGTTTGATGGTGAAAGTGTCCGTCCCTACATGGCCACTCGTATGCCGCAGTATGGCCAAGCGAATCTAAAGCATCTGCCTGAGATGTTGGAAACGGTGGATGTCATCCAAGCGGTAAACCTAAAGATTCCAAACCCTGAAAGCAACAACAAGGAAGAGAAAGAACGCGAGAAAAAGCTACGTGCGGGTGGGCGAGAGTTGCTTGGTGACAAAGGCCTAAACTGTGTAGCGTGTCACAATTTCAATGGCAAGCCATCGCCGATCAATAAAGGGATCGATCTGATGACGACCTATCCGCGTCTGCAGCCTGCTTGGTTCAATAATTTCTTGCGCAATCCAGGAGGTTATCGGCCTCGTATCGTGATGCCTTACTCGTGGCCCGACGGCGTAGCCGCGCACAAGACGATTTTGGACGGTGACACAGAGCTGCAAATCGAAGCAATCTGGTATTACCTTTCCCTTGGTACGTCGGCTGCCGACCCCTCCGGTATCACTCGGCAGGACACAAAACTAACCGTGACAGATACCACACGAACTTATCGGGGCCGGAGCAGCGTCGCTGGATTTCGCGGTATCGCGGTTGGGTTTCCTGAAAAAATGAATTACGCTTTCAATGCTGAAACTGGAACTCTAACTGCCATCTGGT
Source organism: Pirellula sp. (assembly GCA_031368325.1). Taxonomy (GTDB): domain Bacteria; phylum Planctomycetota; class Planctomycetia; order Pirellulales; family Pirellulaceae; genus JBKCUI01. The sequence continues at coordinate 12,973 of JANMNR010000039.1, forward strand.
CGGGAGAGTACATTCGAGTTGAGCGCGGAGGTCAGGGGTCCGGAGGATTCAATCCTTCCGCAAAAGCCATTGCTTTGGCGCAAGATGTTTCGTTCCTTGAATTGTCTGATGAAAAGGCTTCTTGGCCATTGCGGCCTGTCATGACAAAGGAAGCGCCTGTCAATCCTAACCCACTGTATCCAAAAAACCTCGGGTACCAATTTAAGGAGTACTTTTTTGATGAGGCTTCGGTACCGACATTTGTTTACCGAAGCGGTACGGTCGAGATCGCAGATCGATCCGTGACGGAAACCATGGCCGGAGGGCTCCATCTCAAACGTACTTTCCATTTCACTTCGCCAAGCAATCAGACTCTTTGGTTTCGTGCGCTGACAGGTGAGATCGAGAGGGAGTCGCAGAATACATATCGAACGCGCTCATTACGATTAACGATTCCCAAGTCGGCAACGCTGCTTCGGCCGCTACCAGAGAATCCAAAGTCGTTCGAGCTTTTGCTTAAGCTTGAAATCCCTCAGGGCCAATCCTCATTGGAGATTACCTATGAACCACTTGAAAAGTAATTGGCGTGGACTTCTGCGGTGCCTCGTGTTGGCTTTGTGTCTATGCGTGGAGGGTGCACGAGCCGAGGAGGTTGGCCAACGGTGGGGCACTGAATTGCGAGAGAGAGAGTTCTATCCGATCGTAAACATTCCGCTGCCAAAGGACACGGTCATCGAAGCCGGTGCTTTCGCTGTTTTGCCTGACAATCGTGTGGCGGTTGGCACTCGGCACGGTGAGATCTACCTGATCAATGGCATCGACGCAAAGAAACCCAATCCATCCTTCCAACTGTATGCGACGGGCCTCGATGAGATATTCGGCTTGTCGTACAAAGACAAATCGTTTTATGTCACTCAAAGTTGCGAGTTGACTCGAGTCAGTGATACCAGAAACGAAGGCAGGGCCAATCGATTTGAAACCATTTCAGACGCTTGGGGCTATGCCAATTATCACGAGTACGCGTTCGGGTCCAAATTTGATGCTGCGGGAAACATGTTCGTGTCGCTCGGGCTTTCGAACTCCTACGATTCATTGGCCTTGTTTCGTGGCTTCGTCATGAAAGTATCGCCCGATGGAAAGTCGACTGCTTACGCAAGTGGCCTGAGAAGTCCTGGAGGAATCGGACCGAATGAGCATGGCTCGCTCTTTTACATCGAGAGCCAAGGGCCGTGGAATTGTTCGTGTAGTTTGAAGGCGGTTTCGGAAGGCAGCTTCCATGGTCACCCCGCCAGCTTCAACAGCTACCAGTACGCACCCGAGCTTGGGCCGGTACCGGTGACTCCGAAGCCGGGTACCCGAATTGTGACGGAGAAGGAACGGGTCAAACAACTAGTGCCTTACGCGGTCGTCTTTCCCTACATCAAAATGGGGCGTTCGATTACCGGCTTTACGGTCAATCAAACGCATGGCAAGTTTGGACCGTTCGAGGATCAAATGTTCCTAGGGGACTACACGCTGTCGATTCTGATGCGGGCCACGACCGAACAAGTGAACGGTGTTTGGCAGGGTGCGTGTTATCCATTTCGAGAGGGGATGTCGACAGGCATTTTGAACGTCGAGTTTACACCTGAGGGGAATTTGCTTTGCGGTGGAACAAATCGTGGTTGGCCGGTTCGCGGTATGAAGTCGTTCGCATTGGAACGTCTTGATTGGAGCGGCAAGATGCCGTTTGAAATCAACCGCATCACCATTGAACCGGATGGCTTCAAAATCACTTTTACGAAGCCAGTCGATACAGTGACAGGCAGCAATCCAGAGTCGTATGGTGTCACTACTTTTACGCATCCGTATCACGGAGCCTACGGTGGTCCCGAGATCGAACAGACGACGCCCAAGGTCAAATCGGTATCGATGGCCAATGACGGGTTGAGCGCTAAAATCGTGTTGGAAAAACTGATTCGCGGGCATGTATATAACTTCGATCTGGCACCGTTGCGTGGCAAGGATTCAGAGGACTTATTGCATCGGAACGCATACTATACCGTTAACGAAATTCCGGTTAAATAAATGATTGGGAATGACCTAATGCTACCAAGACGATTCAGATTAGATTCGGTGCGAGCTGGGCTTCGAGTTGTGCTGTATTTGGTCGCACTGAGTACTCAACTTTCGAGTCTCCACGCTGGCGACCATCCAGTGCCGGAGAGCCCGCTGTGGTTAACGTTCCCGGGTGGGAATGGGCCTGGAGCGGGGAAGCACATCGTTTTGATTGCGGCCGATCAAGAGTATCGCAGTGAACACTCGATGCCGATGCTGGCAAAGGTTCTTGCCAAGCACCATGGCTTTCATTGCACGGTTTTGTTTAGCTTAAACGACAACAACGAGGTTGATCCGACGAAGAAGATTCGTTGGGAAGACAAGACCGTCATTCACAACATTCCTGGCTTGGAGTATCTGGAGAAATGTGATTTGCTGATTGTGTTTAGCCGTCTCATTTCGTTACCACCCGAACAGCTTGCATTCATTTACAAGTACCTTGATTCCGGCAAGCCGATTATGGGGCTTCGGACAGCGAACCATGGATTCCTGGGGTTCGATTATAAGAAGGATGGAAAGAAGGTCGATTTCGGTGACGACATTCTCGGTGGCTCGTTCAAAAATCATCATGGTCGCTGGCAACAAGATTCCACACGCGGTTTGATGGTAGAAGCGAACAAGAATCATCCAATATTGACTGGCGTATCCGATATTTGGGGAAAGTCGGACGTCTATCGAACCTTTAAAGAGGGCGGAAGTTTGCCTGAGGGATGCACCGCTTTAGTGGACGGACAACCATTGATGGGACGCAAGCAGGACGACGCAGTGAATCCAGAGTTGATTCCGCTGCCTGTCGCGTGGGTAAAAACTTGGACGGGAAATGCTGGGCTGTCTGCGAGAGTCTTTCATTCCACTATGGGCAGTGCCCATGATTTCCAGAACGTGGGACTCCGGCGATTGGTCGTCAACGCTGCCTACTGGTGCATGCAGATGGAAAGCGATATCAACGCCCGATCCAGCGTGGACATCGTCGGACCATACAATCCACCAGACAGTGGCTTCAACTATGCCAAATTGGGTGTCGTTCCGGCCAAACCAAGCACCTTTCGCGGTGAAAAAGAGTAGAGCGATTGTCCTCAATCGCTTATGCTTTTGTGACTATGCTTATGAATTGTACGTTAGCGTTTTGTTTCGCGTCGATCGTTTGCTTTTTTCAGTGCTTGAAACGATTGAGGACAATCGTTTCACTCTGGTGCAGACTCAGGTAAACATGCAAAGAGAAGCCCTGGAGTAAGCGTCCAGTAGCCAACTCGCACTCCCGCTTTGGCTAATCCACTGCCTGCCCATACGTTGCACGTGCGGAAGAGATTGTAATGACCTGACCCTTCGTAGAACGCGTCCGATGATCGATAATGCCTATCAAGAATCGGTATCAACGCGCCATTTGGATGCGATTTGAAGGAGCTAAGTAGGTAATGACTCAATTGCTGGAACTGTTCCGGCGAGAGACGAATCTTGCGCGAGTTTGCGGGGAACCAGTTCAGATCTCCGGCTAAATCGACGTGCACGACGGTGTCTCCTAAACCTGCAAACGCCGCGAGTACATTCGATACTTTTAGGTCGTTCCACGTTTCGGTTTCCATGTAGAACTGGCGATTCCCCCAACCGATGATTGCATAGCGGTAACTGGGATCGAAACCTCGGAAGTCGCTCGCTTGGAACCGATCCAACCATCGAAACGTCGGTTCATCGATTGGAATCACTAGATCCGCATGTACGCCATTATTGATCACCAAAATGTCGATGCCGATCTTTGCATCCGCGTGCTGAAACGATGGATTGACGGGCGTGTTCCCGAGTATCCAGGCCGTGACCGCGAAACACAAAACACTCGCTAGCCCAAGGCCAAAGGTTCGAACAAGCCATCGTCGCAGCCACCGGAACCAAGTTTTGCGTTGGGGTGGTTTTGTTGCAACGGCTGTTGGTTGGTGGCCTTGGTTCTTTGCTATTGGGTCATGCATTTCGAATTCTGCGTCGCCCAATCCAAGATTGAATTCGGGATGGTGAGACAAAAGCAGCGTTCGCGACGATCATCATCAACCCGAACGTGATCATTCCCATGAACAAGGCTATGCCACCATGGACCAGCAACGCGACAGAAAGCATCCATCCCCGAGTCCATTTTGGCCAGATCAAGGCGCAGTAGCTGAATTCCCAAAAGAGCGTTACGTGCGTGGCGATTGAGGAGAGCACAGAAAAATGCCCTGTCCACGTCATGTCCAGCGACTGGTATTCGTAGGACGCTACGGAGTACCACATGGCGCTCCCATCCCACCACATCTCGCCTCGAAGTTTCCCAAGTCCGCCGAAAAGATAAATGACACACAAATGCAGTTGGATTAACCGCGTGGCAAAGGTGTTGGACCAGCATGCCGAAATAGTTGAATCGCAACCAAGCGTGAGAAGTCCCGAACAATGCCTTAACCAAGTATGCCGCTTGTACGCATCCTGAAATCTTTGATTGAGCCAACTATCCAAGCTCCATAACGAGCCTGATCTCGACAAGCACAGATACATGGCTAACATGAGCGTAACCTGGTCCAGGCCGAAAAGCATGCCCGTCATTCGATGTGCTGTCATCAGGGTTGTAAACCAGGCCAAGATGCTAAACATTCGCGTCATAAAGCCCAGAGCCATACAGAGTCCAGCTATGCATGCAACGATCTCATGACACCAAATGATCGGCATCGACTCGGTGAGAGCAAGGTAGGTCCATTTGTAGTCAGGCACAGGGCCATTGTGCAGTGCATTCCAGGTCGTGTTGTTGATGAGCGCAAACGGTCCCATGAATGACTCCAGGTTTAGCATCCAAACCAAGTGGATGTATGCGATCATACCACCCGTTGCGATCCGGATCGCGGACAACGTGTGTGCTGAACTGGGGTGAAAGAAGAACCTTTGAATCGACTGAGTGGGATTTGAGCGTTCAAGTATGGATGGGTTCATTGTGCTGGTTGCTGCCCTGTAGGTTTGCTGGGTAGCACATCAGCTGGCTGGGTGGTGGTGATTTCAACCATGGTTTCAGGCAACACGATCGTCAATCGAGGATCATTCAAGGCCCAGCCTTGCTTTAAGACCTGTTCCGAACTTGGAAGCTCGCGTTCAATGCGATTGAGTGCCGTAATTTCCGTACCGAGCGAATACTCTAGGCTTTCCTTGATCGACGATTGGATTTGGTCGTAGTGTCCTTTGTCGAAGGCCCAGTTCGACATGACCTCCACGTCCTTTTTTAAATCGTCGGAGAGTTGCTGCGGGGCGTATCGGCTTGTATAAAACTCGGCGAGCATAAAGTAGCGGTGATATAGCAGTCGCGGCCAATGCTTGTTTCGATCCGGTAGTCGATTTGATTGCAAAGGGATTAGGTCCTTTTGCTTTCCCGTGGGTTGGTTCAAGGAGAATTGAATCAAATGACTTGGGCCTGGATTAGGAGCAAAAAAGAAGTAGCCGTGGTTCATGTAGAGCCATTGCGAATACGGTTTCATTGTCTCGCCTAGCCACACAAACTCAGGGCCGGTACGGACTTCGCTACGAGAGAAAAAGCGAAACGGTTCCGATAAGACGCCCAATGCATGCAGGAGCAGGGCTCCAAGGAGCAGCCGCTGTACCCAGACTGGGCAAGCGTTTACTGTTTTGATTAAGGGTGGATCGGATGGGAGATCGCTTTTGGGGATATTTGTCAAAGTCGACAATTCGGCCTTTGTCATGGTGATTGGGCGGCGTTAGCTCGATTTTGGTTTTTGCAGTAGGTTATCAGATTGTTCCTGCCCAGCCAGCCGCCCCAGTCCGGGTTGGGTGGGCTGAATCCGTTTTGCTCGGTCCTTTTTCCCTAAGCCGCGTCGGAAACCGCCCAAAATACAAATCTCTACCGGAAATGGCAGCAAGTGCCTGTTCCTATGAGCATGGATGAAAGCGGAACCTTTTTTGCTTGGGCGGGTTATAAGACGAGCTAAATCGGCGATCGGTGCCCTCCTAATCGGCTTCAAATCCAAGTTTTTGGCCAAGAAGGCGAACTTATTGGGGTTAGCTAGACAGTTGCGTCTAGTGTTCGGTTGCCAATTAACTACAGTCAAATCTATGGCAATTTGATCCATTTTCGCGAAAAGCGATCCAACCCAAGCATTTCCATGCAAAAAAGAAACTCCTTTAGAACATCTCTTCTCGTCTTTTCGGCCTTTCTTGCAGCCGGTTCAGGCTCGGTCAATGCGGCAGGAAGCCCGGATTTAGTGGGAATCTTGGCATCCATCACGGAGCCTGGCAATGCCTCGGCATTGGGTTTGACGCAGGATCAGATCGACCGGCTGGAGGCCCTGATCAAGCAGCATGAGAGCCAAGCATTGACGTTTTCGTCGCAGATTCGGCAGTTGCCCTCTGCGGAACAGAAAGCCAAGAAGGCGGATAATCTGCGGATGATTGAACGCCAGGGGCTAGCCTTGTTGACCGACGCACAGCGGTCCACCGCTGAAATGTGGCGGCTTCAGAAACTAGGCCCAGCGGCGTTGATCGATCCGGAAGTGGCTGGCCTCATGGGAGTTAGCGACGAACAAATCGCCAAAATTAAGAACATTCTTGAGGGGAAATCCATTCTCGAACGCGAGATGTCGACGGTTGACGGTCGCGAAAAGGGGAAAATGAAAGCGGCTGCCGAGATCAATGTTCGCATTATGGCTGCCTTGGACGATTCTCAGAGAACAGCATGGCAAACCCTGGTTGGCAAGTCGGAGAAAAAAGAACCTGAGGGTGACGATTCCAGTGCTCAGAAGTCGCCGTCAGACGTCGTCGTTCAAGCGCAAGCGAATATGGCCGGGCCAGCAGACGGCTACGCGATTAACTTCAACGCAACCCCGTGGGCGGAAGTGTTGAAATGGTTGGCAAAGGAAGCGGAATTGAGTCTCCAAGCCGATAGCTACCCTCCGGGTTCTTTTACATATCGCGATCCGTTCCGCCGTTACTCCTTACCGGAGACAATGGACGTCATGAACGGCGTGTTGCTGGGCACAGGCTATACGCTGATCAAGAAACAGCGGGTCCTGATGACAGTAAACTTGGAACGAGACAATGCAGAACTCACTCGGTCTTTTATTCGTGAGTTGGCGGAATTGGTTTCGATTGAGGAGTTGTCGAAGCGAGGCGATTTCGAGATCGTAAAAAGCGTTTTCACGCTCGAGCGATCCACCGTTGAAGAAATTGAGAAAGAAGTACGGTTGCTGATCGGTCCTCAAGGGTCCGTTATTTCGTTACCGACGGCCGGCCAAGTATTGGTATGCGAAACAGGAAGCAAGCTGCGAATCATTCGCGACTTGATCGAACGTTCTGAAAAACCCGATGGAGCGCGTTCAGCAAAGATTGTGACCCTGCCGCTCAAGCATGTCAGTGCAGACGAAGTTCTAGCAATTGCTAGACCGCTTGTGGGACTCAAAGATGGTTTGAATACGTCGGACGATTTAAGCATTTCAACGGATACATTTGGTAACACCATTTTCGCAACGGGTTCAGCAGACAAGCTACAAAAGTTGCGAGACATTACCGTCATCGTTGACGTTAAGCCCTCCGGTGACACTGCGACATCAGCATCGGTTGAAGTTCCTTACTTCAAAACCCACCAACTGCTTGGATCGGACCCGTCGACTACGATGGATGTTCTGCAGTCGACCTTCTCGGGGCAGACCAACATGAAGCTGTCGATGGATCCGAAGACCAACAACATTCTCGCTTTGGCGACGAAAACGGATCACGACACCATGACAAAGATCATTGCGGAGTTGGCGGGCCAAAGCAGCGACTTCGAAGTGATCCAACTAACCAAACTGGACACCCAAGCAGCCATTTTGACGCTCGAAAAATTCTTTGGCAAACAAACAAAAGATGCAGCCACGACCAAAGGCCCGATCTTCTACGGAGATAGTGCTTCAAGGCGAATTATGGTCAAGGGAACTAAGCAAGAAGTCGAACAGATAAAAACGCTTCTAACCACCGTCGAGTCATCAAGCCCGGAAACAGAGAGCCCATTGGAGGGCATGCTTTTGATGCCGCTGAAGGGTAAGTCCGCAGACCGAATGCTCGATCAAATTGAACAGTTGATGCAAGCCAGGGGGAGCAAGTCTCGATTTAGAGTTGTTACGCCATCCGGTGATGCGAAAAGCAAAAGTGAAGTTCGCACACCTGAGGAACCCGCGCAAGCGGTCAAGAAGGAAGACAAGCGAGCGGGAAGTCATCGCGACGACAATCCGTTCGCGAAGCTCGTTGCGGCTCAAACGGATGAAGGCTCAAAGTCGTCTAAGGCAATTGGAACTCAGCAAAGCACCGAAGACGCATCACTCAGCGATGATATTGTCATACGTCGAGGGCCAAATGGGATTATCGTCACCAGCGATAATCCGGAGGCGCTAAAGGAGTTCAACAAACTCTACAAAATCGCTCAGGAGCAGATGGCAAATTCGCCATCTGTGCCCACGATCTTTAATCTGAAACACATCAAGGCCGCTGCTGCGGCGGAGTTGATCAAGAGCATTATTGCCGGCGAGGCTCAGACAAGCAGTGGCGGCGGTGGACTGATAGGCGATGTCGCATCGAGTGTTTTGGGCGGTGGTGGCATCTTTGGTAGTCTCTTCGGTGGAGGTGGGGGAGGTAGTGCAAGTAGCAGCACCCCGGGAGTCACTGGCGCGTCCGTCACTGGAAACGTTGTCTTGACACCTTATCCACGACTGAATGTCCTCTGGGTTCAAGCTAACGCTTCGGATATGCATATGGTTG
>JANMNR010000056.1:0-8042 GCA_031368325.1 Pirellula sp.
TTCCAGCTCAGTTCCCTCTTTCTGTTTGATCTTGAGGAGATCGGCATGCTGAACCATAACCTCCTCGGAGACAAAAAGCTCGTACACCCTCCACCGGCCGATTTGCAAAGTTTCTAGCACGGACTTTTGCCCCCAAAGCCAGTTGGTTTGATGCTTGGCAGAACTATTCTTCCTAAACTTCTTCACCGGTTGCTTTACCATAGATTCATTAATCCTTGTTCGTTCAAAAGGGCCGCGTTCATCGAGCTTTTCGATTCTAATCTCATCCGCATTTTCCAAGTCGAGAAACGAAGCCGAATATGGAGAAAGCCCTTTTTGCAAAAAAGTTTGCTGCTACGCTACAATTCCAAACTACCCCAGAGTACGATACTTGCGGAATTCAACTCGCAAGCCTTTCCCAGAAACAAATCGGAGTCTTTTGATGAGTCGCTTTACAATGCTTGCAGCCCGAGGCGGTGGTTTCGGTTCAATTATTGGCTGGTTCATTAAAGTTGTCATTTACGACATTTGCATCACAACCATCCAAGAAGTCCTCGGCGTGTCGAGGTTCGTTGCCATCTTTATATTCTTGGGTATCTTGATTGTGATCGCCATCGGCGGTTACTTCCTAAAGCAGCGCGTTGCCCCAGGCGTCGATGACTAAGCCGAAACGCTTCTCAAGCAAATGATCAGTTTGATTCATGGAATACTCAATCCTGCATGGTCCTGTTTTTTCCGTGCTAGAACTTCGCATGAATCAAGGTGAGTTGGTCATGGCTCAACCCGACTGCATGTTGTCAATGACTGCAGGTTTGCAGTTGTCAGCGTCTGTTGGACGTCGTGGCAGAGGGAACAAATGGATTAGTGGTGCAAAGAATTTGCTGGGCGGTGAAAGCATGTTTACCGCAGAGTTTCTCGCCAAACGTGACGAGCAGGTGCTCACGCTTGCTCCATCCGTTCTGGGGGACATTCTTTGCTTGCAGTTGTCTGAGCAATCCGGATTCTACATTAGCCGTGGCGGTTATCTCGCAAATATCGGTGACTGCAAATTACAGATCAAATACGGCGGCATGAAAGGGGTCATGTCCAAGAAGGGTCTTTTCTTGCTCCATGCTATTGGAACCGGAACGGTTTTCTGCCAAACATACGGTGCCATCATCGAAAAAGAGTTAGCTGAGGGTGAGAGGTTCCTCTTGGACAATCGGTTTGCCGTTGCCTTCTCTGACACGGTCACTTACCAATTGGTCAAAGCAACCGAAAGCGTCAAGGACTCCATCATGTCTGGCGAGGGGCTCATTAATCGCTACACAGGTCCAGGCAAAGTTTTCTATCAGACCCGAGCTAAGCCTGCTGTTAATTTCCTGAGCTATCTATTTAGTTCCGCCTTTTAATAAAGACGATTTACCTGCGCATGGTAAAAGCAATTCCCATTCCCCGTCGCTTGGATCTGATCGCCCAACTGAAACGTGCAAATCGGTTCGCTTGGACGCTACTTGCAATCGAAATCGCTTTGATTGGAATTGCTGGCGCCGTGATCGACTGGGGATGGGTAATGCGTGAACCGTTATTCACCGGTGTGGCAATCTTTGCCATGGTCAGTCCGTTTGCAACTACGATTGCACTGCACTGGGCCGAAAAGAAAAAGCGAATCGAAGATCTGAAGGAAACAACGCGATTCGGTCAATACGACAAGTACTCGCTTCAGAAGCTATTTCGAGAGACGCTCGCAAAACTCAGGCTACCCGAAGAAAACCTACCGGTTTGGGTCGTTGCAAACCGGTCGATGAACGCTTCCGCCATGCATGTTGGGTTCGGAAGCTTCCTCAAGTCACTCAATGGGATCTACCTGAACCGGCAAGCCATTCACAAACTTGAACCGGATGAGATTCAAGATTTGATGGGGCATGAGCTCGGGCACTTTTACAAATACTATCTAGTCATCGATCGTTTCCGAATTGTTACGATTGTTCTAGGTTCGCTGTTTGGAATTCTGGCGGTTCAACGAATCGGACTGGATGGCTACCTCGGCTATATGATGTTAATGTTTGTCACGGGTGTTGCTTGGTGGTTGTCGTCACTTCCATACGCTCGCAACGCTACCGCCATCGAGTTTCTCTGCGACGATTTTGGTGCTCAGGTTGGAGGTGTGTTTTCATCCATTCACGGACTTTTGAAACTCGGATTGTCGTTCGAGGTCGAATGCGTTGTGATGCAAAAAGCGATCCAATCCAAAGTAGCGGGCAACTTTAATCCGTCCGAACTTATTGAAACCATTTTTGGTGCTATCCCGTATGGCCACGCGACACGCGAGGAGATCGAGGACCGAGTCAACCGTGAATTGAAGAAAAGAGCGTCGGAAAAATCGAAATCCTTGATGGGGCTGTTGAGATACATTTGGAACAGTGATGTCGATGCGGATGCGGCGGAACAGTTGGAGCAAGAAGCAAAAAAGTTTGCCAAGCTGCAAACCATGCCGCGGCTGGACTGGGAACGCTTGCTGCGAAACCCAACGCAAATTCAATTTAATGAGGAGGAAATGCCCCGGCTCATTGCGCTGATCGAAGCTGAACCGGACAAGCTAATGTTCCGCGTGCCCGAAGAGCCAGACGCTGTGCATCCACCACTGCGGACACGCATTCTCTATCTTTGGCACAACCGTAGAGAAATAGAGAACGAAATGCGAGGCGGAGGTAGAAGTTGACAGTAGTCAGAATGCATCAAGCTGCTACCTGCTGACTAAAAAAGATCCTAGTTCGTCTTGGGGCAAAAAACTTCGATTGCCGCTTGCGCATCCTTGGGACGCATTCGAAATGCTTGACGAGAATTGGGTTGAACACAGTACTTTTTGAGCACACCATTACTCATGCTAGCTAGCCCTCGAAATCGCTTTTTGGTCGCATTGGCATGCCCTGCCCGTTGGATCGCTTCTAGCTTTGCAATCGCTTCATCGTCCGAGGCAGCACAAACAAGTTCGGTCATGCCTGGCGAAGTAATTTCAAAGAGCGGTGGGTGCACCAAATAAATGCGACCGGACTCCAACAAAGGGAGCATCCAACGGTAAAAATAAAAGAGAACCAACATGCCGCAATGAATGCCATCCGCATCTGGGTCAAAAACGAGGACGATATTTTCATATCGAACGTCAGCCAATCGAAAGCTATCGCCCCAGCCCGCACCGATTGATTGATGCAGAGCTGTAAAGAATTCGTTCCTCGCGACTTTATCTTTAGATGCCTTCCACGCATTAAGCGGCTTGCCTTGCATGGGCATCACTGCCTGAAACCCAGCATCCCGAACACCACCGATAGCATTAGAAGCCGAATCCCCCTCAACGATGAACAACTCCGTCGCTACGCCCGGCGGATGGAATTGGCAATCGATCAATTTGGGTGGCAAGATTCGAAACATGCAAACTCCCTAAAGCCAACGGCGCCCCCGGAAGTAGACCAGCAATCCAAACGCAACCAACGCCATCAACGCCAACGAGAATGGGTAACCGTAGTACCACTTCAACTCTGGCATGTTCAAAGGGGATGTGCTTTCGAAGTTCATTCCATAGACACCCGCGATGAAAGAAAGCGGAATGAAAATCGTGGAAATAATGGTCAGCACCTTCATCACTTCGTTCATGCTATTGCTAACGCTAGACAGATAAAAGTCTCGCATGTCCGAGGTCAGTTCGCGGTACGTGTCCACCGCATCGACAACTTGCACGACGTGGTCGTAACAGTCTCGCAAGTGAATGCGTGTGTCTGGGCTGATGTGAGGAAGCGAATCTCGCACCAGTTCATTTACCATTTCGCGATGTGGGCGGATTGCTCTCCTCAATGCCAACAACTGTCCGCGTAAATGATGGATCTTTCGCATTTGCGATGGATCAAGTCTCTCAATAATTTCCGCCTCGATGGTGTCGACGAGTTCTGCCAATCGTTCCATAACCGGAAAGTAGCTATCGATGACGGCATCCAGTAAGGCATAAAGCAGATGGTCCACCCCTGAATCGCAGACCTTGCCGCGATGGGTACGAATTCGTTGCCGAAGCGGCTCCCAGCAATCGCCCGGTCGCTCTTGAAACGATAAAAGAACCTGTTTTGTGAGGAAAAAAGATAGCTGTTCCGTTTCGAGCGCATCGTCACCATCGACCATACGCGACACAACGAAAATAGAATCGTCGAACTCATCTACCTTAGCGCGCTGATGAACATTGACGACATCCTCCATCGCCAACGGATGCAGTTGCAGAAGTTGTGCGAGTGCGGCTAGCTTCTCCTGACTACCTAGGCCGATAACATCGATCCATACGCTCCGAAATGCGACCATGATGGCGCGAATCTCGGCGATGTCCTTCACCTCCTTCTCCAGAAATTCAGAACCTCCAAATGCCATCACGCGAAGACTGGTCGGATTTGCATTAGGATCCACTATCATGGAACCAGGCGCGGTACCAGGTGTTTGTCGCCTGCGAGAGTTTAGAGATTTTCGGGTTCTCGTTTGCTTACGTGCCATCGCTTATCCCTCCGCATACCCTGTTGAATTCCACTAGCTCTGGCTAAGACTCTCGAGCACGAGTTTTGCTTTTAAAATCGCAACACAAGTTGGCGCATGCGTTATCTCGCTTGCAATGACCATTCTCCAGGCGTCATCGAACGGCATTTCCACCCGCTCTATGCACTCCGTACTCTCCGGATTGCTTTGAGTAAATGTTAAGTCGGTTGCCAAAAAAATCTGTGTAGGCGACAACATCGCAGCGGTCAGTGGGTCGACAACTCCCAGCGGAACCAATCGACCTGCAACGATACCAACCTCCTCCTCCAGTTCGCGAGCGGCTGCCGTTTCAGGCGTCTCGCCCTCCTCAATTCCGCCGCTGATGCCCTCAATCGTGTCGCGTCCGACTGCGTAGTGGAACTCTTTGGTCAAATAACAATTGCCGTCGTCCGCCACCGGAATCACACAAACCCCAGGCTTAATCCGAACGGTAGAATACGTGCCAGGTTCGCCGTCCGGACGAAGTACATTATCCATGCACACGGACATCCATGCGTCCCGGTACACTTCGTGGCTTTGAACAATGGTCCATGGCCCATGTTTTCGCAGGTTTTCATTGCTCTGAGGCGATGGAGGCATGGCGGAACTGTCGAGGAGAGGTATTTTTGCGTTTGGAATTCTCGTACACGACGTTTTACCAGAAAATGAACCACTTCCCCAGGCGTCCTGCTTTCGCATTCCTTAACCATTACAAGAACCTGATCGGATGAACGAATTGTCGTTTTTGCACACTTACCCGCAAAAGCTAAAATGAGCAGCCGTTCGCTTCAAGAGCCCGAAATCGTCGACGCCCAAGTCATTGATAGCCAACCGATGCACGATCCCAATCGGTCGCTAGCCAGCACGCTTATGCCTTGTTCTGCCTGTGGTACGCCACGTCAGACGGGATCGCGATTTTGTGTCTCCTGCGGAGTTCCATTCGAAACCCCCAACCAAAAGAATTGGGAGGTAGGTCGCGCAGCAAACTCCCTCCCTGTCCCATCCTCGAGTTCCGCCAATGGCGGAAGCGTGTCGATTCAGAGACAGGCCATCGATTCGTCCAACGTAATGCGGACCTTTCGTTGCGAAAGCTGCGGTAGCGAGGTGGATGCTCCGCAGGATCAACGAAGCCTTCGCTGCCCATTTTGCGATTCAGCCTACGTTGCCGAGTTGCCTTTGGAACAGCGCACGTCGCAGCGTCCAGAGTTCATCATCGGCTTTGAGGTGACAAGCGAGAAAGCCCAAGAACTATTCTTTAAATGGATTGGCAAAAACAGTTTCTTTCGACCTGGCGATTTGGTCCGAAAGGCTTCGACGGAGAAGCAACAGGGCGTGTACATCCCGTTCTGGCACTTTTCGATGATAGCCGTTAGTCATTGGTCTGCGCAAATCGGCGAATACTGGTACCGCACTGAAACATATACAGTCAAAAACGCGGAGGGCAAAAGCGAAACCCGAACTCGCACCATCCAAGAAACAGAATGGTGGCCGCTATCCGGAATCTATCGCAAATACTACTCCGGCTTCATGGTCTCGGCCTCCAGGGGATTGCCGCAACAAGAGGCATTGGCGATTCAGCCATATCGATTGAATACAATGATGCGATATAGACCGATGTATCTCGCCGGCTGGATGTCGGAGGAGTATTCCGTCAGCCGAGAATCGGCCTTGGCTGTGACCCAGCAGGAGTTTCGAAATCGCGAACGCGACGCCATTAGCAATTTCTTGCCCGGGGACGTACAGTCAGGACTCTCCGTCCAAACCGATCTGGATGTGGGTGGCTCCGACTTAATCCTGTTGCCAGTTCATGTGCTAAGCTATCGTTACAACAACAAAGTGTATCGATTTTTGGTCAATGGCCAGACCGGTAAAGTGGTTGGCGAAAAGCCATGGTCCAGCTCCAGAATCGCAGCTGTTGCCATTGCAGTCGCGATCCTATTCCTGATCTTCATTGGATTGATCTTTGTTCTGAATCATCCGGGGTTCAGCCAATGAACATCGAGTCACGTTGCGTTATTTGCCGTACGTACCTCGACGCGGAAGATTTGTTCTGCAGTAATTGCGGCACGGAAAACACGCAAGGCGTCGATGCGGAAGGAGTCGGTATCAGCCACGCCACGTCGACTCCCCAGCAAGCAAGCGTCATGAGCTTTCGGTGCGATCAGTGCGGTGCATCCATGAGTTACGATGCATCAGCCAAAACGCTACGGTGCCCGTTTTGCGGAAGCGAAAAGATGTCTTCACGCGCCGACGCCAGGACATTGAAACCCGAAGGCATCGTCCCCTTTCGGGTCGAGCAATCCAACGCGGAATCGTTTCTGCGACAGTGGCTTAGCCGCGGCTTTTGGAAACCCGGTGACGCTTCGCAAACATCGATCGTGAGCAAAGTAACACCAGTCTACGTGCCATTTTGGATCTTTTCTGCCACGACCGAAACCGCGTGGACTGCCGATAGCTCAGCGGTAACAGTTGGGGCTCGCGGCAAATGGCGACCGATGTCTGGAACTCGCGTTGGAAACTACGAAGGTATCTTGGTGGGAGCAAGCGGGACGCTTACGCCAACTGAGGTTCAAGAGATCGCGCCGTTCGATCTTTCAGTTGCGGTTCGACCGGAATCGATCGATCTAAGCAATGTGATTGTCGAAGAATTTCGCGTAACACGTCGCGACGCGAGAACGCGTGCGGCGGCTTTGGTTGAGCAATACGAAGCCAGCCAAGCTCAGCAGTCAGTCCCAGGTAGCGTTCGCAATCTGCATGCGAACGTCCGCACCCAGGACATGCGAAGTTTGCCCATGTTGCTCCCCATTTGGATCATGGTATATCATTACCGTCAACAACCTTATCGCGTGCTGGTCAATGGCCAAACCGGTGAGGTATATGGCATGGCTCCATTCTCGTACGCGAAGCTAACCGGTGTCATCGCAGGTATGTTCGCGCTGGTACTGATCATCATCGTGATGGTGGCCCTGTTTGCGTCGATGAGAGCATAGCAGGGCTGTCAAAAGAACTGCGTTCTTTTCATTGCAAATCCCGTTGCCCGGTAGGGGGCATCAGGCGATGCGTTACGAGGTCAGTTTGTGGGCCGTCAACTTCACTAACGCTTGCCTAAGCTCTCGAACCTTGAGAGGCATGGGGATCAACACATGCGTCGGGCTCGTCTTGGCACCGCGAATGATATGTTGTTGCTTTGGATCTACTAACATGACCACGGGAATATGTTTGGTATGTTCCTGTTCGGAAAATTGATTGAACGCTTCGAGGGCCAAATTTCCGAGGTCCGGGGCACACAGTACGACACAGTCCGCGGGCGATGACTCGTCCGGACTAAATTTGCTCAGCGCTCGTTCCGGGTCGCCAAAAATGAGAACACGATATCCTCGCTTCTTTAGTTTCTCCCTCAATACATCCTGGAGTTCCTGTTTGCTTTCAACCACAATGAGCGTTTTACCTTGGCCTTCCTTGGCTTCTTCCTCATTGACGGTTTGAATCGTGTGCAAGGACGCCTTCTTTTCCTCCTTTTCGTCGCCAGAACTTTCGAG
>JANMNR010000059.1:0-65179 GCA_031368325.1 Pirellula sp.
GGCGGACGGGGGCGGACGGCATACGTTCACTAGCTCGATCCGTCTGGGCTTTACTGGCGAGGATACGCCGCTGTTCGAAAACTTTTTCGCAGGTGGATTTTCGACCATGCGAGGCTTTGCTTTCCGAGGAGCGAGTCCGGTCGATAACGACGTGCAGGTGGGCGGACGATTTCAAATGCTGGGAACTTTCGAATACATGATGCCGGTCACTGCGGACGATATGTTGCGGATGGTTGCGTTCGTGGACTACGGTACCGTAGAAAAAGACATCGAAATCAACGCAAAGAACTTCCGAGTCGCGCCGGGTTTTGGCGCTCGGATTGCCGTTCCAGCACTTGGTCCGGCACCCTTGGCCTTTGACTTTGCATTCCCTGTATCCTATGCAGACTCTGGCTCGCGTCAAATATTCTCGTTCACAATGGGCCTAACGCGATAACGTTGGATCGAAACAATGGTCTTTGGAGTCGATCTACCTTGCTACTACGGGCCGCTAGAACTTTTGTTCTATCTGGTCCGTCGCGAAGAATTGCCGCTTGAGGAACTTTCGCTCGGCAAGATCACGCATCAGTATATGGAATACCTCGAGGTCCTCGAGACGCTGGACTTGGACGATGTGGGTGAGTTCATCGACATCACGAGTCAGTTGATCGAGCTCAAGGCAAAGACGGTCTTGCCCGTGCCCGATGATGGAGCGAGTGAGGATCTGCAGTCGATTGGTCAAGACACATCGATGCCCCAGTTGGTGGAACGCCTTGTGCAATACAAGCGTTTTCGAGATGCCGCATGTTTGTTGGACGAACAGAGTCGACGATGGCAGCTCCGTTACTCAAGGCTCGCCAGCGATTTGCCACCGCGACGGCTCGATTCGGATGAATTACCGATCGCCAAAGTGGAAGTGTGGGATTTGGTAAGCGCCTTCGGCCGGATTCTAAAAGCGAGGCAAAAGGCTCCTCAACACAGCATCCAATTCGACGATACGCCAATTCACGTCTACATGCACCGGATTCATGAACGTGTCCAAAAGTTGAATCGGGTCGAGTTGCAGGACTTGTTCGAAATTGGTATGCACAAAAGCGCGCTGGTCGCGATGTTCTTGGCGACACTGGAGATGACTCGGCACCATGGACTCTATGCCGTTCAGGAGTCAGCAGATGGACCGCTCTATTTGCAACCGGGTCCGGACTTCACGGCGGAGTTGAAAGTCGCGCAAGTCGAAAACTTGCGCGTGGGCGATGTTTCGAATTCAAATATGCCTGTCATGCCGCGATAGACAATCACTTTTGAACGGCAAGTTATCGGACCGAAACAGTGTTTAGTTGCTGATGATGGTTAGGGGATAACGGCGAGTGACACATGGCCAAATTCAATCCCTCGTTGCCGTATTCGACGTGTCCTGGGGCAATGGACCGTCTTTTGCGTACCATGCAATATCAATCCAATCGGCATGCAGGCAACCCAAATCTTACGGCAAATACTCCTGCCAGCCGTATGACTTACAATAGAAATCCCTGGATGAGGAACTTTTTGGCTTCAGTTCACTATTAATCGCCTTGGCCAACCTAACGAAAGTGACGGCATGTCCGATTCTGAAGACCCTTTTAAAACGGTGCCGGCGGGGATTTCATGGATTGGTGATTACCAATTGCTGGGTGAAATCGGACGTGGCGGTATGGGGATTGTGTACATGGCCCAGCATCGGGATAGTTCGTCCCCCGTTGCCTTAAAGACGCTTGCAAGGTTTGAGCAGCATACCTTGCATCAATTCAAAAAAGAGTTTCACGTCTTGGCGGATTTGGCTCACACCAACTTAATTCGTTTGGGTGAGCTTGTCGCGACAGAGAATGAGCCTTTCTTTACGATGGAGCTCATTCAGGGGGTGAGTTTCAATGAGTATGTTAGCAATACATTTGGCTCATCGACGGAGCTGCAAGGGAGCGATATCGTCAGTTTTTGTTTTGATGAAGGGCGGTTGCGTCACGCGTTGCTGCAATCCATTGACGGCTTAAATGCTCTTCATCG
Source organism: Pirellula sp. (assembly GCA_031368325.1). Classification (GTDB taxonomy): domain Bacteria; phylum Planctomycetota; class Planctomycetia; order Pirellulales; family Pirellulaceae; genus JBKCUI01. Next base: position 2,020 of record JANMNR010000059.1, read on the forward strand.
CGCAGGAGGACTTCATCGCGACTTGAAACCGAGCAATGTGATGGTGACGTTGGAGGGGCGAGTGGTCATCGTTGATTTCGGCTTGGCCGTCGAAACAGATCGCGGTGAGTACAACAATTCGCTCCAGGAGTTTGCGGGTACGCCTATCTTCATGGCACCGGAACAAGCTGCCCGAAAACCCATCACGGCAGCTGCGGACTGGTATAGTTTGGGAGTCATGCTCTTTCATGCATTGACGGATGCGTTTCCATTTGATTCCAGCTCGTACGAAAAACTGCAATCGCAAAAGCTGCTCGGCCCAAAGCACTCACCGCAGTCGATTGTTCCTGGGATTCCCGACGATCTCAATGCACTGTGCATGGACTTGCTCAATCCGGACCCGGATCTTAGACCATCGGGCCAAGAAATCGCAAAGCGAATGAGCACAGCCGCAATACCGGTACAAACCCCCTCGGTTTGGATCGGACGAGAGAGTCAGTTGTGCCAGCTCCATAACGAATGGGAAGCGACACGATCGGGATCGGGCCGGGTCGTATTCGTTACAGGCAAAAGCGGGATGGGCAAATCCGCGTTAGTGAATCGCTTTCTAAGACTATTGATCGAGTCCAAACAGAATCCCGTCATTCTGCGAGGCCGTTGCTATGAAAACGAAACGGTCACCTATCGAGGATTTGATAGTTTGGTGGATGCGTTGGTTCAATACCTACGCCACCTAACTTCCGACCGGGTCCAGCGTCTGCTCCCAATCGAATTGGATGCACTGTGTCAAATATTTCCGGTCCTGAATAATGTGCCCGCGATTGGGTCGAGTCGTTCGAGGCAACGCGTGTACTCTGATCCGCTCGAAGTTCGCCGACGCGGGGTAATGGGACTTCGCGAGTTACTGACTCGGCTGGCCCACTGGGAGCCCGTGGTACTGTTCATCGATGACTTACAATGGGGCGACGAGGATACTGCGATGATGTTTTGTCAGTTGACTCAAGCAGAATCGCTTCCATCCGCACTCATCATTGGCACCTTTCGTTCTGAGGACATAGAAGACAATCGTTGTTTAAGTCTGATTCGTCGGGCGCCCGTTCCTCGCCCAGAGCACATTGCACTTGCCGAACAGCTGGAGCTCGTCGTGGATCGACTCAGCTTCGACGAAGCCGCTCAATTGGCATCCGAACTACTGGAGGGAAGCAACGCATCTAGCGAGTCTCTCATTGAACGCATCGTAAAAGAAACAGAGGGAGATCCGTATTTCATTCGAGCGTTTGCAAGTTCCTTTATCGCTCAGGCAACAGATCCCGCATTCGCGTCTACCTCGACTTCAGTCAAAACACTGAAGGACGTCATTTGGGAAGAGGTAAGCAATTTACCTCAGGACTCACGAAGGGCGATTGAGCTCATTGCGGTGGCCGGGCGTCCCGTCGCTTGGGCTGCAATCCAGCAATTGGCCGGCTTCGAGCAAGACCCGACAACCGCTCTTCAGTCGATGCGCATCAAGCGAATAGTTCGTCAACTGAGCGATCGTGGCAACATCGAAACGTATCACGACAAAGTTCGCGAAACCGTTGCCGCTCGCTTGAGCACGTCGCAAATCAGCGATTGCTGTTCGCGGCTCGCGGGTTTTTTTGAGTTGAACCCCAGCAAAAGTGAGCCGGAGTTTTTGGGCGATCTTTATCGCAAATCGGACCAGTTGGCGAAAGCAGGCAAGGCTTATATCCAGGCAGGAAAGCGAGCGATGGAGACATTGGCTTTTTTCCGGGCGGCCAATCTATTTGCACTCGCAATCGAGATGCTGAATCCCAGTGGCAGGGAAGAATGTGAGCTAAGAGTCTTGTATGGAAGTGCGTTGGCGAATGCGTCTCGCAGCGCCGAGTCGGCATCTCAGTTCTTGCGAGCAGCTGAGTTAGCTTCTGAGTCAGATCGGCCCGATTGGCTTCAGCAAGCCGCGTTGCGATATCTGGTCAGCGGTCACGTCGACGCTGGCGTGAAAGCTTTGACGCGAGCGTTGGAGTCCGTCCATTTGACATGGCCTCGGACAACGCTTCGAGCGTTGATTGGCTTGATTGTTCGAGAAGCTCGCCTGCAAATTCGCGGTCTGCATTCCAACGCGGCTGAGGCAGTGGCTGAGAAACCGAATCCTAAACAATATGCTGCACCTGAGACGCCTGAGGATACACAAACGTCGCTCGGCCCATTTGGGCAACGGCTTACCCCGTTCCAACAACGCCGAATCAAGATCTGTTGGTCGGCAGCAGCTGGACTGAGTGTTGTGGATCCGATTCGTGGCTCGTACTTTATGACAGAACACTTGAGGCTCGCATTAGATTCGAAGGTTCCGCGTTATATGCTTCGCGGACTAGTGGCCTATGCCGGCCATGTTGCCATCGGTGGAAATAAAAGCCGTCGAGCCGTTCGACGCGTTCTCGTCGAAGCTCGCGAGGTCGCACGCAGGGAAAGCCATCCGTACTTTCGGGGCTCGCTTCTCAACGCCCGTGGCATTGCCGCCCTGTTGCGAGGTGAGTGGTCCCTGTGTCAACGTTGTTGTGATCGAGCGTTAAAGTTTTTGCATGACGAACGCTGCCGCGATGTTGCGTGGGAAATCAATACAGCAAGAACCTTTGCGTTGTGGGCAATACAGTATCAAGGCAATCTTGCAGAGCTATCGCGGCGGCAACCCGAGTTGCTGCGCATCGCGAGAGAGAACAACGACTTGTACGCTTCGCTGAACTTCGGGACACAAGTCATGACCCACCTGCAGCTTGCAATCGGCGAGCCCGACGAAGCTCGAGCGAGATTGAAAGAGGATCATGCCCGACTTTCGGATAAAGGTTTCTTTGTCCAGCATCACAACCATCTTCTTGCAAACGCGTTCATCGAATTGTACGAGGGGAAAGGTGTTGAAGCACTGGCAGGCCTGACAGGGCAATGGCGAAACTACCAACGCTCCTTTCTGTCCAGAGTCCAGCAGATTCGAATCGATTACCTCCAAGTGCACTGCCGTGCGGCTTTGGCCGCAGCCCAAGTCGATCGCTCGAAACCTGAGTACTTGAAGATTGCCAGTCGTTATGTTTCCAAACTTCGAAGCGAGAAGATTGGATATGCAGTAGCTCTAGCGGAAGCGTACCACGCAAGCTGGCTTCATCAAAGCGGCGAATCCACGGCAGCTCGGATGCAACTCGAAAAGGCCATCGTCCTTTTGACGAAGGTCAGGATGCAATTGTTTTCGACGGCTTGTCAGCACATCTTATTGGAAACGTCCGGTCAGAGTTCGACGAGGAAAGGATGCGAAGTTCAGTACCGGTGGGAGTTGCTCGGCGTCTTGAAAAAGCATGAGCAAATGGCAAACGCACTGCTCCCAGGTTTTGGAAGTGGACGGGTGCGTTAACCGGTTTTAACCCCTCGGAGGAAGTATGCCGAAGCGTAGATTAAAAAAACTTTAACCGAAACGAGTTTTTTCGAAAAATTTCTGTCGCGCTTTGGAGTCTTTCGTCAGTAGTGTTTGCACGGTAAAGGCCTGAATCGCCTCAAATAAGTATTCCTGCCTCAATTCCTCCCACTTTGTACCTTCCTTTTGAGCTATCTCGGCGCGAGCTGATTTGCTCATGCTCTTCTCCAAAGAGCGCCTGTGCACCGGAGTCCATCATGTTTCGCCAACTTCGTCGAATTCTTCTTAAAGCCATAAAGCACCCTCTCGCAAAGGTGGTAAACCAAGACCTCGAAAAGGGTCGAATCATTGGGGGCGAAGTGAACTCGCGTTGGAAGCGAATGAGTGCTCAAGTCTCGTCACCTTTCAAGATTCAAAATAGAGCCAAGTTCCGGCGAACATTGATCGATCAGTTTATTCGATCGCGTCGACCATTAAAGCCGGTCTTTGAGCAGCTTGAAACGCGAGTTCTCCTAGCAACCAACATTGGTGCTGTTCGACCCGACACAGGGATTGCTAACGACTTGCTCTCGCATTATCTCGACACGCAACCTCTTTCCAGTGGCGATGCCAATCCTGAGATCACGTTTCACTATGGCTTCAGTGCGACGTCGAATAACGGTGTTGGTCTTCAAGGGTTCAATGACTACGCGCTGGCTGGTGATCTGAGTGGTTTGGGCTTCGACCAGTCGATTGTCGTTCGACCATTTGCGGGCGCATTGCAGTGGCTTGGCGATACCGATCGCGATACGACGCAAGAGTATCATTTCCGATTTGGACTGGCTGACATGACGCCATTGATCGCTGACATGAACGGCGACGGTATTGATGATGTGGTCGCGGTGGATACGACGACCGCTTCAAACTTGCTGGAGTGGTTTGTGCACTATGGAGTTCCAGGCAGCAGTCCATTCCCGACGGATGATTCGACACTCAGCGTCGATGCCACGTTTAGCTTTGGGGTTGATGCGGATCATGGCGCTGCCGTTGGCGGTCTCGCCGACGTTCCTCGCGTTGGCGATATCAATGGCGACGGCCGCGCCGATGTGCTGGCCGTGCGCCGAGGCGCCTCGACCAAGGACTGGTTTATCAGTCATGCGCCGGTAAGTTATCCCAACAACACTGCAACGACACTTGGAATAAGTCAAACGATTTCTGGATATGGGGCCAACGCCGCGGTGCCTGTCGTCGGCGACTGGGACAACGACGGCGATGACAATATAGGAGCCATCGACGAGGGCTCGCCAAGCACATGGAATCTCGACACCAACGGTGGAGGCGCGGCTGAAATCACCAAGCAGTTTGGACTGAATGGCGACCAGTACATCGTCGGCCGTTGGGCCGATGTGCTGTGGGACGGAAGTTCGGATTCCAATTGGTCAACTGCTGCAAACTGGAGTGGAGACAGTGTTCCCAGCGCTGGTCAAAATGTCGTTATCGATCAACCGGTTTCAGCAGTCACCATCACATCGAGCGGAACTGCCAACGCGGGGACAGTGACATCGACCGAGAACCTTTCGATCACGGGTGGTACGTTTGATATCGCTGGCAGCATTGAAGCCCCAGTATTTTCTGTCAACGGAGGAAACCTAATCGTCAACGGCACGCTGACGTCGCCGACTTTGTCGTTGAACACGGGAACATTGACATGGACTGCCGCGGGGCAGGTCACTGACTTAACGATCGACGTTGGAACTGGCACAGTAAGAAACATTGGTGGAGGGTACATCAAGGGGTTCCGCTACAACGTCGCCACATCATTGACCGTTGATTTCGATGCTGACATCATTCTCAGCGGTGACATCAGTGGTGCTGGGCAGTTGATCAAAAACGGAACCGGCCGCCTGCAGCTCACCAACAATAATCCCTATACTGGCTTGACCACGATTAATGCCGGCGAAATCTATCTTACGAATAACGGACTGTTAGGATCAACCGCAGCTGGAACCGTAATCAACGGCGGAGCCGCATTACGATTGGCTGCTGGCAAAACGAACGCGGATCCACTGATTATGCAGGGAGTCAATCCGACGCTGGTCACTGATTCGGGCAGTGCAGCAACTCAGTCCGGGAGTATCTCGCTCAATACAATCAATTCAGCAAGCTTCACAACAGACGCGAGTGGGAGTCTTTTTGTCAGCAGCGTGATCAGCGGCACCGGCGGGCTCACTAAGCAGGGCACAGGAACGCTGACGCTGTCCGGCGCAAACACCTACCCGGGAAACACAGCAATAGTCGCAGGCACGCTGGTAATTGGAACCAACAATGCAATCAACCCGATCACCAGTGTTGAGCTTGGCAGTTCGACAACGAATGGCACGCTCGATCTCGCGGGACGAACGCAAACCCTGACGGGTCTAACCGTCGCGGCGGGTGCTGTGGCAGCCAATCAGATCGTTGGTAGTAGCAGTACGACCAGCAATTCTGTTTTGAACTATAACGGTGTCGGACTGGGGACATTTTCCGGGACAATTCAAAACACGGTTGGCTCCGGAAATCGACTTGTTTCGCTGAATGTTAACAGCGGTAATCTGTCGCTGACGGGTACAAGTTCGTTCAGCGGCGGAACGTCGATCGCGACGGGTGCGGTTGCCAGGATGTTCACCGGATCTGCATTGGGCAGTGGTACGATCACGGTCGCGGCGGGTGGATTCGTGGGATTGAACAGTGGCATCACGGTATCCAACGCGGTGGTGCTGCTCGGGGCCAGTGGCACAGGTGCGTTGGCGAATACGACGGGCACGAATACGCTGACCGGTCAGCTGACGTTGAGCGGCAACAGTGGAATTCTGGTTAACCCGGCCACGACGCTGACGGTGACAGGAAATATCAATCTGTCCTCCAACGAACTCGCCGTAACGTCGAATGGCACAGCGGTTATAGCGGGTACGATTTCCGGCAGCGGCTTACTCCAGAAGTCCGGGAGTGGCACGCTTACGTTGACGGGTGCAAACACCTATTCCGGCACGACCACCATCAATGCGGGTACTCTATTGGTGGGAGGATCCAATGCGATGCCGTCGACCTCGGCCCTCATCGTTGGTAGCGGTGGAACATTTGACGGGAATGCATCGGGCGGATTCGGCAGTAATATTGGTTCACTAGCTGGCTCTGGCACCGTCTTGTTGGGCAATGCGCCTCTATCGATGGGTTGGGACAACACGTCAACTACGTTTAGCGGTTCGATTAGCCGAAGCGGTCAATTGATCAAGGAGGGGAGTGGTGTCTTCACGTTGAGTGGCACGCTCCTTAACCCTGGAAACATGACAATCAATAGCGGTACGGTTCGGCTAGGGGCGGCCGAGCGGATAGCCGATGACCGCTTCGTCGCGATAGGGAATAGCGGGGCCACGCTCGATTTGAATGGATTCAATGAAACCATTGGCGGCATGAGCGGAGGATCGGGATCATTGGTTACCTTGGGTAGCGGAACCCTTTCTACGGGCGGATTGAACCTTTCGAATAGCTTTTTCGGCGAGATAAGCGGGTCTGGCGGATTTACCAAAACCGGCACCGGTACATTTACGTTGGAGCGAACCAATACCTTCTCCGGAACGACAACCATCAGCGGCGGAACGCTGCAAGTCGGTAGCGGCGGGACAACGGGATCGTTAGGCACCGGCGCAGTGGTAAATGATGCTACACTTGTATACGATCTAAGCAGCAGTATTCATGTCACGAACGCCATCAGCGGTACCGGCACTTTGCACTTGATGAGCGGCGCAGGAGTGACCCAATCTACAAGCATCGCGGTCGCAAGTCTGGCGGTCGAGGCGGCCGGCACGATCAATCTGTCGAGCAGTAACGACGTCGATATAGTGGCCCTCCGCACTACCGTCGGCAACATCAGTTTCGAAGATGTGGACGGATTCGCCGTTCGTTCGGTCAATGGAGTGGCGGGCGTAAGCAGCTCGAATGGCAGTCCCAGTCTAGTAGCCTTTGCCGGCGATATCTCGGTGGACAATACATCCGCCGCCAACGACTTGGAGGGTGGCGTTGGTTTCAACATGAACATCACGTTGTTCGGAGCGGGAGCGAAATTCACTGTCGCTAGCGCAGCGAATGTCAGCGGCGCTGGTGCACAGATCACGGCCGACCGCATGGACTTCGTTGGCACGCTGGCGGCGACCGGAACGGTAACCTTGCAACCAAACGTTGCCGGGCAGCTTGTTAATCTAGGTTCGATCGGGGATGCAACCGCTAACACTCTTGAGTTGTCCGATGCGGAACTGGACCGGATCTCGGCGAGCGTCGTTCGGATTGGCCGCAGTAATTCGGGAGCGATTGCGATCAGCCAAGCGATTAGTCCCTCCGGCACGCTGCACTTGATCAGCGGCGCAGGAGTTTCGCAATCTGCGGGTATCACGGTAACGAATCTTGCGGTCGTGGCGGCCGGCAACATCGCGCTGAACATGCCAGTCAATGACGTCAATCTTTTAGCTGCGTCGAGTAGTGGTGGATTTATAAATTTTGCAGATGCAGATGATCTGACCGTAGATACGGTGAATGGTATTTCTGGGATCAGTACTACCGCAGGCATCGTGAATCTCTCTAGCCGCGGTGATTTGACAATCAACAACACTTCAGCGATGAACGACGTTTCCTCGAGCGGAGCTTCAGGATTTACCTATTCGGTTAATATGACCGTCGACGCTGCCAGTGGGAAACTGACGATTGCCAACGGTGCCAATGTCCAATCGACTGGCGGGTCGCACTCTTATCGAGCCAACAAGATGAATTTGGCAGGTACGATTGGTGCGGCTGGGCAGACGGTCGAACTGGCTCCATTGCAGAACAATCAAGCCGTAAACCTCGGTTCAACTACTGATATTTTGTTTAATACGCTGGAACTGTCCGACGCGGAACTCGATCGAATCACGGCTGACGTTCTGATAGTGGGCCTAGGTAGTGCTACAGGGGGAATCACGATCAGCCAATCGATCAGCCGCCCGGCAGCAACCAATCTGACGCTAACGACTGGTGGCGCAAGCAGCATTGTCTTTGGCGCAGCGGGATCGTTGAATACAAACGGTGGCGACGTGACATTGACCACGGCGACTGGAGCTGGGAGTGGGGGTGTCGATGGGAACAGCGGCACGACGAATATTACTGCCAACGCACTCGCCATAACATCGGGCGCGGGCGGGGTCGGTGGTACGGGGGCTTACTTGACTACCGCAGTCAGTTCGGTGACGGCGTCTGCTTCTAACGCGGCGATCCGATTGGCGGAATCCGATAGCGTTACGATCGTAGCTCCCGGGCTGAGTGGCAGCTTGATCCAATTGGAGTCAGGCACGTTTCTGTCTGGTGCCAACAATTTGATCCCCGACACGGCAGATGTCGATGTACGTTTCGCAGCGGGTCTGAATCTGAACAACTTTTCAGAACAGATTACGGGTCTGCTGGTGTACGGAGGGCCGAGTAGCGGAGCTTTGGTAGCTACAGGGACCGGCTCACTCACTTTGGGAGCAAACGGCATCAGTTACGGCTTCGGCTCGAATGGTGAAGTTGGTGCAACGATTAGTGGCAACCTCAACTTGGGTGGCAGCACGCGCGAGATCAACGTGCCAGATGGGCTAGCTGCGAACGATCTGACAATCTCAGCCACGATTGGCAATGGTGGTTTGCTTAAGACTGGCGCCGGAACGGTGACCCTAAGCGGGGCCAATACCTACAGCGGCAGCACTGGCATCAACGCCGGCACGCTGCGGGCTGGGGCCGCCAACACCTTTTCTGCCAACTCCGCAGTCACATTGGCCGACGTTGCCGGGGCTACGCTCGACCTGAACAACTTCAGCAATACGATCTTCTCGCTGGCTGGCGGCGGCACCGCCGGCGGTAACGTCACGCTCGGCAGCGGCACGCTGACCACCGGTGGCTCTAGCGCGGTCACCTCCTTCGCGGGCGTCATCAGCGGCACTGGCGGCCTCACCGTGGCGGGCCTCGACAATTCTTACCTCACCCTCATCGGCAACAACACCTACAACGGCACGACCACGATCAATAGCGGTCAGACCTACCTCCAGGCCGGCACCGGCGGCACGACGGGAAGCATCGGCACTGGCCCAGTGGTGGTGGGGAACGACGCGGGTTTGTTCATCAATCGTAGCGACTCGATCAACTTTGCGAACGCCGTGAGCGGCTCAGGCAGTCTCACGCTTACCAGCACGGGCGGCTCCGTCACGCAGAGTGCGGCCATCACCGGTCTCTACGCCCTGCAAGTCCTTGCCAGCACCGGCATCACGCTCACCCACAGCGGCAACTCGTTCGGCTTTTTGGAACTCACCAACAGCACGAGCGGCACGATCACCGCCTCCGCAAGTGCGATCACGTCTGGACTCGCCGTCAATCAACAAACCAGCAACGACGTCAACGTGTCCGCTACCGCCGGCGACCTTGTGCTCAGCGCCTTCGGCGGTGGGATCCAAAGCGTTGGCAACGTGACACTCTCGGCCACTGGTGGTATCTCCTCGTCCGCCTGGGGAGGGCGCCTGACCGGCAGCGGTAATGTCGCCTTGCTCGCCGACAGCGACGCCAACGGTATCGGCAGTGTGGTCTTCGCAGCGAATGGCACGGGCGACCCAACAAACAACTACAAAGTGAACGGGAGCAGCATTACACTTCGCGGCGCCGACATTGACATCGACAGTTCCGCCACCGTCGGCGTTAGCGCCCCTACGGTTAGTACTTTTGCAACAGGGTTGACGAATCCCCATGGGCTGGCCCTCGATGCGGCTGGCAACTTGTACGTCGCCAGTTATCAGGCCAACAAGATCAGCAAAGTGACACCAGCGGGGGTGGTGAGCGATTATGTGACTGGGCTCAGTGGTCCGTTTTGGGTTGTATTTGACGCCACAGGCAATATGTACATTTCGAATAGCGGCAACCACACCATAACAAAGCGTACTCCCGGCGGTGTTAACAGCACCTTCGCCACCAGCGGGAATGGATTGAATACCCCCAATGGCATGGCATTCGACGCCACCGGCAATCTGTACGTCGCCAATGGTGGTAATAACACAATCACTAAGATCGTATTTTCATCGCCTGGGGTGTTCGGCTCTGCGAGCACATTCGCCAGTGGGGGCATGAACAACCCCGATGGTATGTCATTCGATGCCAGTGGGAATCTCTATGTCACGAACTACAACAACCACACGGTCAGCAAGATCACGCCGGCGGGTGCTGTCAGCACTTTTATCAACTCAGGACTGACGAATCCGGCAGGCATCGTATTCGACAGCAGCGGCACCATGTACGTTGCGAGCATCAACGGCAACAGCATTATCAAAGTCACGTTCGCATCGCCGGGAGTACTCGGCACCACCAGCACCTTCGTAACAACGACCGGTCCTGCGGGCTTAGTCTTTGATTCCGCCGGCAATCTAGTCGTCGCCAATTACACCGCCGGCAACATCAGCAAGGTCTCGCAGCAACTCACTTCGCAGATGACCCTTCAATCCTCGATGCCGTCGCGGCCGATGAGCCTCGGAGGCGCGAACAACGCCGTCGCCGGTATCAACCTGACGGACGCTGAATTGTCTCGAATCTTCACTACGTCCAGCGGCACGGTGACCATTGGCGACGCCGCTCAGGCGGGTCCCATCACGTTTTTCAGTGCAACGCCGGCCACCACCGCCGGTGCGAATACAACCATCACTAGCATCGGTCAGATCAACCTCGACAGCACTGGTGGAACGGCTCTGAACGCGAACGGTGGCGCCATGACTGTCGCTGGCAGTACGATGAATCTCAGCAACGCCAGCTCGGTTGGTTCCGGTTCGCTGAGCGTGACCAGCGGTGGTACGCTCAAGGGCACAGGCACGGTCGGTGGCGACCTCAGCAACGCCGCCATCGTAGCACCCGGCAACTCGCCGGGCATTGTTACGATCAATGGCAACTACACGCAGTCCAGCTTCGGCAGTCTGGAAATCGAAATCCAGGGAACCAATGCTGCGGTTCCGGACTTTGATCAGTTGATTGTCAATGGCACTATTAGCCTCGCCGGATCGCTGAATGTCGTCTATCTCAGCGGGTATGTCGCTCCGAACGGGAGTTCGTTCGCGGTCATTCAGAATGACGGTGTGGATGCGATCTCGGGGACCTTTGCAGGGCTGGCCGAAGGATCCACGTTTGATGTCGGAGCGACTACGTTCTCCATCACATACGCGGGTGGAGATGGCAATGACATGGTGCTCACAGCGTTAAGTCAGAAGTATCTTGTGACAACCGTGTCGGATTCTGGTGCTGGATCCCTTCGGCAGGCGATTTTGAATGCCAACGCGAATGCCGGCGCGGACGTGATTACATTCAATATCGCCGGGGCCGGTCCGCACACGATCGCTGTGACATCGGGACTGCCGACGATTATCGAAACCGTTATTCTCGACGGCGCGACGCAGCCGGGCTATTCCGGCACGCCGATCATTGAACTCAACGGAGCCAATGCAGGTGCGGGGGTCAGCGGGTTGACGATCATGTCAAGCGGCAGCACGATTCGAGGGTTGGTCATCAATCAATTTGGCAGCAGCGGCGTTGTGATTTCCGGCAGCGGCGCCAGTTCGAACATCATCGCGGGCAACTACATCGGAACCGACAGCTCGGGACAGGCTGCTCCGGAGATTTACGAGTCATTTGCCTACACGAGCGGAACGGACATTACCGGAAAAACTGGTGGCCAGTCCTTTAATGGTGCCTGGGGCGACTACAGTTCTGGCGACAACGGGTTCACGGTCCAGAATGGACTGACCTACCCTGGACTCACCGTTTCCGGTGGTGCTGCTGGAGACTTGCCAGGGCTGTACAACGATGGCAACTCCCGATACTACGATGCAACCAACTATGCCAGCTTGGTCAGTCGTGGTGAATTCTGGTTCTCGTTCCTGTACAACGTGAACAGCGGCTACTTCTCCGTGAATCCATTCGTCGCTTTCACTGGAATTAACAACGTCGGCCGCATGGAACTCAGCGATGGTGGAGGCATTTACCTGACTGGCGGAGCCTGGAGTGGAGATACGACTGAGGGTGCGACGGTTCCGCTGGGGCAGAACGTCTGGATCGTCGGCAAGTTGACTGTCACCAGCGCGGCCGACGATGGGGCGAATGACCGAATGGAAATGTGGGTCAATCCAACTCCCGGCATTGTCCCCGACAACGGAACACGAGTGATCGATGCGACGTTTGCATTCTCTGCACCAGCTAATTCGGGGGTCATTATCCAGACGAACAGCACGCCAAACATCGTACTCGACGAATACCGCGTGTCTGCATTGTATCCGGGAACTGATACCGGCAACGCGACCGGGATTGCGATCCAAAACGGAGCGACCAACACCACGATCGGCGGAACTACTTCAGGCGCTCGCAACCTCATCAGCGGTAATAAAGGCCCGGGCGTTGACAGCTCGGGAGCCGGAACTGGGACGGACATTCAGGGCAATTACTTCGGCGTGAACGCGGCCGGAACGACACCGTTACCGAATTACTTAAGCGGCAACAATGCGATTGACGTTATTGGCCAGGGCACGATCGGTGGATTGACAACGACACCCGGAACCGCCGCCGGTAATCTGTTTGGTGGTACGGTCACACTGACTAGTGCGAGCACCGTGCTGGGCAACACGTTTGGTCTCCAGGCAGACGGCACGACGATCTTGGGTGTCGCTGTTCCATCAACTCAGGCATCGAGCGGCATTCGCAGCGAAGCATCGGGGTCCACGATTGGGGGAGCTGCCGTTGGTTCGCGAAACGTCTTTGCAGGTCATGGTTCAGCCAACTTCAACGGCAACAGCTATCTGGATATCATGTTCGGCGGAACGAACACCGTTCAGGGCAATTACTTCGGCACGGACATTACTGGGCTGCTCAATCGGAACAGTGGCGACGTTCGGGGGATTCAGACGGTCTTTGGTGCGACCAACAATGTTGTCGGGGGTCCAACAGCGGCGGCGCGAAACGTGATTGTCGGCGGTACTCGCGGGTTTGAAACCTACGAACCAGGGAATACGTTTGAAGGCAACTACGTCGGGATCGCTGCCGACGGCGTGACAGCCTACGGCATGTCGCAGGTCGGTGTCTTCATCCGGGATAACAACAACATAATTCGTCGAAACGTGATCTCGGGAAGTTCGGCCGTTACAGGCCTGGCACTGGCAGATACAACGACCGGCACGATCGTTGCGGGGAACTTCATTGGTACGGATGCGAGCGGCACGTTGGCCCGACCGAACCTCATCGGTATCAGCGTTGGCACATCGGGTAACACGATAGGCGGTCCAAATGCAGTGGATCGCAACATCATCAGCGGCAACGCGGACTTCGGTCTTCGTTTCGACTTCGGAGCGACGAACAACACCGTTCAGGGCAATTACGTGGGCGTGCAAGTCGATGGCGTCAGCAGTTTGCTAAATAGCAACGGTGCGATCAATGTCGCCAGCGGTGCGACGCTCAAGGGGTCGGGCTCGTTCACTGGCAACATTGTGAATCAGGGATCAATTGCTCCGGGCAATTCTCCGGGGATTATCACCATCAACGGCAACTACTCGCAATCCGGCAGTTCGACGCTGGCGATAGAGCTTGCGGGCACGAACGCGGCGACCCCCGAGTTTGATCAGTTGATCGTCAATGGCAATGTCAGTCTGGCCGGGACGCTGAATGTGAGTCTGCTGAGCGGCTTCGTTCCATCGAACGGCAACAGCTTCCGTATTATCGACAACGACGGAACGGATGCGATCACCGGAACGTTTAGCGGTCTGGCTCAGGGCGCAACATTGATGGTTGGCGGCCGCGCTTTTTATGTCAGCTATATCGGCGGAACTGGGAACGACTTGGTCCTGACAGCGGTCAATTCTCTGACCGCTGGTGCACTGGCGCCGCCGCCTGCAACCGAAGGCCAGGCGTTCAGCAACTTTACGATCTTCCACTTCACAGACATCACTCCGACGGCATCCGTCTCTGACTACACCGTGACCGTGATTACGGGTGACGGTGAGGTGACGTTAACCAATCAGGCCAACCCAACCAATGTGCAGGTTGTTGCCAGCCAGGGTGGCGGTTTTGATGTCAAGCTGTCGTACACTTATGCTCTGCAACTGAGCAACGGGGCCTTTCGCGTCACTGTCGTGAATGCCGGTGGCAACAGCATTTCAGCGTCGATTGCCGCCAGTGTGCCCGGCACTTTGGATACGAACTTCGGCACCGGTGGCGTAACCACGACTCCGTTCTTCGGCAATGAGTCGTTTCGGGACAGCCCATCGAATCTTGGGTCAGCGCTGCAACAGCCTGACGGCAAAATCATCGTCGTTGGCTTAAGCTATAATGCAGTCGGGGGCCACTCTCTGGCATTGGCTCGTCACAACCCCGATGGAACACTCGACAGCAGCTTTGGTACCGGTGGTAAAGTCCAGTTTGATGTACCGGGCGCTTTCTTCAGCGTGGCAAACAACGCCGCCCTGCAGCCTGATGGAAAGATCGTGGTGGCGGGCAACCTGTTGGCTAGATTTAACACCGACGGAAGCTTCGACGCGACATTTGCTGGTGGCATCGGCTGGGTCAGCGTACCGCAGTTTCAGTACGGTTACGCAAGTCAAGTGAGGGTCCAGCCGGGTGACGGCAAGATCGTTGTCGTTGGTAATGGTGCGGATGGCCGGAGCTTCGCTGTTTCACGCTACAACACCAACGGTTCGCTCGACACCAACTTCGGCACAAATGGCACTGCGTTAACCGCGATCGGCTGCGTCAGCGAAGTTGTTAACGCAATGGCGATTCAAGCCAATGGGGCCATTATTGTCGGGGGGCACAGCTTCCAAACAGGCCTCAATATAGCACTTGCGGCCATGGCTCGTTTCGACAGCAGTGGTGCACTGGACACGAGCTTTGGCACCAATGGAATCGTCATCACGAACTTCGGTGACGTGACTAACTATCAATGGGTACAGACCGCACTTAGTCTGGCCGATGGAAAGATTTTGATTGGCGGCACTAACGGCAATTCCGGTGACGTCGTTGCAAGGTACAACACAGACGGTTCGCTGGATACGAACTTCGGGACCAACGGGTTTGCCAGCTCTCCAGGGCTGATTAATTATGGCGTGTATAGCCTTGCCCTGCAAACGGATGGCTCAATTCTTGCGGGCTCGACGGCAGGATTCACAGGGAGCTTTGCGGTTTCTCGATTCTCCGGCAATGGTGTGCTGGACACTTCATTTGGAACCAATGGAACAGCCAGCTCCGTTCCAGGAGAAGGGGCTGTTACGAATGGCCTTGTCGTGCAGGCCGACGGCAAAATCATTGCCGTTGGAGGAGCTGTTGGTCCGACGTCAACCATTGATTTTGGGTTAGCTCGTTACAATTCAGACGGTCAATTGGACACCAGCTTCGGAACGAACGGTCAGGTACGCACGGACTTGCTCCGTGTGAATTATCCACTGACGGGCCAGGCAACATCCGTGGTCGTTCAGTCGGACGGCAAAACTCTGGTAGCAGGGACGGAAACTGGGTTCAACAGGGTCGCGGTCACTCGTTACAACGCAGACGGGACTCTGGACAACAGCTTTGGTACGAGTGGAATCTTCAAGCTGGATGTCACGGGACTGGGCCTGTATCCCGCAGGTTATGCTGCCAGCGGTGTTGAAATATCGAGCATGACCCTGCAGGCCGATGGCAGAATCGTCGTTGCCGGGAAGTTGATCGCCAGCTACGGCGGTAACTTCGAAGCGTTCGTCGCAAGGATCAATACCAATGGCACGCTGGACACAAGTTTCAGCACCGACGGCGTCGTGTCCGTTGGTGGCGTGCCCGGTCAACCGTGGGACTTCCATGCCGCGGCCAAGAGCGTCGTCACGCTTGCTGATGGCACGATCGTCATTGCCGGTGAAGGCCGGCCGTACAATGATCGAGTGTTTGGAAAGCTGTTCGCATTCAACAGTGATGGATCTTTAAAGACCAGTTTTGGCAGCGGTGGCCAGGTGGTCACCGAATTCACCGGGCAGACCAGTACCAGCATTTTCAACAGCCTGGCGGCTCAGGCAGACGGCAAGCTGATTGCGGTCGGACAAAGCCTGCATCCCGGCGCCTGGAAAACAGCTCTCGCCAGATACAACTCGGACGGTTCGCCGGACGCGAGCTTTGGCACGGCAGGACAGGTTCAGTCGGATGGCTCTGTGTTCGGCGCAGGAGTCCAATGGTTTATCCCGGAAAGTGTGGTCGTACAATCTGATGGCAGCCTGCTGGTCAGCGGTTACTCCGACACAACGACAGGACAGTTCGCGACTCTGGCTCGGTACACCAGTTCCGGGGTGCTCGACACGACCTTCGGAACAAATGGCGCTGTCATCAGTACGATGACTGGCTCGTTCAAAGACGTCACGATTCAGGCGAACGGCCGGATTGTTGCAACCAGCGGATTGAAAGTCGCCCGCTTCAGCAGCAGCGGCGTTCTGGAAACTAGTTTCGGCACGAATGGAATCACCACGGTCCCAGGTACCGGTCAGTTCAACAGTGTGACGCTTCAGCCCGATGGCAACATCGTGGCAGCCGGTTACATCAATGGAGCCAACGGTTCCAACTTCGCCGTGGCGCGAATCAGTGCGGGCGGATACAACGTGGCCGACGCCAACATTGTCACAACCACCACCGACGGCATCGATGCGCTCGATGGCATCGTCAGTCTGCGTGAGGCGATCACGATTGCCAATGCCCGCAACGGCGTCGATCAGATTGCCTTCAACATCACCGGCAGCGGTATCTTTACCATTTCCCCGGCATCGGCACTGCCGACAATCACTGAAGCCGTGATTCTTGACGGTACCACACAACCGGGCTACACCAGCACACCGGTCATTGAGCTGAGCGGAGCGAATGCGGGCGCGGGCGTTAACGGTTTGACGATTACCTCCAGCGGCAGCACCATCCGTGGTCTAGTCATCAATCGATTTGCATCGAGCGGTATCCTTATATCCGGAAGTAGCACAAGTTCGAACGTGATCGCCGGCAACTACATCGGTACGGATGTGACCGGCCTGCTGGATCTTGGAAACGGCCTGAATGGCGTTGATGTCATTGGTGCTCCGAACAATACCATTGGTGGCAACACCGCAGCAGATCGGAACATCATCAGCGGGAATAATTTGAATGGAGTGAAAGTTCTTCTCGCGGATGGAAATACCATCGCCGGAAACTACGTTGGGCTGGGAGCGAACGGAACGACGGTTGTTGCCAACACGAACAACGGTATTTACACAGTCTTTGCCTCCAACACCACGATCGGTGGCTCGACGGCCGGGGCGAGAAACGCGGTGTCGGGTAACGACGCGTCGGGAATTGCCCTCGATACCGGGAGCGGTTCTATCATATCAGGCAACTACGTTGGTTTGACTGCAGACGGAACGGCAGCTCGTATGAATTCAGGAGCTGGCATTTCGGTTGCATATATGACAGGTGCGACGATCGGTGGTACAACCGCGAATGAAAGAAACGTGGTTGTTTCGAATGGCGGTATCGGCGTCGGACCTGGCAGCAGCGGAGTACAGGTCATCGGCAACTATATCGGTACCGATGCCACAGGCTCCGTCGGCCTGGCAACCGGCGGCACGGGAGTTTCAGTTTACTTCTCAACCAATGTTACGGTTGGCGGCAGCACGGCGGAAACTCGCAACGTGATTTTGCAAGGTGCCGGATCCTACGGGATGTTCCTGCAGAATAGCACCGGTATCAGGATTAAGGGGAACTACATCGGAGTGGATGTTACTGGAAACAGTACGTCCGCCAGTAGTAAAGGGATTCATCTTGCCGAGTCGTCAGCGATCATCGGCACGGATGGCGACGGGATTGATGACGCGACCGAAGGCAATGTCATTGCAGGTGCTTCGATCAACATCGACATGCCAGCTCTTGGAACGGGCACGGTCATCGCCGGAAACAAAATCGGCACCAACGCTGCGGGAACAGCGATTCTTGGAACCAGCAGCCTGGGCATTCGCGACGAATCTTTGGGCAGCAACCGGATTGGTTCAAACGCCGATGGAACCAGCGACGACCTTGAACGCAACATCATCGCCGGGGCCTCTTCGGCGGGTATTTATGTGAGTGCCCCGAACACAGTCATCGCCGGGAATTACATCGGCACGAACGCAGCAGGAACTGCTGCACTGGCCAATTCAACAGGCGTGTTTATCCAGGGATCGAATGTTACCGTCGGTGGTACGACTTCTGCGTCTCGCAACGTCATCAGCGGCAATACCGGAAACGGCGTCGAGGTCATCGGTCCGAACAATACGGTTTCCGGAAACTACATCGGTGTTGACTCTTCTGGAAATTTAAGGCTCGCCAACCTTGGATCGGGGATTGCTACTGGGAACGCTGCCACTGGCACGGTGATTGGCGGCTTCACGGCGACGGCAGGGACGGGCAGTGGCAACGTGATTTCCGGCAATGCTTCTCACGGGATCAGTCTGGGTGGTGGATCCACAAACTACATCATTCGCGGAAACGTGATCGGCTTGGGTGCCGACGGGTCAACAATCATTTCCAATCTCTCCGGGATCTATGGCATGGCGCCCGGAACGATCATTGGCGGCGATGATGACGATGACGGAGCGCTCGATGGCGTTGTGAAGTCCCGCAATGTGATTTCCGGAAATGAGTTGCTTGAAATCTGGGTGGAGGATACCCGCAGCCTGAATCTGAAAATTCAGGGCAATTACATCGGCACGGATCGCACTGGAATGTCGGCTCGAGTCTTCCCAGTTGGCAACAACAGCGGGGTAGGTCTCAGGTGGACTGCTGACGTGCTGATCGGCGGCACCACGCCGGGAGCCGGCAACGTGATCAGCGGTCACCGGTTGTCTCAGATCGCGTTAAGCGGACTGGGCGGCAGCGATCCCGCATGGTCGACAAACAACAAGATCCAGGGCGACATCATCGGACTTGCCGCCGATGGCGTCACCGACCTGACGTCTGCCTTTCTCGCACTGATTGATGTCTCGTTTGGAATGCATGGCAACACCATCGGAGGCACGACGTCTGGGGCTCGCAATATTATCGCCGGTAGTTCCGGCATTCGAGTGGACGGGGTGACTACATCGGATAATGTGATCGTCGGGAACTACGTTGGAACGGACATCACAGGAACACTGGCGCGTGGCGGCGATTACGGAATTCTCATTGGCGGTGGCGCTACAAACACCACGATCGGTGGCTCAACGGCTGGAGCTCGTAACCTCATCAGCGGGAACGCGCAAGGCCTCACCATTGGTGCCGGATCGACAAACACGCTGGTGGCAGGCAACTACATCGGCACGAACGCTGCAGGAACGGCCGCCATCGGAAATTTGCAATTTGGCATCGCCATCACCGGTTCCAACAACACGATCGGCGGAACGACCATTGGGGCGAGAAACGTCATCAGTGGTAATGGCAGCGGTGCTGGTAACGGTATTGGACTTGCGATCTATTCTTCGTCGGGCAATGTCGTTCAAGGAAACTTCATCGGCACGGACCACACTGGTCTCCTGCCCATCGCGAACGATGGCACGGGCATCAGAATCGCTGGTGACGATAGCGATCCCGCGAACGAGGCCCATGACAACGTCATCGGCGGAACGGCCCCCGGAGCGGGGAACGTCATCAGCGGCAACGCCGCTGGCATATCGATCGAAGGCAACGGAGCCTACAACAACACCGTCGCGGCCAATATCATTGGTCTCGGCGTTGATGGTTCCACGATCGTGGGCAACGGAACCGGCGTCGCCTTTGCCAACAGCCATCACAATACCATCGGTGGAACCACTGCGGCCGCTCGCAATATTATCAGCGGCAACGGTGGTGGCATCTCAATCAACTACGGTGCTGACCACAACACGATTAGTGGCAACTACATTGGCACAGGTTCGACCGGGATGATCGCCAAGCCGAACGGCATGGGCATTTTGGTGAACGGCCCATTCACTACCATCGGCGGCACAGCGGCCGGTGCTGGAAACGTGATCTCTGGCAATTCCACGGACGGTATTCTGATGATCGACGGCAACACTTTGGTGGCCGGAAACATCATCGGCCTCAATGCTGCAGGTAATGCGGCTCTGGGGAACGGACGGTACGGTGTTGCGATTGAGGGAAGCGCTAGCGCAAACACGGTTGGCGGAACCACCGTGGCGGCTCGCAACGTCATCAGCGGGAACGCTCAGGACGGAATTCGAATCTCCAGCAGCAATGCGTTGAGCGGAACTGTGAGCTGGTGGAAAGCGGACGGCACGGCGAATGACTCGGTGGGCGGGAGCAATGGAACGCTGCAGAATGGGGCGACGTACGCGACTGGGCTTTCGGGGCAAGCCTTCAGTTTGGATGGCACGAACGACTACGTCCAATTCAATCGGCCAGCAGCTGTGACGGACTTTACGATCGATAGCTGGGTATATATCGATCCGGTGACAAACGTGGGAGAACGCGTTGTCGTCGGTTGGGACGATTATCAGTATGTTGGGAACGGATCACGGCAGGCGATTGTGCTCAAGTCGAGTGCGCCAACCTACGGAGGAGTCAACGCCGGACAGGGCCGGCCTTCGTTTGGAATCCTCAATGGAGCGACGTTTGACAGAATCAGTGCTCCTGAGGCGCTGACGGCCGGTTGGCACCATCTGGCAGGATCGCGGACGGGCACCTCTCTGCGTCTGTACGTGGACGGCGTACAGGCCGCGACGATGACGAGTACGATTTCCATGGCGATGCAGCCGAATGATTCTTTGGTTATTGGCCGCAGTAGTTCCCACCCTGGACTGGCCAACCCGGCGCACTTCGCGGGGCTTGTCGACGAGACGGCGTTGTTCAGTCGAGCATTGACCGCCACCGAGATTGCAACGATCCATGAAATCGGCGGCGCCTCGAAGTCTCGGAATACCATCCAGGGCAACTACATCGGAACCAATGCATCTGGCACCGCGGATCTAGGTAATGGGATGGACGGAATTCGAGTCAGCTCCCCAGCTAATAGGATCGGAGGCACGACTGCTGGCGCCGGCAACGTCATCTCCGGAAACAACAACGCTGGCTTGTGGATCAATAGCGGAGCAAACAACACGCAGGTTTACGGTAATCTGATCGGCACCAATGCTTCGGGTAGCGAAGCGATCGGCAACACCTATTATGGCATCCTGGTTGCATCTAGTTCCAACCAGATCGGTGGCTCAACCGCTTCTCAACGCAATGTGGTCTCGGGCACGATTCAAAACAATGGCAACGACAACGTTACGGGTGCCGGAATTGCCATTTACGACGCGGGATTCATTACCGTTACCGGCAATGTCGTTCAGGGGAATTACATTGGAACCGATGCGACTGGAACGAGTTCCATCGCGAACTTCACCTCGGGAGTCACCGTGCAAACGGCGGTGGCAGGCAACCGCAACACCATCGGAGGAAGTAATCCCGGTGAAGGCAATGTGATTTCCGGCAACGGCCTGACAGGCGGGCTTGGTGCTGGTATCTATGTCAACAGCATGGCAAGCCCCGGTTTCAGCGAATCCAACATCGTTGCGATCCTCGGTAATCGCATCGGCACGAATGCGACAGGGTCAGTAGCCCTGCCTAACCGAAGCAGCGGGATTTACTTTTACCAATCACCAGGCAACGTGGTTGGCGGATCTAGCACTCTCGACAACGGACGGTTGAGCGGAGCTGGTAATTTGATATCCGGCAACTTGGGCAACGGTATTGACGTCATCAACGGCGGCTCAAACTCCGACGCCACAGTGATCCAAGGTAACTTCATTGGTACCGACTTGACCGGAACACAAGCGATTGGGAATGGAAACATCGGTGTAGCCATCGGTTCCTCCAATACCATCCTTGGTGGCACCGTCGCAGGTCTGCGCAATCTGATATCTGGAAACAGTCACGGCGTGGGGCTAGGAGTTGGGGGAACGAATAACCAGGTCATTGGTAACTATATCGGTACCGACGTTTCCGGTCTTGCAGCCATACCCAATAGGTTTTTCGGCGTCTGGATCGGAACCAATGGCAACAGCATTGGTGGTGCAAGCGTTGCGAGTGGAAACGTCATTGCCAATAATGGGCAAGTTGGATTGAAACTCGAGGGGACAACGGGGAACAACGGAACCTACCTGAACAACGTCTACTTCGGAAACCAGATCCTTGCAATCGACGCGGGACCAATTGGTCGCTCGCTGAATGACGATCCGGACAGTGACGGTGTGTTGAATTACCCGGTGATCACCTCAACCCAAATCGTCGGAAACGATTTGATTGTGGTCGGCACGATGCCGGCCGGCAAGACAGTCGAGCTCTATATCTCGGCTCCAACGTCGAACGGTGATGGTCAAGGGCGCACTCGACTGGCCTCGGTCTTGGATGATTCGACGGCTGATGAAAACAATGTTGCTGGGCAATTTCGCATTCGTATTCCCATTGGCAATGACGTGAACCATGGAACTCCACTGACGGCTTTAACACTCGGTTCCATATCGGGCGGTTCGACCTCGGAATTCAGCGACATCAAGATCGCGGGCGAAGCGGGCAGCAGCCTCGCTCCGCAGATTTCGCTTGGGGCCACGACGGTTTCGATTACCAGTGGCAATGCGATCACTGTCGACGGCAGTTTCTATGATCCGGATTCGGTCAGTTGGGAAGCGACTGTCAACTATGGCGATGGCACCGGAGTTCAGCCGCTCAATTTGAACGCGGACAACACGTTCCGTTTGCAGCACACTTACATCGCGACTGGCAGCTACATCGTTACCGTCGTCATCCGAGATGCGAGTTTGGTTTCGTCGACCAAGACGTTGGGAGTGATCGTTCAAAACGAAGCACCGACGGCGAACTTCAACGAGTTCACGATTACGAGTCCCGCCAATGAAGGACAATTGGTGACTCTCAAAGGTCGTTTTGAGGACACGGCAGGAACGCATACGGCGACGATCCAATGGGGCGATGGCTTGACGTCGATTGTCCCGATTACGCCAGGCTCCCGTGAGTTCACGGCGACACACGTTTATGTGGATGACACCAATTTGCAAGGGACCGCGACCCCATCGGATGTCTACCGTGTCCTGGTCACCATCACCGATGAAACTGGCGCAAACAATACGACACCGGTCGGACTGTTCCTCGAGGAAATTCGAAACGCACTCCCATCGGCGTTGAATGTCACGGTTAGCAGCACTAGCATTTCCGAGGGCCTGTCGGTTTCTCTAAGCGGACTGTTTGCGGACCCAGGGTTGGCCGACGTTCATAAAGTCCGGATCAATTGGGGCGATGGCAACTTCTCGTTGATTACGTTGCCGGTCGGAGATCGCGAATTTACTTTTGGGGATTTTCCAGAGCTAACTCACGTCTACGTTGACGACCAAAACACGGGAGCCGACGAGTACACCATTACCGTCGAGTTGGCGGATGACGACGAACGGCAGCGCCCTGCTGTTGTTACGCAAGTCATCAGCGTCGCGAACGCAGTCCCATCGGCGGTCAGTCTCAACCTCGCTCAAACCACGATTCTTGAAAGCGGCCTTGTGTCCCTTTCGGGGTCATTCGCGGACCTTGGCCAATTCGACACCCACCAAGTCTCTGTCGATTGGGGCGATGGTACGGTTCCGACGGTCTTGAGCTTGGCCGAAGGGGTCACGTCGTTTGGATCGCTCAGCCATCAATATTTGGACAATCCAAGCGTCGGTGGCAGCTTTAGCATTGTGGTTCGTGTTTCCGACAACGACAGTCCGTCGTTGTTTGGCTCTGCCACTGCATCGATTTTTGTTCAGAACGTCGCTCCAGTCCTCGCCCCGTTCGTTCTATCGTCCAACGGTAATGCGATCAACGAGGGGGATGAAGTTACCATATCAGGCAGCTATACGGATGTGTCGTCGTTGGATGTGCACACGGTGCGAGTGAACTGGGGCGACGGCGTTTCGACTTTGGCGACCGTAAACCTGATGACACGTACGTTCACTGCGACCCACCGGTATTTGGACAACAACAGCTTCCCACTGTTGGTGTTGCCGACGTTGCCGTTGGCCATCAACGGAGTACTTCCCTACTATGGCATTTCGGTCACGCTGGACGATCAAGAGGGTGGCATTGATACTCGGATTGCTCAACAGGCAGTACTCAATGTTGTTCCGACGGTTACGATTGAGTCCGGCACAGGCAATGCCAATCCGAACTTCATCAACCTCGCCGCCGGCGTCAACGATCCAGGCGTTGCAGATACATTTACGCATGCCGGTGCGTTCCGATGGAGTGCAGAGGTGGTTGGGGTACCAGGCACGTTGCAGGTCGGAAGTGCAGCTACGTTTATGGTGGACCGCACCGGATACGCGGATCGACTTTGGCGGGTGTCGCTGAGTGTTGCGGATGATGAGGGTGGCGTTGGTTCGTTTATGACCACGTTGTTGGTGGGTACGAATGGCGATGATGTGGGCGTGAATCGATTGATCGTTACGGATGCGACGTTCAATCAGTCCGGCACCACCAATCTATTAGCGCTGGCGTTGGACGGTGATGACACGATCGATGCGTCAGGAGTTACGGATCCCAGTTTGAGTGTAACGCTCGTTGGTGGACAGGGGATCGACAACTTGTTTGGCGGCGCTGGTGACGACGTATACGTCCTGGCACAAGGAAACGACAATGCCAACGTTCCGAACGATGATGTCATGACGCCAGTGGAATCGGGTAACGATCGCTATCGCTTGCGTCCGAACAGCGAGCTGACGGTGATTGACCGATTTGGCAACAACACATTGGACTTTGGATTGGCTGATTTCGGCATTAC
This sequence comes from Pirellula sp., assembly GCA_031368325.1. Lineage (GTDB taxonomy): Bacteria > Planctomycetota > Planctomycetia > Pirellulales > Pirellulaceae > JBKCUI01. The sequence goes on from JANMNR010000059.1 coordinate 27,213, forward strand.
GTTTGACTTGAGTTTAATTTCGACAACGATGCCTGAAATTCAGGATGTTTTGCCTGTACCGTTAGTAGCGCCGTTGCATACTGTTAAAACACAAGGGGCCTTCTCCAAACTTGAGGGAAGTTCCCATGGCGACAACTTAACTGGAGCATCGAACGCTTCGGTCTTTGGTGGTGCTGGCAATGATAGTTTTACGGCCAAAGCGGGAACGACTGGCGCTTCGTTCAATGGTGGGGCTGATAACGATATCCTCATGGTGTCTGCAACTGGGATAGCGAACCTGGATTTCAACGGTGATGCCGGGGCCGATACGCTGGTCAATTTGGGAGTCGTCACGGGTCTGACATTCGACGGCGGAGCCGATGCTGACATCTTGCAAAACGAAGGTTCGATCTTGGCATCGCTGAATTTTGGTGGCGATGCGGGGGCGGACATGTTACTCAACACAGGCAGCATCGCCGACTTGACTTTCATCGGCGGGGCGGACAACGACATCTTCGTCAACAATGGTAGCGCGACGACCACACTTGACTTTAACGGCGATGCTGACATTCTGCTCTCTGGTTTCGGCTCGATCGGGACATTGAGCTTTGGTGGCGACAGTGGCGCTGACCTCTTTGTCAATTTGGGAACGATCACGGATCTAGCCTTCAACGGTGGTGCGGACAATGACATATTCGTGAACAATGGATCGGCCGTGAGTTCGCTTGAGTTTGGCGGCGACCTCGATGTGCTTCTATCGGGCGTGGGAACAATAATCGGTGAACTCAGTTTTAATGGTGACGCCGGGATCGATACGTTGATCAATCGAGGCTCCATTGGGGAATTGACGTTCGATGGAGGCGCGGACGCGGACATCTTGCAAAACAGCGGAACGATCGTTCGTGAACTCTCTTTCGAGGGAGACGCGGGGATCGATACGCTCGTCAATCTTGGCTCGGTTGGAGCTTTGACGTTCGATGGTGGAGCTGATGCCGACGTCCTTCAGAATTTCGGAACGGTAATTGGAAACCTAAGTTTTGAAGGTGACATGGGGGCTGATGTTCTTACGAATTTAGGCTCCCTGGGCAGCTTGACATTTAGCGGCGGTGCCGACAGCGACGTTTTGCAGAATAACGGGACGGTGCTTGGAGCGTTGGTGTTCGGGGGTGACGCGGGTGTCGACACGCTTCTGAATCAAGGGCTGATTGGCGATTTGACTTTCGCCGGTGGAGCCGATGCGGATGTGCTGAGGAATTTCAGTGGTGGTGCGATCGAAAGTCTTGCCTTTAATGGTGACACGGGTGCCGACTTACTCGTCAATTTGAGCGCGATCACGACGTTGACCTTCTTGGGTGGCGCTGATGCGGACATCTTGCAGAATGTTGGTGACATCGGCCTCCTTAATTTCGGCGGTGACGCAGGCGCGGACTTGTTAGTGAACTCGGGTGCGGTGACAACTTTGACGTTCAATGGCGGAGCAGACAGCGACATACTCATCAATAGCGGCACAGTCCTAGCCCAATTGAGTTTCGGTGGTGACGCAGGTCTGGACACGTTAGTGAACAACGGGATTGTCTTCGGCTTGACGTTTAGCGGTGGTGCCGATGCGGACATTTTGCAGAACACGGGTACGATCCAAAATACGTTGCTGTTCAATGGCGACGCTGGCGTCGACACGCTCACCAACAGCGGTCAAGTGCTAGCGCTGACGTTCAATGGCGGGGCCGATAGCGATGTCCTCATGAATACGGGAACGGTCCTCGATCTACTCACGTTCACTGGCGATTTGGGGGCCGACCTGCTGACCAATTTGGGAACCATCAGTGATTTGACTTTCAACGGTGGTGCGGATGCAGACGTATTGACCAACAACGGAACCATTCTTGACGACCTCATGTTTACGGGCGATGTAGGGGCCGACCTGCTCATCAATCGCGGCTCGGTTGGCGATTTGACGTTCAACGGTGGAGCAGACAATGATGTGCTATTGAACTTGAGCAGTGTAGGAACGCTGACGTTTGACGGTGGAGCCGACAACGACGTGCTGCAGAACAATGGTTCCGATATTACGAGTCTGACTTTTATCGGTGGCGCCGACAACGATGTGTTTATCAACAACGGCAGCAGCATCGGCACGCTGACCTTCGACGGTGGGGCCGACAATGATGTGCTGGTCAGCAACGGATCGCTCATTGGCAATCTGGAATTCACGGGGGATAGTGGTGTTCCAGTGTTGGATCGTAAGAGCAACGACACGTTGATCCTCCGCGGTTCGGGATCTGGTTCGCCAACGTCGCGAGTTCAATTCCATGGCGGTTACGGCGTGGACGCGTTTGAGAACAACGCAACGGGCTTTGCTTCCATCATTTTTAATGGTGGCTTAGACTCGGATGCGTTGCTGAACAATGCATCGGGCCTTGCATCGTTGGATTTCAATGGTGATGCGGGTGCGGATGTTTTCGTGAACCACGGTGGGGCAATTGTGTCGCTCGAGTTCGATGGTGGTGCAGACAACGACATCTTGATCAATGACGGCGTCTCGCTGGTCAATCTGACATTCGAGGGTGGTGCTGATAGCGACACATTGATCAACAGCGGAGAATTGCTACAAACGCTTACTTTTAACGGTGGTGCGGATGCGGACGTTTTGTTGAACTCAGGCGGGCAACTGGGAATCCTCCAATTCGATGGCGGTGCGGATGCCGACGTTTTGATCAACGACGGGCCTGTGATTGGCAGACTTGAAATGAATGGCGACGCTGGAAAAGATCGATTGTGGAATCGCAAGGGCGGTATCCAAATCGGTTCGATTGTGTTTGTCGGAGATGCAGGCGTTGATACGTTGATCAACGACGCGGCCGGGATTGCCACTCTAACGTTTACGGGCGGTGCCGATGCGGACGTCCTGCAGAACAATGGCACGGTCGCGAACCTATCGTTTGATGGTGGAGCCGATGCAGACGTTTTGGTCAATGCGGGCTTCGCAGGAACACTGACTTTTGATGGAGGGGCGGATGCGGACATCCTTTTGAACCGTGGGCCGCTTGTGGACATCTTGGATTTCTCGGGCGATGCAGGCGTGGACACTTTGTTCAACTTGGGGGCAGTCACCTCGCTCACGTTTGAGGGTGGTGCCGATGCGGACGTGTTGCAGAACAATGCCAACGTCGAAACGTTGTCGTTCTTCGGTGATGTCAATCTTTCTAGCGGTCAAGCAAGTTCTGACGATGGCATAGATACGTTGGTCAATAACGGAAGCGTACAAACGCTTTTGTTTGAGGGGGGCGCCGACAACGATGTCTTCCAAAACAATGCAACCGTCACTTCATTGACGTTCGGCGGTGGGGCTGACAACGATACGCTGGTCAACAACGGCAGTGCCATCACGACGCTGAACTTCAACGGGGACGCAGGCATAGACACCCTGATCAATAATGGCAGCGGTATCGCAACTCTCAACTTCGACGGTGGTGCCGATGCAGATTCGTTGCGCGTCGAGGGACGTCAAATAGGCAACGTCATCTTCAACGGTGGATCGGGTGGCGATTCGTTCGCTTACAATGCTTTTGGCACCTCGACGTCGAGCATTCGCTTCTACGGCGGAGCAGGTAACGACTTCTTTGCGATGCGTGGTATTGCTTCGACGGTGATCTTTGACGGTGGGATTGACGACGACGGGGTGTTGGTCGTCGGCTCGGGCGCCATGACATTGACGGGCGGCGATGGGGACGATTTCTATCGCTTTATGTCGAACCCGCTTGCCGATGTGACTTTGACGGATGCGTATTCGGGAACAACTGATGTTTCGAAGGACACGCTGGACTTTAGCAGTTTCACGGGCGGGCCGGCAAATCTCGATCTTCGCCTCGTCAACGTATTTCAACCGCAAGGAACAGGGCAGCTTCGCGTTAAGCTAGTGGACCCGATGGCGATCGAGAACGTTGTTGGTACACCGTTTGCCGACACGATTTACGGCAACGCTCGCAGCAACTACATCGGCGGTGCGGATTTTGATGACGCATTTAGCGGGCCAGTTGCGGCTCCTCGCGGAGTTACGCAGTGGGTCTATTTGGACTTCGATTCCAAGACCAACACGGGTGTGGTTGATGCGATAACCGGGCTAGCCGATGCAGGTGAATACGTTTATACGCCAACCGAGCGAGAGTTGATTCGCCAACGAGTCGAGTCGATTTATCGCGGTCCGAACTCGGGCGCACCTTGGTTCGATGTTCGAGTTGTGACTGCCATGGTCGACATTCCGTCCACGTTCCTATCGACCAACAATTTTGTGACCATCTATTTCAACCAAACTCCAGCAACTGGCCGACCCGGTGGGTTGGCGAGTGAAGTAGATCCGGGGAACGTCAATTTGGGCGGAAGTGCCGCGGTTCAGATCAACGGTCTACTTGGCGGCGTGATCAACAACAACGATTCGCTCGAGACCATCGAGGGTGACTTCAATGCATATAAAGGAGACACGGTCGAAGTCAGTCAAGCAGAGGTAGGCGCGACCAAACCGGCTGGAACAAGCTATAACTTTGTCAGACTCTCCTCCAAAGTCGCCGCCCACGAACTCGCGCACTTGCTCGGATTACGACACCAAGATAGCTTCGGGCCAATTGGCTTTGGTGTACACGATGTTCCAGGGGGTGGCAGCTACAAGCCGATTTACACAGGCCCATCGGGCGGTGTTGAGACAATCGATCACTTGATCGGATCTCCCGCTTCGATTGGTTCGACTCGTTTCAATGACTTGAACGACTTGTTCTTCGGAGAACGCGAAGCCATTAAACTGGCCTTTGCAAACAGCAATCCTTTGCAGACAACAACGACCAACGTTGGAAATAACAACGACTTATTGACGGCAGCTCCACTGAGTATGGTGACCCTCGCTGTGCCAAACACACTGAGCAGTGGCCAAAATGCAACCAAGGATTTGTACGTCCAGATTAGCTCAGTGATTGGGCAGATCAGCCTTGATTTTGGTACGCCGCGGCGAAGCAAGAGCGACTGGTACTCCTTCACCGGCCGCGCTGGCGAACTGATCAACATCGACGTGCTCTCGAACTCTGTAGGCCGATTCGGGACCGGACTCAACGGAGCCATGACCAGTGACGACTTCATTGATTCGATTGTACGAGTTTATAATTCCAATGGTCAGCTGGTTAAGTATTACGATGGCCTAGCGGAAAACGACGACGTATTTGAGCCTACCGATTCAAGCCTCATCGATCTACTGCTGCCAGCCGATGGAACGTACTACATCGAGGTGGATTCATTCCACAAATTCGGTGATCCGTTGGGCAACGCCTCGAATCCACTAAGCCCACTGAATCCTGCCAACCCCAACAACATACTGGCATATCAGGAGATCGTGGATCGATTCACGGACACCGTCAACGACACGGACACTGGACGTTATCAATTGGTCGTTTACAAGTTCCGCAAGTCCAGTTCATCGGACATGAGAGATGATTTGAAGGGATTCGGCGGAACGGATGTTATCAATGGCGGGCCAGGTGATAGTTTTGCCATGGACTATGTTTTAGGTGCAGGTCCAACGATGAACGAAGGCAGCACGTTCACTCGCACCGTGACGCTCGATGACCGCGCGGCCTCATCCTGGACTGGCAGCACCGTCGACTACGGAGATGGAACCGGTATTCAGCCACTCAGTGTATCTTCGAATGGGGAGTTTTTGTTGAGTCATGTTTGGGCGGACGACAACCTCTATACCATCACGGTGAACATAGTTAACGACATAGGGAAGACACTGACCAAGACTCTGGCAGTCAGTGTCGCCAACGTTGCCCCGACGGCGGCGATCAGCGGCTCGACAGCGATCATCTACGGTGAGGCGGCAACCGTCAGCCTCAGTGGAGCCTTTGATCCATCGACTGCGGACAGTACAGCCGGATTGCGTTTTGCTTTTGCTTTAAGCGCTGCCGACCTGATTTCGGTGACTTATGCCAGCGCCGACGCTTCAAGTGATTCCACGCTAACGGGACTGTCAGCCGGGACATACACGGTCTATGCACGGGTGATGGACCAGGATAACGGCTTCACACAGTACTCGACGACGATCCTTGTGCTGCCGCGACTGCTGGAGATTACGGCGGCCGCAAAGACCAAGATCTACGGGGCGGCGGATCCAGCGTTTACTTACACGTTTAGCGCGTTGTTCAATGGTGATACGTCAAGTGTGTTTACCGGTTCGCTCAGCCGCTTGGCTGGAGAAAACGTGAACAACTATGACATCAGCCAAGGCACGTTGTCGGCTGGTTCGAACTACAACATCGCTTACGCTGGTGCGAACTTGAGCATTACACCGAGAAGTTTGGCTGTGACAGCGGCAGACAGGACCAAGATCTACGGGGACTCCGATCCAACGTTGACTTACACGTCTGGTGCGTTGTTCAATGGTGACACTTCAAGCGTTTTAACCGGTTCGCTAAACCGCTTGGGTGGCGAGACTGTGAACAGCTATGCCATCAGCCAAGGCACGTTGTCGGCTGGTTCGAACTACACCATCGCTTACGCTAGTGCGAACTTGAGCATTACACCACGCAGTCTGGCGGTGACAGCGGAAGACAGGACCAAGATCTATGGCAATGCCGATCCAACGTTGACTTACACGTCTGGTGCGTTGTTCAATGGTGACACTTCAAGCGTCTTTACCGGTTCGCTAAGCCGCGTGGCTGGCGAAAATGTGAACAGCTATGCCATCAGTCAAGGTACGGTGTCGGCCGGTTTGAACTACACCATCGCTTACGCTGGTGCGAACATGAGCATTACACCACGCAGTCTAGCGGTGACAGCGGCAGACAGGACCAAGATCTACGGGGACTCCGATCCAGCGTTGACTTACACGTTTGGCGCGTTGTTCAATAATGACTCGTCAAGCGTGTTTACCGGTTCGCTAAGCCGCTTGGATGGCGAAAACGTGACCAGCTATGCCATCAACCAAGGAAGCTTGAGCGCTGGTAGCAACTACGCGATTAGCTATGTCCCGGCCGCTTTAACCATCTCGGCGGCACCGCTGACTATCGCGGCAGATGCCAAGACAAAGAATTTTGGGCAAGCCGATCCCACCTTCACTTACCAGGTTAGCGGCTTAAAGTTCGGCGAAACGCCGGCGACCGTTGTCACTGGCTCATTAACTCGTCAGCCTGGCGAAACTGCCGGAGATTACAGTATTCTGCAAGGTTCACTGGCCGTTGGTAGCAACTACTCGCTAGCCTACATTGGAAACACCTTGACGATTATCGGGTCGATCAATAATCCACCCTCTGTTTCGATCAGTACACCCGTCGATGGGTTCATGAATGTTGCGTCGACCTTCACCTTCACGGCCACTGACCCCGATGCAGCGGATCAGACAGGGGTCTATACCTACACGATCCACTGGGGTAACGGAATCTCTACAACGGTGACAGGTTCAACGACGCGGAGTATCACGTACACCTATCCAGGCGTGGCAGCCGATGGCAGCTTCGTGATCACCGCCACAGTAACCGATCCTCGTGGTGCTGTAAGTGTGGCGACCACAAGCGCCTTCGTCGTTGGCGGTTGGACGTTGATGGCCGATCCGCTTCGTCCCTCGGATGCCATTTTGGTCCTTGTCGGTTCACAAGGACCAGACACGATCAAAGTGAAGACCAAGGACGACGACTACTATAAGGTTACGATCCGAGATCGCGACGACGACATTCGGCGTCGGGGAACTGTTTACGGCGATGTCCGGCGCATTCTTGTTTTTGCACATGGAGGCAACGACCGAGTGACGATCGATGATGATGTCGAGTTCACAACCGAGATATGGGGCGGGGCTGGCAACGACGAAATCAAGGGTGGAAGCGGCAACGACATCCTGATGGGAGAAGCTGGTGATGACAATCTCTGGGGTGGGGATGGACGAGACATCGTGATTGGTGGAACAGGCGCCGATCGAATTCATGGAGATGCCCACGACGACATCCTCATTGCAGGCTTTACGGCCTTCGAATCCGAGTTCAATCAATGGGCACCGAGCGCATTCTTGCCAGCGACCCGTTTGACATTGAATCAACAACGCGCGGCGTTGGAATCCATCATGGCTGAATGGGCCAGTCCGCGGTCGTACACAGATCGCAGAAACAATATTCGCGGAGCCGGAACAGGGACTCGCCTGAACGGAAACAACTTCTTTAGGGTGAGCGATACTGTGATGACCAACAATACGGTGTTTGACGACGCTTCCGTCGATCAATTGTGGGGAGACAACGGCACGGACTGGTTCTTTGCCAATTTGAATAGCGACCCCGGTAGCGTCCTGGACCAGATCAAGGATCGTTCGGGCAACGAATCACAGGAAGATATTGACCGCTGGTGGTGATTTAACGTTTAGAATGGTGAGATGTCATTTGATTCGCGAGCTAGGAAACCAGTTATGAAAAGTAAGCCTCAGGTCAAAGGTTCCTTTAGCCATGATGGCGTCGTTGGGAATATCACTCGCGAACTGCCTGCACAAGAAGACCGGGGGGCAGCTGAGACCCTAGCGCCGGATGCAGATGCGACCAAGAATGGGACTCAGCATAGCGCGCCCGCAATGGAACAAGCGACGGTGGATTTGGTAGCCAGCCCAGTCGACGGAAACGCTATGACGCAATTCGGTGCCGCGGATCAAACCAAACAGGCCGAACTCGAAGTTGATCCTTCTGCGACAATTGATGTCCCAAGTGGGGTAATGGATGGTTTGCTCAGTGGTTCGGCGGTTTCCAGTGGAAAGGGTTCGCTTCCCAACAAAGACAGCGGACTAAAGGTCGTACCCTCAACGATCGGTTCGATGATTGGAAACTATGAAGTCCTGTCCGTTCTTGGAAAAGGCGGGATGGGTATCGTTTACAAGGCTAGGCATCGAACGTTGAATCGTATTGTTGCCTTGAAGATGATTTTGCATGGACTGCATGGTGGATCGACGCTCGTTCAACGGTTTCTTGCGGAGGCCCGATCCGTTGCGGCCCTTCAGCATCCTGGGATTGTCCAGATCTTTGAGATCGCAGAACATGAGGGTCTTCCCTATTTTTCGTTGGAGTATGTCGAGGGAGAGGATTTGCATTCCTCGCTCAAGGGTCAGCCGTGGGGTGCAAAGCCAGCTGCCGAGTTGGTGGCCACCTTATGTGACGCCATGCAATATGCGCATGATCATCAAATTTTGCACCGCGACATCAAGCCCGCCAATATTCTGTTGGATGCGGAAAAACGTCCCAAAATCTCGGACTTTGGACTCGCAAAGAAACTGGATACTGGCGATCAAGTAACGCGTGACGGATCGGTCATGGGTACGCCCAGCTACATGCCTCCTGAACAAGCACGTGGGGACACTGCCTTGATTTCGCCCCGTTCGGATGTGTACTCGCTGGGGGCGGTTCTCTATCAAATGCTTACGGGTAGAGCTCCGTTTGTATCCGACAGCATGATGGACACACTGGTCCAAGTGATCAATCGCGACCCGGTTCAGCCTCGCGAATTGCAGCCAGGAGTACCGATCGACTTGGAAACGATTTGTGTCAAGGCACTTCAAAAAGAGCCGGTCAATCGTTATCAAAGTTGTGCCGAGCTCGCTGCCGATTTGCGCCGCTATATCAATGGCGAGCCGATCTTGGCTAGACCGATCAGCCATTGGGAACGTCTAACCAGATGGTGCCGTCGCAATCCGAAGATCGCATGGCCGACGGCAGTTGCTGGGTTCTTTGTGATTGCCACAGCGGGTGTGTCGTTGGGTGCTTGGCGCATGTCAGCGGCACAAGCGATCGCGATCGCCGAGGAACGCGATGAAGCAAAAGAGCAGCGAATAGAGGCTGACAAGCAGCGAGACGAAGCGGACAAACAACGCAATGAAGCGGACAAACAACGACTCATCGCAAATCAACAGCAAGCGTTGGCAGAAGAAAATGCGGAGCTGGCGACCAAGCAAGCCAATCTCGCTCTTCAAAACATCCAATTCGTTGTAACGGACGTCGACACCAAGCTCACAACACAACCTGGCTCGAGCGAAATTCGTATCGCCATCATGGAGGCGGTTTCCAAAAAATGGGACGAACTCGATATAGGCATGACAGGCGGCGTTCGCGGCAAAGCCATTCCCACTTTAATGGCGGTGAGACATCGAATCGCAATGACTCTCTCGCAATTGGATCGGGTGGTTGAAGCCGACCGAGAATTCACAAAGCTGGAGGTCATGGCTCGTGAACGGATTGTGGTCAAAGAGGGAACGGACGCTTCTAGAATCAATTTGGCAAAGATCTTGACCGCTTCGTCAAATATTCAAAGGCAACTAAAGAACGCCAAAGGAACCGAAAGCAAACTGCTGGAAGCTCGTGAAATCACTCGCGACATCATCAAAAATCCAAAGCCTGAGGGACCCCCGACAGATGCCAACCAGGTACTGCTGCTGCTCGGAGCCATGAATCAAAACCTAGGGACCGAGTATCTGCGACAGGGGCGAATCGCAGACACGGCCGCCGTTTTCGGCGAGGCCATTGAAACCAATCGAGGGGTTCTCAAGAACATTGAATCAACAAAAGAGTTCGCCGAGTTAGATGCAGCGAAACAAGATGGCCAAACGTTGGATGTCAAGAGTACCATCGACACGCTCACACTTGGCCTAGCCTATGTTTTGATGCGGCAAGGTAAGTCCGATGAGTCGATGATCAAGTACGATGCCGCGATCGCTGGTCGCAGGGCTGCATTCGAGCGCAACCCTGAACTTCTGCGTTTGAAGTCGGAGCTTGCCGGTTTTTCGGCGTTGTATGGACGATCGTTGCTATGGCTCGATCGAGTCGGCCCTGCTGAGCCTGTTTTAAGTGAGGCGGTCAAATTGTGTGACGAAGCCTACAAAGCGGACCCAGAGAGAGCGGACGGAAAGAGAGCCATCGCGTTTGCGCTTTATAACTTGGGCACTCTTCGAGACTTGCAAGGTCGGAAAGACGAAGCGCTAGGGCACTTCGAGCGCGCTCGGGGTGTCCTCGCCGAGTTGTACAAGGTATCCGCCGACGAAAAGAATGGTTATCTGTTGTTGCAATCGGAAGCAAGAGTTGGGAACGTCAAAGTCGCAAAAGAACTGAGCGATAAACTTGGTGCCGTAACATTACAGAATCAAGAACTTCATTTAGAGCGAGCATGCGGATTGGCACAATTGGTACGCATCGCGGAGGGACCTGAAAAGTCCAAGCTTATGAACGAAGCGTTGGAGACCCTGGAACGGTCCGTCGCGGAGGGTTATCAAGATCCATTCCGAATTTCAACGGATGTCGATCTAAGGCCGCTTCGGGACGAGCCCCGTTTCGCCGCCATCATCCAAAAGCTAAAGACTGGCGTACCAGCGAAACAGTAACACTAAGCTACTGTCATACCCCTAAAGAAAAGCAGTGTCACCCAGCGATTTGACTGGCCGGATTTGTTGCCAGAATTCGAGCTCAGTTGTCTGCCGTTGCCGCCTTTTCTAGGCATCGATTGCTTTCCGCTCAACCGGATGACGGTTTTGGGCTGTCCGAATCAGCAATCGATGCGTTAGTTTGTTGATCGACTGCGGTCGATCGCCGGCGTTGTGGCTTATGAGCCAGAAAGCAAGGGGCGAGAGGCGGGTGTTCTGATTGCCTGGAAAGGGTATGGTTGGCTGGCACCTACCCAAGGGCTTACCAAATCCCGAATGCTCAGTCTGACCCCGACAATGTTACCGCGGAACTCCTAATATGAATCGCAGGCCTTTGACGATCCAGTGTGGCTTTCGATGAAAAAGACAAGCCGGTTCACGACGGTAGAATGTTAGAATGCTGTGACGCTAAAACATTCCCTCCGTAGAAGGCTGGTTCACCATGCGTCTGCTCATCGTTGTCATTTGCTGTTTTTTTGCTTTTGCTCCAACGCCGATTTGGTCCGCAGACTGGCCGGTCATCCAACGCGTGGATAGACAACCACTGCAAGCTTCCGTTGCCCGTCTGACCGAGGCGCTGTCGGCAGCTGGAGAGCCTCTTGCGGCAGATGTCCTTGCAAAAATCGATGGGCTTCGGGACATCACCGACGACGCAGAGGTTACCGCTTCGATTCAGTCCCTACTCGATCCTCTTTGCATTGCCGCCGTGGAGATCAACGCCGAGAGCCGAGTTCATGTGGTCCAAGGACCGTTGCCAGCGCAGCTTTTGGAGATGGGTTGGCGCACCTTTCTCGTCAAGGTTTCCAATCAAGCAGGAGTGACGGCCCCGTTGCGTGCATCGAGTCCCAACGCGTTGCCAATGGTAAAGGGGAGCAACTCGAGCGCAAATCCCAAGCTGGTCATCTCACCAGCCGAGTCGCAACGAAGATGGCTTGACATGGCACTGGTCGCTGGTCCGCCATTGTTGCCCTCGCTTTCGGGAGCTCCGCTAGAGTATCGAGTCCTGCAACTCTACAGTCGTGATTCTGGGCAACGCGAAGCGACGATTGCGTTTGACGTGGGGCAAGGCACTCAGGACCTGGGCTTTCGAAACGAGATACCGATTTTGTTTGAGTGCAAACCGTCCTTTGACACGCCTCTTTCCATTTTGGATTGGGACGGTAAACCAACCACTTGTTGGCTAACGATAAGAGATAAACAGGAACGTGTGTATCCTAACCCGTCGCGTCGCTTGGCTCCCGACATGTTCTTTCATCATCAGATCTATCGTACGCATGGCGAGTCTATCAAGCTTCCAAAGGGTAAATACCGAATACAAGCTTCACGTGGACCAGAATATCACATACTCGATTTGGACTACGAAGTCACAGGCGATGCGACGCCCAAGCCGATTCACTTGCCATTGGAACGATGGGTTCACATGGCCGAGCGAGGCTGGATCTCCGGAGACCATCACGTTCATGCAGCCGGCTGTGCACACTACGAAAACCCTACACAAGGCGTAACGCCGGAAGACATGTACCGCCATATTCTTGGCGAAGATTTGAACGTCGGTTGCGTACTTAGTTGGGGACCATGCTGGTATCATCAGAAACAATTCTTCGAGGGACAGACTTCGTCGCTGTCCAAGGGCAAGCACCTGATGCGATACGACGTCGAGGTGAGCGGATTTCCATCGTCGCACGCAGGACATCTATGCTTGTTGAATCTCAAGGAAGACGACTATCCGGGAACGAAAACAATTGAGGATTGGCCTAGCTGGACGCTTCCTGTTCTTCAATGGGGCAAGCAGCAAGGGGGTGTCGTTGGGTATAGCCATAGCGGTTGGGGACTGCAGCTTCCCGATTACTTGCCAAACGGCAAACGCGGATTGTTGCCTAGGATTTGGGGCGGGGCAGCTCAAGAGACCGTTGGCAGGGCCGCGGATCGACTGCCCGATTTGGCCATGCCACCTTTTGATGGCATCGGTGCCAACGAGTTCATCGTGGCTGTAACACATGACGCTTGCGATTTTATCAGTACGGTAGATACGCCCGCTGTTTGGGAACTCAACATTTGGTATCACACACTAAACTGCGGTTACCGTACTCGAATCAGTGGCGAAACCGATTTCCCATGCATCTACGGCGAGCGCATCGGGTTAGGGCGCGTTTACGTAGAATTACCGAAAACGCCTGAGTTTTCGTTTGAGGATTGGGCTATGGGACTGAAAGCGGGGCGAAGCTATGTCGGCGACGGCTTGAGCCATCTCAGTCGCTTTTCCATCAATGGACTCTCAATGGGGCAAGTCCATGACGGCGGTGAAGCGAGCCAGCTCAATCTCAAGGCGGGCGAAAAGCTGTCCGTTCAAGCAAGCGTGGCTGCCATGTTACCAGATCAGATCAGTGAATCGGCCAAAGCAATTCGAGCGAGACGGCTCGATGAAAAACCCTATTGGCATCTTGAGCGGGCTCGGGTTGGAAACACGCGGACGGTTCCGGTCGAGTTGATCGTCAACGGAGAAGTGGCTGCATCCACAACCATCGATGCCGATGGGACGTTTCGAGATTTGAAATGGGATGTGCCGATCACCAAGTCAAGCTGGGTGGCGATACGAATCCTACCTTCGCTTCACAGCAATCCGATTTTTGTGGAGGTCGATGGCGGCCCCATTAGGGCTTCCATCGAAAGTGCAAAATGGTGTCGACAAGCGGTCGACCAGTGTTGGACCAAGAAAAAAGGGCAGATCCGAGCTAGTGAGTTGGCTCTTGCTGAAGCTGCATACGACTTTGCGCGAAGTGCATTTGATGCCATTGTCGAAGAATCGAAGTAATCACAAGGATCTTGGTTTCATTTTCGTTTGGATGGAGGAGCTACGTACTCTGGCTTCGTCGGATCAAAGCTGCGATTCGGAATTGGCATTTGGGCACCGACCGACGAACGCCATTGGTGAAGGCGATTGCGCAACTCGTTGACCCGATCCGGCTGTGAGTTTACCAGGTCCTGTTGTTCTCCAGCATCGTCCGACAAGTTGTACAACTCGGCATGCATGTCGTTAAAGAACTCGATTAGCTTGTAGTCACCGGAGCGAATCGCACCATACGGCATCGCACCGCCAAGTTGGTAATGTTGGTGATGCGGATAATGCCAAAAAAGATCGCGTTCGGCAAGCGTTCCAGTTTGTTTCAACAACGGAAGAAGACTTACGCCATCGCGGCCTGAGGCGCCGGTCGCCGAGTTGGATTCCAGATTTTTGACACCGGTCGCTTCTAGAACAGTTGGAAAGAAGTCCATGGTGATCGTTGGTTTATTGGACACAAGCCCTTTCGGAATAACGCCTGGCCATCGGACGATCAAGGGAACACGAACGCCACCTTCATAAGCGGAGGCCTTTCCGAATCGCAACGGTGCATTGGTGGTCGTCTCTCGCGTGATAAGGCCACCATTATCGGAGGTGAAAACGACAATCGTTCGTTGGTCAATCCCTTGTTCCTTTAGCGTAGAGAGAACCCGCCCCACAGCAGCATCGAGGCTCTCAACCATCGCGGCGTAGTCGATGTTGCGATGCCGATGGTGAGGTTGACGTTTGGCTCGATACTTGGCAACGAGATCTGCTCGTCCCTGAATGGGAGTATGCACGGCGAAATGCGGCAAATAGAGAAAGAACGGTTTGTCTTTGGACTGCTCGATGAATTTCACTGCCTCCTCTGCCAATCGATCCGTTAGGTATTCGCCATCCGTGCCTTCCGAAAGGTTCGGTATCTTCCATGGAGCGTGGAATGACGGAGGCGCCGCTTTGTCTGTGCCTGCTATGTTCAGTTCAAACCCCTGTGTTTTTGGATAGAAAGGTTCCTGTCCCAAATGCCACTTGCCAATGATGGCGGTAGCATAACCTGCTTCTTTAAGAACCTCCGCGAGCGTGACTTCTGCATGCGGTAAGAACTTGGTCCAATTGGGAACCAGAAGTTTTGGGTTTTCCGGCATCATGCCAGGAATCCAGTCGGTGATATGCAATCGAGCAGGATACTTGCCCGTCAACATTGCCGCACGCGTCGGCGAACAGACGGTGCATGCCGAATAGTTTTGCGTGAACTTCATCCCCTCGGATGCGAGCGAGTGTATATGTGGAGTCTCATAGAAATCGCTACCGAAGCACTTGATATCCGTCCAGCCAAGATCGTCTGCCAAAATGATGACAACATTCGGCTTACCAGCGTCTGCCGCTAAACCAAACAAAGGAATCGTGGAGGCTACCAAAAACAGGACAAGACTCGGGATGTTCTGGAGCATGGATTTAATGGTTCCCAATTCTCTATTCAGTCAAGAACAGTACAGATGGCACTTTACATAGGATGTGCCTACTCCTCTACCCCCTGTGTTACAATGCGTCGGATTACCTCTCTTCGCGGATTGTAGGCGGATTACTCATGGAAACAAAAGACCGGCTAAATGGCACGCAAAACGTTGGGAGTGGCCTCGACGCTATTTCCCTGATCCTCAAGCAAGCAGGACGGACAGCGGACGAAGTGGCATCGTTGGCCACCCTCGACGACGCAGACCGATCGGCAGAGAAGCAGTTCTCGGGTGAGGCTCCGACGATCACTTCACTTTTTGGAAACGCGAGTGCTTCTGCGTTTGATGCCGGTCGATTTAGCCCGTCGGCTGAAGTTGCAACGACGATGGCCGCAAGCATCGAATTTCTGCTGAAGCGAAAGAAGGCGGGTTCGCTACTCAATCATGCGACGATGCTCTTCCAGGACGAAACCATTTCGGGACTTGCAGCGATCGGCTTCTTTGGACTTGCCATTCCGAAACAGTACGGCGGTAGTGGTGCCAAGCTCGGCGATCTTGGTCCGCTGTTGCGAGCCTTGACGCTGATCCATCCCGATCTTGCAGTTATGTTCGAGGTGCATAACTTTCTGGGGCCTGTAACACCGATTATCGACTTTGGAACCGAGGCTCAGAAAACCTACTATCTACCTCGAATGGCGCGAGGTGAGCTATTGGGTTCGTTCGCATTGACCGAACCAGGTGTCGGGGCAGATCCAAGCAAGTTGGCTTTGACCGCGCGACGCGATGGGGACAAGTATCTCATCTCGGGTGTGAAGTGGCCGATTACCAATGTCATCTACGGCGGGGTATGTATCCTCGTACTCAAGATCGAGGGGGAGGGACTCGCCAAGGGTCGCGATTCGGGCATGGTGATCTTCGAAGTGCCCAAAGCCGACACGCCTCATTTCCGTATGATCCGCAACCGACTGACCGCGTTCGATTATCTTTGGAACGCTCGTTTCCGCATGACAGACTACCCAGTCTCTACCGATCAGTTGCTTGGCCCGCCAGGCAAGGGACTTGCCCAAGCGTTTAGCTCGCTCGCCAAGGGTCGTGGCGGAATCTGTGTCAACAGCGCTGCCAAGATTTTTAAGTTGCTCGCCCAAATCATCTTGGATCCAAGCCAATCCGAAGCGACCAGCGATCTAACACATCGAAACAAGCCCGGCGGTTGGGTTTCGTTCCGCAACACGTTCGGCAAGCCGATCGGTGCCTCACCTCGTATTCAGACTTGGATGGGTCGGGCTACCTGTCATGCTTTAGCAAGTCGCGTGCTGGGTGATGTCTGTTTTCGTTTAGGAGCGAACGGCGTTCGGGACGAAACGATAGGGATGATTGCCAAGGTGTACGCCACGAAAGCCCTGCTGCAGACCGCAATCAACGTTTATCAAATCCAAGGTGGACGGTCGGTCCACTTGGATGAACGACGACATGCCGTTCGCGAAGGCGGAGAAGCAGCCATCGCAAACGCTGGGCCGTTAATCGAAAACTACATTGGCGAGAACATGCATGAGTTCACGATCGCTACAGTTTACGAGGGACCTAACCCGGTGCTTGCGGACATTGGTGCTCCCAACGCAATGACCCGTGGCATTCGAGCGAAGTTTCTTGAGCCAATCGGAATGGCGGAGGTGAATGGCAAATTTGGGCTCACAGCAAAAGCCAAGTTTGGATGGTTCATCGCTCGCACGATTGTTGGTTCCATGTATCCTTGGACAGGGAGTTTAGCTGGGATTGAGAATCTCTTTCCGGAAAAAGAGCGATTGATTCGCAGAGCTTTGCGGCGCAATCGTGTCCTGGGTCGTCGAGTCTTGCTGATCATTGCTCGATATCAAAAGAGCTTCATGGATCAGAGCTTTCTATTGGGAGACGAGGGCGGAATCTTTGACCACCTGTGTTTCTCGATGGCTTCGCTGGTCTATGCCATCACGCTAGAGAAACCACATTCTGAGTACCTGAGAGTAGCCAACGCGTTGGACTTGGAGGCAGAGACGCGAATGAGGGGAAAGACCGATTCGTCTAAACTCCAACAAGCATGGGCACGTGTTGGATTGGATCTGATGAATTCACAATCTTCGCTATATGCCGATTTGATCTCGGACATCGAGGTCAGCGACATTCCGCTTGACCCACGTTTTATTGATCTTTTTATTTAACCCGTGGTTGCAAAGCCGGCTGCTCACGCCGCCGGTATCAAAACGGCAAGTTTCTTCGTTCGCACAACAACTTAATTCGATGTCTTGAGTTGAGCGTACATTTGGTCGATACCACGACGCAGTGCCCAGGCACGTTCGGTCGGGCATGTCTGGTGTCTCGCGGACGTCAAGACTTGAGTCAGGTGGCTCTTCATCGAGGCACTGACGTCCGAATTGGACAGAGATGTCATGGTGCTCTCGTAGAGTTGTGCACACGCTTGGTGGTGGCCTGCATTAAAAAGATTCGTCCCCTGCGAGACGGCTTGCTCGAGAGTCATTCGTAGATCGACGGCTTTCGCCGCTTCTACACTTTTAGCTGGAGGCATGAGAACTGAATCGATCACGTGGATAACACCGTTTGAAGCGTCAATGTCGGTGGCCAAGAACCTGGAATTGTTCAACTTGACCCCGTCAATGTTGACATTAACTGAGATTGGCAATCCAGCGACGGAGTTTGCTGTCTTGATTCCAACAACGCCTTCCGAATAAACGCGGCCTGCAACCACATGGTACTTTAGAATATCGACCAGCTTTTGCTTGTTCTCCGGTTTGAGTAGTTCTTGCACTGTATTGGCGGGAAGTTTTCCAAATGCCTCGTCCGTTGGAGCGAATACGGTGAATGGCCCTGGCCCAGATAGAACGTCAGCCAATCCCGCAGCCTTGACTGCCGCAATGAGGGTTGTGAACTTTTCGGCGGCCGTGGCGACTTCTGGAATAGTTTTGTCCGATGGCAGAATCACGGAATCGATGATATGGATCACCCCGTTGTCGCACTGGATGTCGGTGGTGGTAACTTGGGCACCGTCGACCATGACGGTCGAATCATCTGCTTTGATGTCAACGCGTTGGCCATTGACCGTTTTAGCACCTTTGAGTCCGACGACTTGTTTGGCCATGACTCGCCCAGCGACGACGTGGTAGGTCAGGATACCGGCAAGCTTGCCTTTGTTTTCGGGCTTCAAGAGCGTTTCCACTGTTCCTGCAGGGAGCTTCGCAAACGCTTCGTCAGTGGGTGCAAAGACAGTGAAAGGTCCGGGGCCCTTGAGGGTCGCGACTAAGTCGGCGGCACCGAGGGCGGCAGCGAGGGTTTTGAACTTTCCAGCCTTTACCGCGGTGTCCACGATATCCGCGGAAAAACCATTGGCGGTAAACAGGCAACCAACAGCAATCGATACGCATCCTTTAAACAGGCTTTTCATTCTTGAGCTTCCGTGGGGTTATGGGTGGTTCGGGTTTTGAATTCAACTGGACTTAAGAGGATTCGAGTTGTTTGACCGATTGGATTCAAAAAAGGCCGAATGCGATCTAACTTTCAGCAAAAACACGAAGGCCGAGCCAATCCACCTTGATTTAGACTATTGGCTTACATAATCGCCAAGGTCTTGAAGTGACCGTAGTTCGGTAAGTCGACGGGCCTCGAGTGCATCCCGAATGGGATTACTGCGATGAAAAATCTGTTACTATCCCAAGCTGGCAGCGGCTTGAGAGGATGAGCTGGCAAACGCACGATAGCTTGTATTACGAGACGAGAATCCGAAATGGACATCGACATCAACCGACAGATAAGTGTTGCAATCGAGAATCAACCGGGCCGGCTGGGGCAGATTGGGCGTCTCCTGGCCCAGCAGGGGATTCATATTAGCGCATTCAGTGTGATCGACAATGTCGAGCAAGCGATGGTGCGGCTTGTTACCGGCGATCCAGCCGCTGCCAAGTTGGTTTTGCAAAAAGCAGGACTTCCTGTGGTCGAGGTCGAGGTGTTGGTGATTGAAATGACCGATGAAATTGGCTGTCTCGCGCTCATTGGTGAAACGCTAGCGGCAGCAAACATCAATATCGAGTATGCCTACTCGTCAACCGCAACGATTGGCAACCGGGGGCGACTCATCGTTAAGACTGCAAACCCGCGCGCGGCCCAAACGGTACTCGTCGCCTTGGGTGGAAACCAGTAATGCCATCGTCGCCATTGAGAACCGTCGGCATCCTGCCTGTGGGTGCGCTCGGAGCTGCGTTCTATTTCCATTTAACACGCGGATGCACCGAAGCTCGGGACCGGATTCAATTCGTACAACGACGCGGTTCCGTCAACACCGCTGCGCTCACTCAAAAAGGCACACTGACGATTTCCTCCGATGGCCACGCGCAAAGTATCAAGTGGTCCGACGCTTGCCGGGCCGATTTGGTTTCCTGTGCGCAAGCGGTTTGGCTGCCCGACGTTCTGCTGGTTTGCACGCAGCCCGATCAATTGCTGGCGGTCATCGGCGAATATGTTCAATTGCTTGAGTACCTGCATAACGTTCACGGCATCGAAAACGCTCTCGAACGGCTTCCGATTGTCGTGTTAAGCAGTAACGGCATCTACCACGAGCGAGTGAGGCGGTTTCTGGTCGAGCTTCTGGAGGAGTCCATGCTCTATGGCCGGCTCCCGGACCTGTGGAGCCAATGGATGGGGCTCATCGTGGGCAAGCTGATTCGAGGCGTCACTGTCCAGACCGGATATCGAGTCGGCTCCGGCGCGGAAGCGTTGTACTGTGCAGGACCATCCGCCCGAACAACCTTAGCAGGTGGCGATGCAAATAATCGCCAACGGTGTGCTGAGCTACTGCAAAATCTAGGCGGATGGTTCGAGGCTAAAAACGATCCGCCGGTCCGAGTCGAGTTTGACAAGGCGCTTATCAATTTATGGAGCAACTTGCTTGGCCAGTTGAGAGCGATCGACGAAACTGGGAGGTTTCGGTTGTTGCGAATTCGCGAAATTTTTTTGAACTCGGACGACGACGAATGGGGCGAGCTTTCAGGACACTTGTTTTCAATCGGGCAAGCGGTTAGGGCCTACCGTCCCGACGAGGACTTCGAGCAGCTTCACAAAACGACGCTGCAGTTTTCGAGTGGAGCCGGTGATCATTATCCCTCCAGCCTCAAATGGATCGAAACGGAGTTGAACGCGGGCACCCTGAGGCCGCAGCTCACCCCGACAGAAAAATGGTTGCTCGACCCGCTTGTGCATTACGCACGTACGGCTGGTTTGGACGATGCCGCCAACTACTTTAGTTCGCTAAGAACTCGGATCGAGCAAAAACTGGCTGCCGCGATTGCGTATCGCCATTAGTCTCATTCTTCATTGATGTCGGAATTGGCCCATTTCAAACTTAGTGCTTTGTCCAGATTAGGTTTTTGCATACAACGGACTTCCAGTCCTTTGACAAAGGTTGGAACCGACGGACGAGAAGTCCGTCGTACAGGTTCAAGTCGATCCAATTCTCTTATCTCGACGGTATGGGCTTTGGGTTGCTAGCGAAAACCTTTTGCATCCCTCATTTTGAAAGTTCGAGACGAAGAGTTGGTGGCGACAGCGTTGAGTTGTCTGAGGCTGCAAATCCAAAGACCAGCGATGCTGCTTTCACTGATTGCGTCTCGCAAACAATAACCATGGTA
The DNA here is from genome assembly GCA_031368325.1 of Pirellula sp. Taxonomy (GTDB): domain Bacteria; phylum Planctomycetota; class Planctomycetia; order Pirellulales; family Pirellulaceae; genus JBKCUI01. Next base: position 48,546 of record JANMNR010000059.1, read on the forward strand.
GCTATTTGGTTTTGATCTTTTGTAAGATATTCCACCAACTCTGGACTCTGAACAGAGAAAGCACCCTCCTGAACTCCTTGTGGAATAACAAACCTGCCCAGCAACCGAGCGGTCCGTACGTCGACAGAACCGCCGCCTTGAGTACTTGCTGGAGCACTGTTCCAGGTCGATTCCAAAGGCAGAGAGTCCATCGCATCTTCAGTGATACCGTAGACAGCAAACGATGAATCGATGGTCAGTGATGCAAAACCCAAACCGCTGGGGGTTGCGTTCAAATGCAACGAAGCGTTCGAAATGGCATTGCTTTCGACGCTCGACAGATCAAACCTCAAGTACGCCTTGCGATCGTAAATTCTGACGTCGGGCGTAGACCATTTTACAAGTAGCATTCCAAGCGACGATGCTTTGCTGGAACCGGGTTTCAGGTCAGCACGCTGGACCCAGTAGTCTGCTCCACTGCCCATAGACGTCGTTAGATGAACGACGCGGGCTTCATTGGATTGGATTTTTGGTACTATGGACGTTCCCTGTTCGACGTCGTGTGACTCAACAATCATCCCTCTAGACAATCGAACACCGCTCTTACCGAGTACGGTTCTCTCGACACCGGTGGTGCGGTCCTCGACATCAACGCGTCCCTCGAGGACATGCATCTCTGACTCTCCGCCTTGCTGCACGCTAACGCAAAAGCTGGTACCCTGATCGATCAGAATTGCATTGGGAGTTTCGACAACGAAGCCCTTGAAATCGGTGTGAACTGTTGTGAGCAGTTTTCCTGAATTCAATCTGCATCGCGTGGGTGCAACAATTTCGAGATCAGCCGGTCCCTCGAGTTCGAGTACGGCTCCGACATCGAATCGAATCGTAACCAATCCGGCAGCAAGCTTTAATCGACCGATACCGATCTGCGAGCCAGCATCTGTCGGAACCGAAGCAGAAATCCAACGCGTGCCGGAGATTGCGTCCAGGCTTGCGAAGGTTGTCTTTTCGGACCGAAAATTCCAGTGAATTGCCGATGCGGTCAGCGCGATCAAGAGTACGGCAGCGAAAGCGATTGCAAGGTTGTTGAAAGAAAGCCAATAGTCAGCCCTGCCCCGTTCGTTCTTGGGCTTCGGCAAAGTCGACGATGTCTCGGCTACACGCACGAGCGCAGCGTTAAGCACGCTGAGATCAACAAAGCGACGCATCAACTCCGGTGATGAACTGGCCAGTTGCTCTAAACGACGAGCTTGAGCCTGGGATGCGCGGCCATCCATCCAAGCGTCCGCAAGTTCCTGAAACTCTCGCATGTTCGCGACGTCTTTCATATCGAAGTCTCTTTCGCCACTCTATTCTGCACACAATCTAAAAGACTACATCGAACTCTGCTAAGCAATCGATAGATCGCATCAGGCTTTCGTTCCATTCGCTCCGCGATCTCTTCGATCGCACTCCCATTGCTGTATCGGTGCCGGATCAATTCTCTATGGTGGGATGGCAAGCGTTCCACGCATTTTTCTAACGCGTCCAGTCGACGGTCCAGCGAACCGGCCTGCGAATCGAGCTCTGCCGACAACGCTTCTAAAAACGAATCCGAAAAAACGAGACGGTCTCGCTGCTGTTTCTTTCGCCAAGCCCGCATTTGATTGAAGGCAACCCGGCATGACCAAGCGGCAAAATTGCTATTTGGCTCAAAGGATTCAAATTCTCGCCAAAGGACCAGATTTGTATCTTGCTGCACGTCCTCTACCGCAACCCGATCATGCATCAGACTCATCAGATAGACAAAGATCCGATGTTGATTTTCGCCCAAGAGCCTAACGAACTCTTCGATTCGGGCGTTTTTGCTGGAGGGATTCGGTTCAGTCATTGGGAACTTGTAATTAACTTAAGCAATTCGGCAACAGTCTAAAGCAAGCTTGGTTTCTTAGGGCAAACGGCAGCTCGGACTTTAACCGTGGCAAAAGCTCACGCCTGTGGTTTATCTATTCTCAGGGATGGAAGCCTATGCCACGCTGCGTAAGAGCACCTTATGCCTTTTTTGGACGCTGGAAATCAAAAAGTTTACGTTTCCTGGGAAAAAGATGTCCAGAAACCTCCTTAAGGGCTCTTTAGTGCCGCACGAGAGTCCATTACGCTGATCGCAACGGACTCCAACTCGTCATTTTATCTAAGATATTGCAAGGTGGATCATGAAACGCAGGCTCGGTTTTACGTTGGTAGAGTTATTGGTCGTTATTGCCATCATTGGTATTTTGGTTGGGCTATTGCTACCTGCTGTCCAGGCGGCGCGAGAAGCCGCTCGGCGGATGCAGTGTTCGAATAATGTGAAACAGATTGGATTGGCATGCCACAATTATGAAAGCGCTTTTAGGAGCCTTCCTGCTGGTGGCATCGTAAGTTACACGCCAGCCGCACAGGCAGCATTGACTCCTGCCAATTTTTGCACAACCGGTTTGGACCGAACCCAGGCGCCCTGGTCGGTTCTCATCCTTCCTTTTGTGGAGGAAACGAATTTGTATAACCAGTTCGATCTAAAGAAGAGGTTTACTGGCTCTTCAAACATTCCGGGTGACCCGCCGAACGCGGCACTGTTCGCAACCAATATGAAAAAATTTCAATGTCCGTCGGATCCCAATTCGGAATCCAGCGTCAACAACAGCAACTACTTGGGAGTCCAGGGCGGGGGGCCTCCCACAGGCGTTGGCTCTGCTCCCTGTTCGACCAATGCTGGGCAGCGAGTCTTTTTTCAAAACGGAGTCATTTTCGCGAATTCCAAAGTTCGTTTCGCAGATATAACCGACGGAACAACGAACGTCTTCCTAATCGGTGAAAGTCGATACATGCCGGTACCAAGAATGCGAACCGATGGGTTCCACGCAGGCTGGGCATCATCGCTCAAGGCAGATAGTGGATTCGCTGTTCCGCTCACATTTTCGGCGGCTGTGTTGCAGATCAATGCCCAAAAAGAATGCGCCGTTGGGGTGGCGGATTGCTTCAATTTTGTGAGTCGATTGTTCGGCAGCAGGCATCCCGGAGGATGCCAATTTGGACTCTGCGATGGATCGGTACAGTTTGTGAGCCAGAGCATTGACATCAATACCTACCGTCAAATGGCGATTCGGAATGACAGTTTGCCAGTCGGTGGTTCGCTTGAGTAAATTCAGATTCGGGTTATCAAGTTCGAGTTTGTATGGCTTGACCCTGAACAGCATTATGCCCAATTCCACTTTTACAAAAAACACCTAAGTTCGAATCTATGAATACTCTGTTTGCCTCTCTGCCCACGAAGCTAACGTGGCTTTCGGTACTGGGCTTAGCGATTTCGATTCTCGGATGTGGTGGCCAAGACGGCCCGGTTCGCTATGCCTTGGAGGGAACGATAACCATGTCCGACGGCAAACCGGCTCCGGCGGGTGAAATCTCCTTTGAACCAGACAGCGCCGCTGGAAATTCTGGGCCGGGCTCCATGGGCCAAATATCCAATGGAAAATACACACTTCCCAAAGATCAAGGAGTCGTTGGCGGCAAGTACATCGTTACCATTACGCCGTTTGACGGAGTTCCATTCGGTGAGTCCCTTCAAGGAAAGGCGCTTGTGAAAACACCTTACGTTGAAAAGGTTGATCTACCCGCCAAGAACGGCAGCAAGGATTTTAAAGTAACACAGAAGTAAGCCGATTGAATTCGCTCTGATAGTGGAATGGCGCGAGCCATCACACAATGCAATCCTCGGTCGGCTTGCGTTGCACCACGACAACACAATCCAAACAACACTTATCGCCAACCCCCCCACGCACATCATGCGTGCGCAACCATGAACAACCTACTAAAAAACTTTCTTTGCTTGTTTGTTCCGCTCCTATTTTCTTCAATCAGCCAGGGTGATCAAAACACGCCAAGCTTGTTGTTGGAGGCGGAGAGTTTTGAGCAGCCTGGCGGTTGGTCACTCGATACGCAATTCATCCGACATATGGGCTCGCCCTATTTGATCGCACATGGAATCGGAAAGCCTGTGACCGATGCGATCACCAAGGTCGAGTTCCCAGAAACAGGTAGGTACCACGTGTTCGTCCGTACCAAGGACTGGGTTGCACGATGGAAGGCAGACGGCCAGCCGGGCAAATTCCAGTTGATTGTCGATGGCGTCACACTCAAGGAGACGTTTGGTACCAAAGGGGCGGATTGGAATTGGCAGGATGGCGGCACTGTTGAGATCAAGAACAAATCCGTGTCCGTTTCATTGCATGACTTGACCGGTTTCGATGGCCGCTGCGATGCGATCGTCTTTACCAAGGGGACAAAACCGCCGCCTGATAGCAATGATATCTTACCTGGCTGGAGACAAACCATGCTCGGCCTTAAGGATACGCCCACGCCAAAGAGTGGCTATGACTTAATCGTCGTTGGTGGCGGTTACTCAGGAATGGGGGCAGCGATTTCTGCCGCTCGAATGGGATGCAAAGTCGCTTTGATCCAAGACCGTCCGGTCTTGGGTGGCAATGGCTCGAGTGAAGTTCGAGTGTGGGCAATGGGACTTATTCGCCGTGGCAAGTATCCCCGTATCGGCGAAATCGTCGAGGAGTTTTCGGACAAAGCAAAGAAGTCGCCAGGTACCTTCGAAGAGTTTGGCGATGCTCAAAAGGAGGCGCTCGTTCGCGCCGAAGCCAATATCGACTTATTCTTGAATCATCATGCGTTCCAAGTCGACATGGATCAGCAACGCATTTCAGCCGTCTATGCGTTTGACACCAAGACCAGTGAGTACAGCAAGTTTACTGGAAAACTCTTCTGCGATGCGACAGGCCACGGAACGCTCGGTGCATTGGCAGGTGCCGATTGGACCATGGCCGAGAAAGGCCGCATGGGGATGAGCAATATGTGGGCTTGGGACGAAGGGGACAAGTCCGTCGAATTCCCCAAGACTCCATGGGCCCTCGATTTGAACATGAGCGACTTTCCGTATCCCGTCGATCACCATGGCCAATGGTTTTGGGAAAGCGGGTTTGACAAAGACGCCATCGGAGATGCAGAGGGCATTCGCGATTGGAACTTGCGAGCAGTCTTTGGCGCATTCAACGCCATGAAGAACCGGGATGGTGCAGACAAGCACAAGACCGCATTTTTGACTTGGGTCGCTTTTATCGGTGGACCGAGAGAATCTCGACAACTGCAAGGGGACTTGGTTTTGACCCAAGATGATATCGTGACCAAGAAAGAGTTTCCTGACGGTTGCGTTCCGAGTACATGGAGTATCGACTTGCACTATCCAAAGAAGCAGTACGCGGAAAAATTCCCAGACAACCCTTTCATCTCGATAGCCGAACACGATCGCCGAATTGATCGCGATTATGGATATCCAGTTCCCTATCGCTGCTTCTATTCACGGAACATTGAAAACATGTTCATGGCGGGCCGATGCATTAGCGTTACGCACGAAGCGCTCGGAACGGTTCGAGTGATGAAGACATGCGGGATGATGGGTGAGGTGGTTGGCAAAGCAGCTTCGATATGCATCAATCATGATTGTCCACCGTCGGCGGTCTACGATCGATACTGGTCCGAGATGGATAAACTATTGCAATTGCCTGGAAAGGCGTTTCGCGCAAAACCAACCGATACGATGACGATTCCCAAAGACTCCCTTCCTTTGGCGGGAGCGTACGGAGCGCCGACGGGTTTAGACCCAGCGGCGTTGCAGGGAGTGGTGATTGATAATCGTCAAGCTAAACTGGACGGCAATTGGACATCTGGTACGGGCTTGAAAGGATATGTGGCTTACGATTATGTTTTCGCGCAAGCAGACTCAGGAGCAACGCTCAAGTACGAATGGCAAGCGGACAAGGACATGAAAGTCGAGATTCGATTGTCCTACCAACCGCACGAAAATCGGGGAAAGAGCGTACCCGTAACCGTTGCGATTGGAGCCTCGAAGAAAGAGATACGCGTTAACATGAGGGAAAAAGCCGCGATTGATAACGCGTTCGTCTCGCTCGGTGTTTTCAACGCAAAAGCGGGCGACGTGATTTCCATCGTACAATCGACTGACAAGGCTGGAGGAATTGTTCATGCTGACGCAGTTCAGATCCTGCACGCCCCGTAGAGCAGCCTGTCAGCCTATTTGTGTACGAAAGACATGTTGCAAACCGAGAAAGGCAAACAGCCTGTCCTACGCACCAATCACGTTATGAAAAATACCCGGCAATGGTGCGTGCATCTCGTTCGTATTGCGATCCTCTGCTGCATCATTTTGATGATGCATCTTCAGCACGATCGATTGTTGGCGATCCAACGTGGGCGTTCGCTTACTCAAGCCGTTTGGAACAGCGGATTGGGATTTTATCCTCCATCATCAAAATGGGGTGAACCAGAGAATCATGGTGGTCGAGAAGTCCTCAGCGTCGATAGCGAGTCGATTGGTTACGTCGTTCAAACGGCACCGGAGAGCGATCGATTCCTCGGCTTCTCGGGACCGACCAATCTGCTGATCGCTTTTGACAAACGGGACCGTATTCTCGGTGTGGAGGTGTTGTCCAGTCGCGACACACGCGACCACGTAAACCTGATAGTCAAAGATAAAGCGTTTTTCGGAGCGTGGAAGAATATGTCCTGGCAGGAGGCGGCATCAGCAAAGGGCGTCGACGGAGTCGCCGGCGCAACGTTGACCAGCCTGGCCATGGTCCAAGGGATTCAACGGAGGTTGGGGGCGGTTGACGTTGCAGGCAAGTTCCCAGAAACCCTGGAATTGAGCGCGGCCCAAGGTTTTTTTCCGATGGCCGACCGCATTGAGCAGGATAGTACGGTCCGATCGTTGTGGCACGTTTCCGACGCGAAGTCGATTGTTGTCGGAGCAATCCTGCGCACTTCTCCGGCTGCAGATGAGATCGTTGGTTATCAAGGACCAACCGACACCCGTATCGCATTCAAGCCCGACGGAACCATCATTGGTATCTCCATTTCAGCCAGCTTTGACAACGAGCCTTATGTTGGATACGTCAAGAGCGACGCAGGATTCGAGAAGCTTCTTAAGAAATACTCGATGAAGCAATGGAGCACGCTAGATCTCAAACAAGAACAGATCGAGGGTGTATCTGGAGCTACGATGACAAGCATGGCGGTCGCTCAAGGGTTGATCGCAGCAGCGGCCGCCTATGAATCGGAACAAGCGGCGAAACAAACATCTCAAACAGCGAATTGGACAGGGATTTGGCGTACCATCAGTACGATAGCCATCGTGGCATTCGGCTTGATCATTGGCTTGAGCTCATTGCGAGGCAACAGTCGCGTCCGCATTGCTTTTCAAGTTATCGTGATTGTGTATCTAGGATTGATCAACGGCGACCTTTTGTCGATGGGCATGTTTACCGGTTGGGCACAAAGCGGTATTCCATGGCAAAACGCTTTGGGCTTGGTTGTGTTGGCAGCCGCAGCCATCACGTTACCGATTGTTGCTCGCAGCAATGTTTACTGTTCGCATCTTTGTCCTCATGGAGCGGTTCAGCAGTTATTGCCTCGCCGATGGAAGACGAAGTCATCGATGCCGCGTGCACTCGTTCGGCTGTTGTTTTGGATTCGTCCCGCGCTGATTGCGTGGGTGATCTTGGTTACGTTACTGCAGTTACCCTTCAGCTTGGTGGATATCGAGCCCTTCGACGCCTATGCATGGCGATCGGCAGCATGGCCGACTGTCGTGGTGGCTGTGTTGGGAATCGTCGTTTCGTTGCGAGTTCCGATGGCCTACTGCCGATATGGTTGCGGAACGGGAGCCATACTTCAATACCTGCGTCGGCATTCACGCAGCGATCGGCTGACGCGAGCCGATTTGCTTGCCTGCGGGTGCTTGGCGGTTGGCGTGCTGCTGTACTTCGCGAGAATTCCGTCGTGAGGGCATCGCGATGAAAAGTCTAGTCGCTGCCGCCTTTTGCATCATGGTCCTTCTGCTTCTGGATAGGAACATTGCTGCTGAAATCAAAATCGTTTCCGGTAGAGCGATGGGAACATCCTATACGCTGAAGCTTGCCGGTCCATCGGAAACAACTTCCTTTGACGAAGCAAGTACCGCAGTCAAAGACGAACTGGAACGCATTGAAACGATCTTTTCACTCTATCGTCCCGAGTCCGAACTAAGCCGCTGGAACGAGGCCAAAGCCAACGAGTGGATCGAGGTATCCGAAGATCTGTACTTGGTTGCCCAGTTTGCAATGGAGTTGTCTCGAGAAACGGACGGAGCATTCGATCCGACCGTTAGGCCGCTCATGCGGTTGTGGCAGCTGGATAGCCTTGCTCCAGCTTGGGCTCCCCCAAGTCTGGAAGCGATTGAGGAGTGCCGAACAAAGATCGGCTCAAATCAAATCGAGTTTCAGGCTAATCCACGATCGATTCTGAAACGAAGCGACGCGATCCAAATGGATCTCAATGCACTCGTTGAAGGCTGGGCGATCGATCACGTCGTTTCACTGCTGACAAGAAGGGGCTTCGGTCGAGCTTTGTTTGAGCTTGGTGGCGAATTCGGTAGTATTGGCAGGCCGACGGATTCAGTGCCATGGCAAGTCGGGATCGAAGATCCAACGAATCCATCACGGTTGATCGCCAAAGTGGCGTTGATCGGTGAATCGCTTTGCACATCCGGTAACACGAAACAGGGAAGAGTGCACCGTGGGCAACGCTATTCGCATATTCTCGATCCGCGGACGGGACGTCCCCTGGATCATGACATGGCGACCGTGTCGGTACTGCATGCTAGCGCCATGGTTGCCGACGGGTGGTCGACTGCATTGCTTGTGTTGGGACCAAAGGCATCGCGAGCGTTTGCGGAGCGAAAGGGGCTCTGCGTAGGTTTCGTTCGCATTACACCAGAGGGCGTTCACATGAGCTCGACAGCGGAATCGAGCGACCGATTTCAACGTAGCAACGCCGACGTGACGCCCAGCAGTTGGCCGCACTGGGTCATGTCGGGGATAAGTGTTTTTGTGTTAGTAGGTTTTTTCGCCGCTTATATCGTGCTAAATAAGCGAAAATCCAGATGAATGGAGAAGCTGTGCAGTAGGATTCATTCCGAGGTGAATGACCTGCGGCATACAGGTGCTCGCCGCTGTGCGGGTTAAACTTTGGGGACTTCGTGGACGACAAGCAGATTGTGCGTGTTGTTGATTAGCCCCGTGCCGGTCACGTAGACGACGCGGTCACCAGCAGCAAGCATGCCTCGCTCGACAGCCCATTTGGTCACTTCGTCGAACAACCCCTCGGGATTATCGAGGTTTGACACTTTGTGTGGCATGATCCCCCAAAACAAACACATGCGCCGAAGCGTATGGTCGGAGTCGCTGACACCCAGCGTTGGGATATAGTTGCGTTGCTTCGATTTAACCCACGCCGTTCCGCCTGTTCGGCTGGCCACGACAACGAGCTTGGCGTCGATCGCTTCTGCGATGTTGGCGGCATTATGCGTGACCGCTGCCGTGATGGGATGCACCCGCGAAAAGAATCGTGTCTTGGAATCCTGCGGTTGCGTCTTGAGCATCTTTTCCGTGCTGAGCATGATGCGATTCATGGTATCGACGGTAATGATCGGGAAATCACCGATCGCCGTTTCGCCGCTCAGCATACAGGCATCCGCACCATCGAGAATGGCATTGGCGACGTCGCTTGCTTCGGCTCGGGTTGGACGTCGATTGTGATGCATGCTCTCTAGCATTTGTGTCGCCACGATGACTGGCTTGAGACGCTCGCGGCAGACTTGGATGATTCGTTTTTGTGCTACCGGCGTGTCGGCAACATCGATTTCAACGCCCAAGTCCCCTCGCGCGACCATCACTCCGTCCGCAGCATCCACGATCTCTTCCAAGCACTCAAGAGCTTCACGCTTCTCGATCTTGGCGATCACCAACGCTTGAGCGTCCATCGACGCCAGTAGGTTCTTTAGCGACGAGACGTCCTGTGCCGATCGAACAAACGACAAACTGATGAAGTCCACATCGTTCTTTGCAGCCCATAATGCATTCGAGACATCTTCAGGCCGCATGGACGAAACCGAAAGGGAGGTCCCCGGCAAATTGATCCCTTGCTTGGAGCGAATCGTTCCGCGGACTGAGACAAAGCAACGGACGCTGTCGCGCTGCTTGTCGATGACGTGCATGGATATCATACCGTCCGCCAACATGACCGGATCGCCAACACCTAGTTCGTCGATCAGTTTGGTATAGTTGCTTGTTAGTTCCGTCGGAGAGCCAGGTACGTCGCCCCGAATGAACGTCACCTCGGTGCCGACGTCCACCTCTAGCGGATCCTGCAACAATTTGCCGAGTCGAATTTTAGGACCAGCCAAATCGAGCAAGACCCCAACAGGAAAACCCGTTACTTCGCGGACACGTTGGATCTTGGCCATGACACGTGCGAAATCGGTTTGTGTACCGTGGGCGGCGTTGATTCGGAAAATGTCGACGCCATGGATCACCAACTCCGCCAATATCGCTTCGTCTTCACACGCCGGTCCAATTGTCGCCACAATCTTGGTTCGAGCTTCGCTTAACGTATTTCGTGGCATTTAGAATGGAACCTTTGAAAAGGAGTTGTTGTCGCGATCCATTCGCGGACTTTCGAGATATTGTGTAGATTTCCTACTATTTTGGCTATGGCAGTACGACGATTTGATTTATGAACATGGATGGTAAACTTGGGGTCGGCATCGCAACCAAACGCCAGGATTGTGAGCGAGATTGAAGCTTTGCGGAGTTGCCTCCATGCGATTCGCACACATTTACTTGAACTTTATTATTCAATTGGGAATTTTTTGAATGGGAAATACCGGACCGTGGACCGAGCGTTGGGTCGTTGTCTGCGGGGGTACGTCCGGACTTGGGCTTCAACTGGTCATGGCGGCTTCACGGCAAAGAGCCAATCTCATCATCGTTGGTCGGGACGTTTCGCGACTTGAAACGGCCAAGGCGATGGCCATCGAAAACGGCGCATCCTCGGCGGCGATCTACTCAGTCGACTTGAGTCTGAAGGGCTCAGATTTGACTTCGACAAATCATCTTGGGCCTAACGATGAGCCCAAACTTCAAACGTGGCTGGCCGAACATAACGTAGACTTGCTCCTGAATGCGATCGGTCGATCGGACCGAGGGCCGTTGGAACAGCTGAGCGATATCGACCTTGCGTCGATGCTGAACGACAATGTGATATGCACTTGGAATATGACACGCTTGGCGCTGAATTCGATCAAGCGGGCTCGTGGCACGATCGTCAATATCGGCTCACTTGCCGGCCTAGTCTCTGCGCCCGGCATGGGCGGCTACTCCATTTCCAAATCGGCACTTACCGCCATGTCACGCCAGTTGCGTGTCGAACTCGCAAGCTCTGGTATACACGTCATGCTTGTTTGTCCGGGTCCGATTGCGAGAGACGACGCAGCGACACGTTACCAAAAACTAGCTGAGCAGCGAGGACTCGACACCGAATCGGCCACCAAGCCAGGCGGTGGCGTCAAGCTACGAACGATCGATCCCAAAGTATTGTGTCATAAGATCCTCGAGGCAGCCCATCGGGGAAAGAAGGAACTCGTGACTCCAGTTAAGGCTTCGTTCCTGGCTGGCATAAGCGACCTATGGCCTAACCTCGCAGATTGGATCTTGAAAAGGTACATTCGAAATTAGTGGAGCCGAGCTGCTCAAGCTGCCCGGTGAGGATGGCATTGGATTTTGGGTTTGAGATTTGCAATCTGATTTTGAGATCTCAAATTTGAACTCTCAAATCTGCAATTTGCAGCATGTCCATTCCCAACACTTTACACACAACACCTTACATCTCACACCTAACTTGCCCATGAACCAACCACTTGCCGCAAAACCGCTCGACACGTCAAAGTTGCACGAACTCGTCGCTGCGGCCCAGAATGCCGCGTTGTCAGCTTACAACCCCTACAGCAAGTTCGCGGTCGGTTGTGCGCTCTTATCCAAGAGCGGCAAAATCTATTGCGGATGCAACATCGAAAACGCATCCTATTCGGTCACGATTTGTGCGGAGCGAGTCGCTGCCTCACAAGCCATCTTACAACGGGACATGCAGTGGGATTCCATCGTCGTGGTCTCGCCCGAGCGAGTTACGATCTGCGGCGTTTGCCGCCAGTTCCTGCACGAGTTTGCACCGGAGCTACGCGTTTGGAGCGGCTACTTGAATAACACCGATCTCTTGGGGCCTGTTCTCCTCAATGAAATGTTGCCAGCCGCGATGACCCTCGCTCGTAAACCAGTTTAGCTCAGTACTCCTTACTGTTATTCTCTGTCAGCAGCCGTTCTCCCATTCCACGCTTTCCTCAGTACCCAACCAGTGACCGACCAACTCCCTGAACCACTTTCGCAACTAGATGCTGCCTTTGAACGGCGAGTCAGTCGATACGTCGTTGGTATCGATCTCGGAACCACCAACTGCGCCGTTGCCTTTATGGACACCCAACGCCCTAATTCGCTGCTGGAGACATTCCGCATCGAGCAAATGGTCGATCTGCAGACCAGCCAATTCTCCGATACTTTGCCCTCTTTCCACTACGAACTTACCGCACCCGAGTCATCGCAAGTCCATTCCCGGTTTCACTTCTCGGATGGCCCGCATGTAAGTGTTGTCGGTGCTTTTGCGCGACAACGGGGTGTGCAAATGCCAGGCCGTTGTATCGCTTCCGCTAAGAGCTGGCTATGCCACACGCTCGTCGACCGAACATCAGACCTGCTTCCGTGGAGTGCTGATGACGGCGTTCAATTGTGTTCACCCGTTCAAGCTAGCCGTCGTTATCTGGAACACATCCGGCGCATGTGGGACCGCGAACACCCTGGCGAACCCCTGGCGCAACAGGATGTGATCGTGACACTGCCGGCTTCCTTTGATGAGGTTGCAAGGCGACTTACTATCCAAGCGGCCACTGAAGCCGGCTTGCCCAACGTGATCTTAATCGAGGAGCCTCAAGCAGCTTTTTACGCGTGGCTACATCGCAATCAAGAAACTTGGATGCAAACAATGCGTCCGGGACAGAGCATACTCGTATGCGATATCGGCGGAGGTACTACGGACTTTACCCTCATTCGCGTGGTCGAAACGAAATCGACAACGGCGTCCGCGGAGGCATCCAAACGCAACGCATCCTCGAGTGAAGCCGCCGCGATCGACTTGAGCGAATCGGTCGGTGAATCTCTCCAAGCCACGTTTGGCTTGCATCGCGTCGCCGTGGGCGAGCACCTCATGCTTGGTGGCGACAACCTCGACTTGGCTCTCGCTCGTTCGCTCGAGCAACAGCTGCTTGCTGACTCACCTGGGCAAGATCGCTTGAGGCCAAGGCAATGGGATGCACTCAAAGCACAATGCCGAGCGGCCAAGGAGTCGTTGCTTGGGCCAGAGCCACCCAATACGTACAAGATGTCGTTGCCCGGCAGCGGATCGAAACTCATCGAGAACACCCGAACTCTATCGATCGACTTGGATTGGGCGAGGCAATTGTTGGTCGATGGTTTTTTTGGGCGAGTAGCCATTCAAGATCGACCGGACAAAGCGGGCGAAGGTTTTCAAGAGTTTGGATTACCTTACGCAGCCGATCCTAACGTAAACAAACACTTAGCGGCATTTTTGTGGGAACATCGCTGGGCGGGCCGCGACGAGTTAGCTCGCGAGCAACTAAACAATTTGCAAGCGGCACGGCCCGATTGGGTTCTCTTTAACGGTGGGGTTCTCGAATCCACGCAAATCAGACAGGCAATCCTTCAACAAATAGCAGAGTGGTTTCAAGCGGGCGATTCCTGGCAGCCTGGACTGCTTGAAGGGAATCGGCTGGATCTCGCGGTCGCGCAGGGAGCGGCGTACTTCGGTCAAGTGCGTCGAGGGGAAGGTGTTCGCATCGATGCGAGGCTAGCGCGTGCATATTACCTTCTGGTCGAGCAATCGCCCGCTCAAGCGATGTGCGTGATGCCTGCCAACGCGATGCCGCTTGATCGGTTTCGGATCGACGAACACCCGTTTCATTTGATGGTCGGTCAGCCAGTTCAGTTTCCTTTGTTTCATAGCAGCACGAATTTGATCCATGAAATCGGTCAGATTGTTCCGGTGGACAAGGAGTCGATGACCGCCATGTCTCCGATACGGACTGTATTAGAAATGGGGAATCGCAAACAGCAGCAACTCGTGCCAGTGGTCTTGGAATCCGAACTGAGCGAAATCGGAACGTTGGCCATGAACTTGGTGGTAGCTCGGCGACAAGAGCTCGAGCAGCTGCCTTCCCAACTCGATCCTGACAGCAGCTGGAAATTGGAATTTGATGTTCGGATGTCGACACTGCAGGGAACAAACGCTGATCCCCAGCAAGTTGGTTTGATCGAGACCGCGCAATCAACCGTTGTCCAGTCCGCAATGGATGCTATGCAGAGTGTGTTTGGTGATTCGCCAACGGTACAGCCTCGGCAGGGGATCGCGTACATAGCAGAAAAAATGGGTGTTGCGAGGCGAGATTGGAGCCCATCTTTGTTAAGAGAGATGTGGCGGTACTTGCAAGAGCATCAGGCGTATCGCAAGATCTCCGCGGAGCATGAATCTCGTTGGCTGAACATGGTGGGTTGGTGCTTGCGACCTGGTTTTGGTTTGGCGGCGGACGATTGGCGAGTGAATACAACATGGCGAAGCGTTCATAACAAATTGTTGCACCGTACTGCTGCGAACGCTTCGGAGACGATTGTGTTATGGCGTCGCATTGCGGGCGGTTTTACACCCGGTCAACAGCGAGCGTTGTTCCAAGACTGTTGGGCACGCGTTCGGCCGTTGCTTGCTGGTGGATCGCAGTCGCAGTCATCGAATACCAATGTGGCGATTGAGTTGATGCGGTTGGTTGGGTCACTGGAGTGGTTGACCACCGAAGAGAAGTCGACGGTGGTCGATCAGATTTTACAATCGTTTGGCCGGAAAAAGCTTGAGTCGGTACACGGTCCGTTGCTATGGACTCTTGGGCGGCTGGGGAGTCGGACGCCGGTTTACGCAACGCTGCAGCAGGTTATCAGTGCCACACGCGTTCAGGCTTGGGCGGAGAAGCTCTTGCAGCTGGACGATGGATGGATCGCCAAGAACTCGAGTATGTACTCGCTTTGCTTGATGCAGTTGACGCGTCGCACGAACGACCGCTATCGCGATGTGACGATGGCGTTGCGAGAACGGGTAGCCGCCAAGCTGACGGGGCTAGGATCGCCGTCGCTGCATATCGATTTGGTGCTGCAAGGTGGCAGTCTCGATCAAGCGAGCGAGGAGTCAATCGTAGGCGAAGCACTACCGCTCGGATTTAGACTGTCGTCGTCTCGTTGAGCCCATAGGAATTCGCTTCGATCGACGACGCGGTATCCGATGTGCTTTATGCCGCACAGAATCATTTTGGTCGTCTATTTGATAAGCGGATTTATGAAACGAAATGGCGGAGCGACCGAGAGCCGAGAGAATGGCTGCAATCGGCTATTGTGGATACACGAGGCCGTTGCCTCCGACTGGCGAACACATTCGAACGGTAGGCTCTACAACCAAGCGTTGACTCACTTCTGTGGTGGCGAATTGGCCTGTGTACGTCGCATCGAACTTTGGATAGGACCGGTCAGGCTCGGAAAGCATCTGGTACAGTTTGATGAACAGCGATTTGCATTTGTCGCGAGCATAAAACTGAATAGAGACTATTCGAACACCAAGACGATCTTGCCGGCTAAGACACCTTGCTTTTGAATCGTGCTGGCTTCTTGAAGTCGATGGGCTTGGGCGGTTTCGCTCAACAGCATGATGCGATCGATTTGAGCTTTCAGTAGATCGGATGTCAGCCAATGATTGATATCGGAGGCGGCCACTTGCTGTTGGCTTGCTGAGGCTTTGAACATGGCAAAGCCGTGTAGCGAGCAGCCCTTGACGTAGAATGGTCCAACCGGAAAAGCGGGTCGTGCATCGCGTCCCGCCATGAGGATCATGCGCCCCTCTTCGCCCAATGCGCCGACTGCAAGTTCGAAATCTGGTTCACGCAATGTTTCCCAAAACACGTTCACTCCCTGAGGTGCAAACTTCCGAATCTCTTCGGCAACGTTCCGTGTGTTGTAGTTAACGACAAAGTCGGCTCCTAACGCACGGCATCTTGCTAGCTTAGCCTCGTTTCCGGCTGTCGTGATGACGGTAGCACCGATCGCTTTGGCCATTTGAACGACCATGGAGCCAACGCCGCCGGTCCCACCTCGAACAAAAATCGTTTCGCCCGGCAACAACTTTGCGTGTCGAAACAATCCGAGATGGGCGGTGATTCCTACCAATGCGATTGCTGCCATTTCCGTGTCCTCCGCACAGTCAGGCGTGGGATGAAGCCAATGGGAATCAACGGCTGCAAATTCCGAGAACGTTCCTTGTCTCCCCATCAATCCCTGATTGCTTCCCCAAACACGTTGACCAACGGTGAGTTGCTTGACATTGGAACCGACAGCCACAATTTGGCCCGCCAAGTCGCAACCGGGAATGTACGGATTCGGAAGCGGCCAATAATTGGCACCGTTGCGAATGTAAGTGTCAATTGGGTTGACGGAAACAGCGCCAACCTTCACGATCACTTGATCCGCTCCACAAATCGGCTCCGGCAAATCACCGAATTCAATGACTTCTGGGCCGCCGGG
>JANMNR010000101.1:0-1821 GCA_031368325.1 Pirellula sp.
CCAAGATGTACAACCTTCAGCCCAACGATTTCATGAAGCGTGTTGCCGAAGATACGCAACTCTATCAAGTGATCCGCATCGACGGCGACCGACTCTTTTACGAATCGCGAACAGCCATTGGTGACTTGTACGATGGATTCGTATTGGAAAAGGACCCTGGCAAGCCGAATCGGATGACCGAAGTGTCTCCAGAGGTACCTGAACGACGACGGCAAGAGAAAGAACCAAAGGCCGAAGTGAGCGCCATCCCATCCGTCATCAACAAGTAGTTTCAGATTTTCCCAAAAGTGTAGCACGGCACTCCGTGCCGTTGTGGCGCATAAAGAAACGGCACGAAGTGCCGTGCCACACTGGGTTTCACAGGGAATTTACATTCGCTTCGCGAAACGTTAACGCCCAAACGAAACGTTCCAAACTTGTGACAAACGGTTCCTTTGCGAAAGCTTGACGGACTATCGATGCGTTCTACATTCAGTGTTTCCTGCCGTTTGCTGGTCGCCGCTTGCATGCAGATCTTTGCCGCAACGACTTTTGTGTTCGCCGTCGATCCTATCAAGCCCAAGACGCAGTCCACGTTGACGAAGGTGACCTTTCAAGACGGGGTCGACAATTACGCTGGAACGGTTGATACCGAGATCTGGGCCCTTGCTCCCACGACCTTTCTCGAGAGCAATCCAAACGCTTCCTCCGATGCAGATAACGATGGCGGAGAGAGCCAAGTACTCATTCGATTTGACGGCATCGTAGGCGATGGCCCAAAACAAGTTCGCAAGGGAGCGAGAATTGTTGCGGCTCGTATGCTTGTGAGCGCCTTTGATCAAGGCTCGACTGTTAATCTCCATCGCATGCTCGTGCCCTTCACGCGATCTGCAACCTGGAACTCTATGATCGATGGTGTTTCGGCGGACGGACGTGAGGCTTCGCGACACAAGGATAGCTTCACGTTCGGCAAGATTGCTGCCAACTCCTCAACCGTAATCTTCGATGTTACAGATACCGTTCAGGCTTGGGCGAGCGGACAAGCCAATCATGGCTGGGTGTTTATCAATACAGGCGGCAACGGCTGGGATTTTTACGCATCCGAGTTTGACGACATCAAGCAACGCCCACAATTGATTATTGAATTCGAAACTATCCCTGACGCGAAAGCGTTGACCCAAACAAAAGCTAAAGGAGACACGGATGAACCTGTTTCGAAACTCGCAGTGGAAAAGTGATCCGTCGCATTTTCAACGTTCTTCGCGACGCGAATTTCTGTATGCGGGATGGCTTGGGGGCGCAGGGTTAACACTCGGCAACCTGCTCCAGCTGGAATCGCGGGCAGCAGAATCGCAAGCCCGCAAGCTTGAGGCCAAGGCCAAGTCCGTGATCCATATTTACCTACAAGGTGGATTCGCACACATGGACAGCTTCGACCCCAAACCAGACGCACCGTCCGAGTACCGAGGTATTCTCGATCCCATTGCGACGAGTTTGCCAGGCGTTTACTTTAGTTCGCACATGAAGCAAACGGCCAAGGTCGCGGACAAGTTGACGGTGGTTCGAAGCATGACGCATACCGAAGTGGACCACAGTCGCGGTGAGCACAGTATGTTTACGGGCTATCGCCCCAGTCCAGCGTTGGTTTATCCAAGTGTTGGTTCCGTAGTCACTCACGAGCTCGGCCCACGAAATGCGATACCGTCGTACGTATGCGTTCCTAATCAAGGAAGCCAGTTCCTCGGCAGTGGCTATTTGAGTAACGCTTGTGGTCCGTTTGCCCTCGGTTCCGATCCATCGAGATCGAACTATTCTGTCCGCGACTTGAGCTTGCCCAAGGGC
>JANMNR010000750.1:0-2413 GCA_031368325.1 Pirellula sp.
AACCATAAGAGTGCGATAGTGTTTCCAACAAGCAAGAGTATTGCTACTACTTGAAGAGCCCAAAAAGCTACATACGGAAACGAAAGAGACCCGGCGACAATCGCAATCGCTATCAAGAGATGAATGATTCGAAATGTTGGCGGCCTAGCTATCAAGCGATTCGTCTATCCTTAGTCTTGGCAGAACGTCCGCGATGACCGAGGGCGAGGAGGTTTCTCAACGCAAGTCAGGGCCGGGTGACCGAGCCCTTCGTGTCCATCGCTTTGTTCTGATTGTTTGTTGTTTTGGCAGCTCTGATTCGAACCGGTATTGGCCACTCAGGATGTCAGTACCACGAGTACTGTCTGGCGCATTGTATGTGTTTGGTTGTCACGCTGCAACACGATGGCACGCGAGGTCTGCGTGGATGCATGATAATGCAATCCACGACTTGGCCCAGGCGTGCTGGAGTGAGTTGCTGTCTCCATCAAACGTCCTGCGCCCCTAACGAACCTGGCGTTTGACGAAAGTTGTCTGCGATTTGTTTTGGAACTGCGTGATACGCTTCCACTATCAGCAACCGTCTTCAATTGCTGCTGCTTGCTCTTTCGCGGTTGGCGTCAATCGAGCACTGGGAAATCAGAACGCACAAGATCATGGAGCCCACGCCAAGATGACCTTCCATTCTAGTAACCATCGACGTGGGCTTCGATGGATCGATTTGTTATCCCGTTCCTGATTCTTGCAATCGGACAATCTGGGCTGGGCCAATAAACAAATGCGCGGCAATTGCCGCAGTCCTTCCGTAGTGTACAATATGCTTTGAGCCGAAACAATTCTTTGGGAACGGACCAATGACCACGATATCAGTTCAACTCCCTGACGACGTCAGGGTTTTCGCAGAAAGCTACGCCAAACAGAGAGGGTTTGGGTCTGTCGAAGATTTCATTTCATCGTTTCTCTCTGAAGTGAAAGCCCAACAGACGGCAATCGAGGCCGATCTTTTGGACGGTCTCGATAGCGGACCAACGGAAGTAAAATCTGCGGACGATTGGCATCAATTGCGATTGCGAGTTGCTAGAAAAGTCAAAGGTTAAATGTTACCGACACGAACGCCGCAGTGGCGTCCCAAGGCCTGGCAGGACGTCGAGGAACACGCGGTTTCGTTAGGCTCTGCGGGACAAGCATTTATCGATGGTGTGCATGAAACCACGCAGATGCTATGCGATCATCCTGAACTTGGTGGCATCTTTGAGTCAAGCAATTCACGATTAAATGGGATCCGAGCAAAGCTGGTAGTTGGGTTCCGGAGGTTCGTCGTATTCTATCGTGACCAGGGCAAGACAATAGAAGTTGTACGAGTCCTCGGCGGTGGACGCGACATGTACGCGATGATCGATGCGGAAAGTTAGAACTCAATACGGGATAACGACGGCGGTAACCGGGCCGCCGCTAAACATCTATGATTCCAAAACCCGCGTGACTGGCGGCTCCGGTTCACCGCATGGTTCTGCCATATTGTCTGCCACCACGAGTCGATAGCCGAAATCCATCTGCTCGTGTTCGAGCAGGGCAGCATACCTTTGCGACCACGCGCCGGTTTCGATGTCATGTGAAAGCCGTGATATCGCTCCGGACACCACTTCGGCTGGAACTTTTGAGAAAGATGATATTGCATTACGGGCATTGGGGTCGAGATAATGCTCAGGCCGACGCCAAGACGCAGCTAAAAATCCATCCGAGCAATCCCACGGCACCAAGACTGGCGACACCGTGCACGTGCCTAGTAGTTCGCGATATCTTTCCATAGGCAATGCATACTTCCTGTCAAGTTCTGCAAACTCGGGAATGTAATCGCGAACCAACCATAATCTATCGGTCATAAACGGGTCAAACGTAAGGATGACCTGTCGAAGAGAGACACGCTTCATCTCCAACAGACCTCTTCGTTGATCAGACCAATGGTGAACAGTCAAAACAGCCATCGCAACATCAAAATGCTTATCCTTGAATGGCAGGGCTTCCGCGTTTGCACGAATAACGTTCGCTGGTGATCTGTGTTGCTGGATCATCCGCTGGGAAGGTTCCACTGGTGTTATCAATAGGTCGGTTGGCTCGTATGAGCCCGTTCCAGCACCGATATTGCAAACAGTGATCGCATTACCAATCGCTCGCCGAAGCTGTGACGCGATTCGCGGGTCCGGTACGCGAAACTGGCAATAACCAACGCCAATTGAGTCGTAGATCAATGGGTGAGAGGGATGTAGCATCGAATGAATTTGTTATAGCGGCAGAAAGAATCCATGTAAGTCCTGGGTTTGGGGTGGGAGTCATTTGAATAAAATCTGGCGACTCTGACCCGTGATCTTGTTCTGCGGTTGCACGCAGAAACGTCACAAAATTCCAACCCCAAACCCAAGGAACAAAACTGATG
>JANMNR010000123.1:0-17141 GCA_031368325.1 Pirellula sp.
CCGACGTTTTTTCCACCTGGACAACACGCCTGCGATCGACCTACAATCCGGCCCGTTGGACACTAACGCGTATGTTCGGCACGTTTGGACCGCTTTCTTTGGTAAAACCAATACAACTTGCCCATGCAGATCAAAAGTATCTATGCCAGCACTCGAATGCTCGCCTCGATTGTCGTCATCGCGCAACTGATTTGGACCTCCAACGTCAACGCTCAGTCTTCACCCAACAAGCCCAATCTGCCTACATTCACATCTGCATCCAATAGTACGACGAATGTTTCATCCGCTAGCGCCACACTCGGGGAAGCCACCGTTGTCACGATCGATCCCAACCAATTGGTATTGAATGCTATCCATCAGTCGGTTTGGGGACCGGCGCTGGCGTGCAAAGTCTACCAACGCAGCCAAGCGTTCGATCAACAGGTGATCGTCAGCGGCGAATACAAAACCAGCGGTATTGGTACCGGGCAGTTTCGATACAACGCTAGGGTGTCGGCAGGTGAAACCACGTTTGACATGATTCAGGTTTCCGATGGTCGATTGATGTTTACTCAAGTGGGATTAGAGGAACCGCCGAAACGCGTTAATTTGGACTCGGTTCGTCAGGCGCTTGGCAACACCATTCACCATGCTAGCGAACGGCCCGACGTAAACTTTTATTTGGCGGTTGGTGGTCAACCTGAGCTCCTTCGCAGTTTGTACCACCGCTATTTTTGGTACAAGGCAATTGCTAGGTCGATCAATGGTGTCGAGGTTTGGCAATTGGAAGGACGTGTTCGCACCGATCCGCCAAAGCTTGCTGGCAATACACCATTCGACGTCCAATCGATTGCGGCACCGCAACCCGGTTCAAGCTTGCCTACTGAAGTTCGACTAACGCTCGGCCGTTCCGCCGCTGCCGCTTACTTTCCCTATATGGTGGAATACTTTCAGCGCGTCAAGAATGCAGATGGTCTGCCAGACACGACCGAATTGCGATCGGTCTTGGAGCATTTGGAGTTAACTCATTCCGTCACGATCGTCGACAAAGACTTTGTCTACAAGGTCCAGGATGGGGTGAAGAGCATTGAGGATGAGACCAATAACTACCTGCCAACCATCCCGCTAGCCGACCGCGCTGTTAAGCTAGGTCAATAGCTCTCGCACGACCCTGGCGGGTTGAACACCCGTTAACTTGAAATCGAGTCCCTGTGATCGTATGCTCAAACGTTCGTGATTCAGACCGAGCTGATTGAGCAACGTGGCGTGGATGTCGCGGACATGAACGGAGTTATTGATCGGTCCGAACCCAAATTCGTCGGTTTCGCCGTAGCTCAGTCCAGGCTTGAAGCCGCCCCCCGCAAACCACATGGTAAACGCGTCGATGTGATGATTGCGCCCCGTTGATTCGCGAACCTCGCCCATCGGTGTGCGACCAAACTCGCCCCCCCAAACGACAATCGTATCTTCCAATAGTCCTCGCTTCTTTAAGTCGAGCACGAGTGCCGCACCGGATTGATCGATCTCTCGACTAATCGATGGCAAGTGTTCCTCGAGGTTCTCCGTTGGCCCACCATGATGATCCCAATTGGTGTGATACAACTGAACAAACCGGACACCCCTCTCGATAAGTCGCCGAGCCAACAGACAATTTCTAGCAAAGCTCGCTTCTTTCGGGTCCTTGATGCCATACAAGTCCAGTGTCTCCTGAGTTTCACCGCTCGTGTCCATCAACTCCGGTGCGCTGGTTTGCATCCGGTAAGCCATCTCGTAAGCATTGATGCGTGTCGCAATCTCCTCATCGCCCGTTTCGGCAAGCCGTTTGGCATTGATCTTGCCAACGGCGTTGAGAACCTGCACTTGCTGTTCATTGGTCACCGAGGCTGGAGTGGTCAAATTGAGGATCGGCTCTCCTTGATTTCGCAGTGGAACCCCTTGGTACGTTGTCGGTAACATTCCGCTGCCCCAAAGCACCGATCCGCCTCGAGGACCGCGTGGACCACTTTGCAGAACCACGAAACCAGGCAAATCTTTGCAATCACTACCGAGACCATAAGTCAGCCAGGATCCAAGACTCGGCCGACCGAACTGCCCTGTCCCTGTGTTCATGAAGAGTTTGGCCGGGGCGTGATTGAACAGATCCGTTTTGCACGTATGAACAATCGTTAGGTCGTCCACGATGCGTGCGGTGTAAGGCAACAGATCGCTAACCCAAGCACCGCATTGGCCATGTTGTTGAAACTGTCGACGCGTGCCGAGCAAGTTGATGCGGTGGCTGCTGTCCATGAACGCAAACCGCTTTCCCTCCAAGTAGCTCTGCGGGATCGGTTGCCCGTTGAGCTGGTTAAGCATGGGCTTGTGGTCAAACATGTCGAGTTGCGACGGACCGCCGGCCATGAACAAATAGATGACCCGCTTAGCTTTGGCGGGAAAGTGAGTTGGTTTTGGGGTTAGAGCGTCATTCGTTGCGTCCGCCGCGGTTCCACGAGATGAATCCGCAACGAGATTCGCCAATGCCATCGAACCGACGCCAATTCCGCATTGGCTGAAGAAATGGCGGCGTGTCTGTTCCTGAAGGGCCTTTTCGTAGTTCATGATTTTATGGGATCGCTGTTATTCGCGTGTGACCGTTTCGTCTAAATTTAGAAGTGTTCGAGCCGCGCTCAGCGTATCTAGACTCTTGAGAATTTCTAATTCTTCGGGACTTGGATAACGCGATGTGCAACGCCGAAATGCCAACTCGATGCCCTCGTCTTTGATGATCTTTTCCAAGGCGGTTGCGAACTCGAAGAAGCCGTCGTCGTTCATGAGCGTTAACGCTTGGAGCGGTGTGTTGCTCCGAGCGCGGCGAGTGCACGTACTAAAACCGTCCGGAGCATCGAACACGTTAAGCGATGGGGGTGGAGTGGCCCGATAGATAAAAGTATAGAGGGCACGTCGATACCGATCCTCACCTTTGCTGACTTTCCAATCCCGTTTGACTTGCCCCTGGCCCATCACTCCCTGCGGTATCGGCGGAAAGACCGGCGGTCCACCGATCTTTGGAGACAGTAGTCCACAGGCGGAGAGCTCTACGTCGCGCACGATTTCGCCATCCAGTCGCAAGCGTCGTTGTCGAGCGAGCAAATAGTTGCCCCGATCCTTTTCTCGCAAATCAGCCCGATCTACTGACGATTGTTGGTAGGTCTTGGAGTGAACGATCAAACGATGCAATTCTTTAAGACTCCAGCCGCGATCCACAAACTCGACCGCCAACCAGTCCAGCAGTTCGGGATGGCTTGGCGGAGAACCTTGCAATCCAAAATCGTTATCGGTTTCTACCAGCCCGCGACCAAAATAGTGTTGCCAAACTCGATTAACAATGACTCGAGAAGTCATTGGGTTTTTCGGTGAGACGATCCAACGAGCCAAATCCAGTCGATTCGATTGGCCGCCCGCTGTTTCTAACGGTGGTAGCACGGCTGGCGTACCACATGTCACCTCGTCGGCTGGTCGAGTGAAATCGCCCTGAATGAAGACGTTGGTCTTGCGAGGTTTCGGCAACTCTTTCATGACCATCGTGCTGACCCCAGCCGAGAGGAGTTTTTCAATTTCCTTCAAGCGACCTTGATGGGTTTGAAAACGTTCGTCAGTCGCACCTGGGCCGGCTGCGTAGAGACTGCGCAATTGTGCAGGGTTGCGTTTAGGAGACTTGTCGAGCAGTTTTTGGATGTCCTTTGGCAGCGCCTTGGTCTGCTCCTCGGTCAGTGCGGCTTCCCAAGCGGTGAGCGAGTCCTTAGCCCCGGCCACGATATCGCGGACCGAGGCTTCGATTGACTTTTGCTCCTCGACAAGTGCCGGTGCGTTGAGTTCGGGGGCATAGAGGGTCAGGTTGGGTTCTTCTTGATTGTTGAAGAAGGCAAAAAGTCGATAATATTCCTTTTGTTCGATCGGGTCGAACTTGTGGTCGTGGCATTGAGCACAGCCAACCGTCAGCCCGAGCCAGACCGTACCTGTGGTAGCGACGCGATCAAAGACACTATCGATTCGAAATTGCTCCGGATCGATGCCGCCCTCTTGATTGATTTGCGTGTTGCGGTGAAAGCCGGTCGCGATGCGTTGTTCGTCGGATGCGTTGGGGAGTAGGTCACCTGCCAGCTGTTCGATCGTAAACTGGTCGAAACCTAGATCGCGATTCAGGGCATTGATGACCCAGTCCCGATACTTCCAGATTTGGCGTGGAGCATCGACCGAATAGCCGTTGCTATCCGCATAACGGGCTTGATCGAGCCACCACCGACCCCAACGTTCTCCGTGGTGTGGACTGCTCAAGCATTGTTCCACGCAATCGCGTAGCGCCGATTCAGGATTCTTTTTGAACGCATCGACAAAAGAGTCGACTTCCACGACGGAGGGTGGAAGTCCAACTAGGTCGAGTTTCAAACGACGAATCAAAGTGACAGGATCGGCTTGAATTGATGGAGATAAATTCTCTAGGGCCAGCTTGGCCCGAATAAAGGCATCGATGGGGTTTGGGTTCACAATGGCCGTGTCCGAAGGAAACGTGGGCGGCACTTGTTTGACTGGAGCGATAAAGGCCCAGTGTTTGTCGTAGCGAGCACCCTGTTGCACCCAAGCTTTCAGCATTTCCTTTTGGGCTGTGGTAAGTTTCTTACCCGACTCATGAGGTGGCATGATCGCGTCGTCGGTAGCCAGAATGCGAATAACGAGTTCGCTTTGATCGGGGCTGATTGGATTGATGGCTACGGAGCCGGAGTCGAGTTTCGCTTGGGCTCCTTCGGAGGTGTCAAGACGTAGCCCCGCTTCGCGCTTTGCTTTATCGAAGCCATGACAAGCAAAGCAGTTTTCCGCAAGAATCGGTCGGATATCGCGGTTGTACTCTAGTTTTTCGGCAGCAAAGGTGGTTAAACAGCCTGCGGCCACGAAGATGAGCAAGGCCGAACAAAACAGGTATCGTCCAATGTAGGTCCGGTGAGGAAACGGTCCAGGTTGCAACATGCGTAAGGGTTCCAAGACGATCTGATTTTAAGTAACAGGCAGAGGCTTTGTGCCTTAGCAGTCAGGGTTACGGGACTCACAGCGTTCTACGCGCTTAATTGTCTGTTTTTTACCGACACTACTCGCCCAATGTCACCAAAGTCATTTGGGGGTCGACAAGCTTATTGGCCAGGGTGGTCCCGAGTTAGTCACCTTCCCTCGGGAAGGGTCGGCCCTAGGCCGGGGATTGTAACGGCTTTCCGAGACCCTCCCAAAGATACTGTAACCACCCCGGACGCCCCGCTTGCAGGTGGCGATCGGAGCGGGCCTTACTTTCCCCGCATTCAAATAATAGCCCATTGGTCTGATTACTGTAGCTTTCGCTCGAAATTTTACCGTGTTTGGCACTATCTGGCGGGGAAAGGTTCACGAAATCAAAAAATCGAATCCAGTCGGTTGTCTTCAGCGTAGAATAGCACTCCTGCCGGTTTTCGTGTTTTTGAAGCGTGTTTAGGCGGAGAGAAAGTCAGTGATGCTAGAAGTGGATGAATCCCCCTCCCAATCAGTAGGATCGCTCCTTGCCCTGGTGGCGAGGAGAGAACCTCAATCACTCAACCAATGTATAGAGCAATATGGGAATCTGATTTGGTCGATTGCCAAGCGATATTCGCCGAGCCAAGCGGACGCGGAGGATGCCGTTCAAGAGATTTTTTTGGAGCTTTGGCAAAAGGCGGATCGATTCAACCCGAGCCTATCCGCGGAAACGACCTTTGTCACGATGATTGCCCGACGGCGGCTGATCGATCGGTATCGCAAGCAGTCGCGGTCAGTCGAGGCAACGGGCGTCGAAAGCGATTTCGACGAACAACCAGATATGTCAAGTTCGGCGTCTGCAGAGTTGATCGACGAAGCGGCCAAGGCAACGCGATGTCTCGATGGCCTTGTGGTGAACCAACGCGATATCTTGCGCAAAAGTATACATGAGGGGAAATCCCACTCACAAATATCGAATGAGTTGCAGATACCGCTAGGTTCGGTCAAGTCGTTTGCACGGCGGGGGCTTATCCAGTTACGACAATGTATGGAGAAGTTTTCGATTGCCGGTTCAGGAGTCGCATCATGAGTTCAGTAGAAACCCCTGACTTCCGATTTCAAGAGCTTGCTGCCGGCTATTCGCTTGGTGATTTATCCGAAGCGGAATGGCATGAGATCCAATCCTACGACCGAAAGATATTTCAGGCCATGATTGAGCGTTTTGAGGAAGCGTCTGCGCGTACGTTTTTGACCTTCCAAAATACGGTTCCTAGCGAATCGATGCCTGCGGAGCTTTCATCACGACTGCAAAAGATGGCGACCGGTTTTTTTGCCCAAGAAAAGCCAAAGGTGGTCGCGAATTCACTGACCGTCGCTCCATCCTCGATGGGTGTGCGGGAGATATCTGCATGGTTATGTATGGCCGCTTCAATTGCACTTGCTTTATGCATTTGGCTGCCTAGCCGAAGAGGAGGGATTGCGAGTCTCGAGGAGCAGCGCGCGACGCTCATCGCGTCTGCCCCGGATATCCTCCGTTCCAAATGGGAATCGACCGCAGCAGACACTAGGCTTGGTACCGAGTTTGGCGAGGTGGTCTGGAGCAGCGCTTCTCAACGTGGGTTCATGACCTTACGCGGTTTGCCCACTAACGATGCAACGAAAGAGCAGTACCAACTTTGGATCATCGACCCCTCTCGCGATGACAAGCCGGTGGATGGTGGTGTGTTTGACATTACCAAGGACGGTGAATCCGTCGTAGCCATTCAAGCAAAGCTTCGCGTGGACAAGCCGACTGTGTTTGCCATCACCGTGGAGAAACCAGGTGGAGTGGTTGTATCTGACCAAAAACGACTTCCATTGTTGGCAAAGATCGCTGCGAACTAATTGGCTTTTGTTCCTATCATGACACGCATGCCTCCGAGTTTGCTCGGAGGATCACTAGATCAACGCATCTAGGACCTCTAGGTTAATATCAACTGCATGAAGCCTGAGGCGTGTCAATGACGCGCGGGATCGGGTTGATTTCTATCGTCCGAGAAATGTTTTGCGAGGTGGGCTGATATTCGAAACGCGACCTAGGATCTCTAGCAAGATGCGCTGTTCCAAGTCCGTATCGTTTTCTTGCCGGATCCAGCCGAGCGTGATAGGTTGCCCTGCCAACATGGAATCAGCGCGGACGATCGCCCCGTCATGACGTGCGATCGCAGAACCTTCCGATGAGTATTGGGAACGATCGACGTCCTCGATTTCTTTCACCACCTCGACAGCGATCGAGAATCCCTGATCTGTCGGGATGACGCGAATGGTTGTAGTCCTCCGCATTGTTTGCAACGTACTTTGCCAACGCTGGTATCCCTCCATCGCGTCTTTTCGCCATGGCTCTAGATACGTTGCTCCGACCTCAGGGTAGGTCTCCATCAAGCCGGCGTACCACTGCTGTTCGTCACGGGTCGGTCGCTGTTCGCTCTTGATCCGAAAGTAGTCCTCGACTACGTCCACAATCTGATTCCAAAGAAACTCAGAGTCCTGCGTATTGACGTTGAGCGGATTGACGACTGGCGTTTGCGGACCGAGTGGAATACCAGGAATCGAGAGAGTCGTTTTAGGGATCGAACCCAACTGGCTACAACCTGCGAACAACAAAAGGATGGTCGCAAAAACGGCACGAACAATAACCCAAGCATTCTTGCCTTGGATCCATCGGACCATCACGATGCAAGCCAGTGTAGTGAGCATCAATAGATCTATGAAGCCGGCTTTGGATCGATATCGCGTAGGGATCGCCCCAATCGCTTTCGTCCGCTAGCTGCAGGGAGCTTTCTTTGCTGAGGCTCGTCGATTCTTGCATTGGCTTGCATGGCGACGGGCTGTTTTGCAAAAGACAGCAATGCTGGGTTGAGTGTGCGGTTTTCGTCTGGGGCACCTATCGTATCAATGGCGTCGCTAACCCCGAGCAATACCGACTGCTTAACTCCATCTCGAATCCAGTTAAAAAGCCCAAGTCCATTGCTCATGTTTGTGCACTCCTTTGCAAATCCCAAGTTTTTTGAACGATTCGACGCACGTTATCAATTTCGACTACGCAAGACCAGATCAGTTTACGGTATTATGGAGCAGTTAAACCAAACCAACCCGCCTAAATTTTTCCCTCCCAAACAAAACCTGACAGGCTGCATGTCCAAGGTATGTTTCCACTCCACCCCAAGCCGCCACGTCATCTCCTGTCGTTTCTGCTGCTAACCACTTTGTTCGCGATCACGCAAACCAACGTCGCTGCTCAGGAACACGAAACCTACCTCACGCGAGTCAAGCCGGTTTTGCAATCGCGTTGCTACGCGTGTCATGGCGCACTCAAGCAGGAAGCAAGCTTGCGGCTGGACACGTTCGAGTCGATGCTTGCCGGAGGCCAAAGTGGCTCGGCGGTCAGTGCGGGCGATGCGGACGCGAGTTTGATTGTGCAGCGCATAACCGCCCATGAAGAATCGATGCGCATGCCGCCCGAGGGTGAACCGTTGCAACCATCGCAAATCGATACTATCAAGTCTTGGTTGAACGACGGGGCAACTCACCCAAGCGACGAAGTTCCCGAACGCGACCCCAAGGAACATTGGGCCTTTCGAGCACCGATTCGGCCACTCGTTCCCCTAACAGATGAACTCTCCGCAACTAATCCAATCGACGCGTTTCTCAATGAACAGCATCGAGCCAAAGGCCTCATCCCACAATCCATCGCAGCTCCGCAGATCTGGCTGCGCCGCGTTTTCTTGAATCTCATCGGCCTACCGCCCACGAAGATGCAACTCGATGCATTCGTCGCGGATCCCTCAGACGACGCGCGCCGGTTAACGATCGAGCAGCTACTCCAGAGTCCCCATTATGGCGAACGCTGGGGACGCCACTGGATGGACGTTTGGCGATATAGCGATTGGTGGGGATTAGGCCAGGAAGTTCGCAACTCGCAAAAACATATGTGGCATTGGCGCGATTGGATCGTCGAGTCGCTTAACACCGACACCGGCTACGACCAAATGTTGCAAGACATGCTCGCCGTCGACGAACTCCACCCAAGCGACCTAAACCGCCTTCGGGCGTCCGGTTTTCTCGCAAGGCAATATTTCAAATTCAATAGAACGAGCTGGCTCGATGAAACCGTTGAGCACACATCCAAAGCGATGCTCGGCCTTACCTTCAATTGCTGCAAATGCCACGACCATAAATACGATCCGATCTCTCAACAAGACTACTATCGATTGCGAGCCGTTTTTGAGCCGTATCAAGTTCGAACGGAAATGGTCCCGGGCATCGTCGATTTCCAAAGGGACGGAATCCCGCGAGCGTTTGATTGCAACCTCGATCAAGAGACCTTTGTTCACATTCGAGGTGACGATCGCAACCCCGACAAGTCGAAGTCCATGAAGCCATCCGTGCCTGAGCTTTTTCAATGGGAACCCTTTCAAATCCAACCTGTCACGTTGCCGCACGAAGCGTACGAACCAGCATTCCGGGAGTACGTCCTCGAGTCGTATGGCAACGACATTCATGCAAAAGTGGTTGCGGCAAAACAATCGCTTGACACCGCTAAAAGTAAACATGCACAATCAACGCATGCCGAATCGCAATCACCAGAAAAAACGGACGCGGTCGAGAAACAATTGGAACAAGCGGTCCTCGAGATCACCATCGCAGAGAAATCGCTGCGACGATGGCAGCTTGAACAGGAAGCGGTTCCCTTGCGCTTTGCCGCAGATCGAGCAAAAATCATTGAAGAAGTTCCTGAAGAACGACGTCGACTACTCGCACTCGCCGGTCAAGCAGAAAATAGAGTGAGGCTCGGAAAGGCCGACGAGGAGTTGTCGCGTGCCGAATTGGCCCTCTTAACCTCTACCGCGAAAACCAAGGAAGCCGATGAAAAGAAACTCGCGGCCGCTAAGACAGCATTGGAGTCCGCTCAAAAGCAAAATGATGCGCCCGGCGCATCCTATGAATCCATGCGCGGCGCAGAAAAAGCGGCTGAATCCAACTTGGAGACCGATGAGTCTAGGCGGAAACCATTTCCAGGTACGAGCTCAGGTCGCCGAACCGCATTTGCAAAATGGCTTATCGATCGACGTAATCCATTGACCGCCAGAGTTGCCATCAACCATATCTGGTCTCGGCATTTTGGCCGGCCTCTCGTCGCAACCGTCTTCGATTTTGGACGCAAAGGCTCACCACCATCAAACCAAAAACTGCTCGATTGGCTTGCCGTGGAACTGATGGAGCACCAATGGAGCATGAAACATATCCACCGGCTCATCGTTACCTCCGAGGCATACCGACGAACCTCGTCCAATGCCGGTGCCGATACCAACTTGGTGGTGGATCCGGAGAACGAATTCCTCTGGCGCATGAATTCGACCCGAATGGAATCGCAATTGGTTCGAGACAGTCTGCTGTCGCTGGCTGGAGAACTGGACCTTACCATCGGTGGCCCTACGATTGCAGCAACGGACGAGAAATCGCGGCGACGCAGTCTCTATTTCGTACACTCACACAACGAGCACAACAAACTGCTCTCGGCATTTGACGATGCTAATGTTTTGGATTGCTACCGACGGGGAGACAGCATTGTGCCACAACAAGCGCTAGCTCTAGAGAACAGCGAGCTGGCGATGAAAATGGCCGAGCGCATTGCACAGCGACTGCACGATGACAATCCAACTGTCAGTGACCGCGAGTTTGCTCGAGTTGCCTTTGTTTCCATTCTGGCCGATGAACCCACGGAGGCCGAACTTGAATGGATCTTTGGCGCGATGGTCAAGATGCGTGCGTTAGATAACACTCCAAGCTCCGATCCTGCGACCCGCCAAGCGCGATTGAGTTTGGTGCGTGGACTTGTTAATCACAATGATTTCATAACGATCCGATAGCGATTTTAATGAACATGCATTCCCAAACACAGAATGTGCAACCTGCAACGATGCCCGACCGCAGAACGTTTCTGTCCCATTTTGGAATGGGGTTTTCTGGCTTGGCATTGGGTGCGATGCTAGCACGAGACGGAGTCTTGCGAGCTGGTGACTCCCGAGATTGGCAACCGCCGAACGGAGAGCCGCATTTTCCACCCGAGGCCAAGAGTGTCATCTGGCTCTTTATGAATGGCGGCGTTTCGCAAGCGGAGTCGTTTGACCCCAAACCAGAGTTGACAACTCACGCTGGCAAATCTATCAGCGAAACGCCCTTCGCCGACGTGCAAAACCCGGACAAGCTCAAGCTTGCACGCGTCACCGTGATCAACGATGCCAACGGTCAGCAGCGCAACAAACTTTACCCGTTGCAAGTTGGCTATCGCAAGTATGGTCAATCCGGCATCGAGATGAGCGACTGGGTGCCTCACATTGGCAGCTGTGCCGATGACATTGCAGTGGTTCGATCGATGTGGACAACAGACGACAACCATGGAGCGCAGACTCAGTTCCATTCTGGGCGACACATGCTTGATGGCGAGTATCCAACGCTGGGCGCTTGGGTGCACTATGGACTCGGTTCGCTAAACGATAATTTGCCGCAGTTCATTTCGATGGGGAACCGCGAGTACTGGAACATCAAGGACGGACACTATCTTGGTCCAGCCCATGACGCGGTTCCTATTCGGGTCGATCCCGCAAATCCACTCGACTTCGGCAAACCCGCGATCTCGATTACCGAAGCGGAGCAAAAACTTGGCTTCGAACTGGTCGACGGCCTCAATCGATTGCGTGCTGAGGCTTATCCAAACGACCGAGCGATGGAGGCTCGCATCAAAGCGTACGAGTTGGCTTTTCGAATGCAAACGTCTGTACCCGAGTCGCTCGATTTCAAGTCGGAGTCGGAGGCAACGCACGAGATGTATGGACTGAACGAGCCTGCGACCAAGGAGTTTGGCATGCAAATGTTGGCTACGCGTCGCCTTGTGGAACGTGGTGTTCGATTCATTCAAGTGCAGCATGGCGCCGGCGGGGCCGGTGCCTGGGATGCGCATAGCGGTCTCAAGGCAAACCACGAAAAGAACTTCAAAGCGGTCGACAAGCCGATTGGTGGGTTGCTAAAGGATCTAAAGCAACGCGGCCTGCTCGACTCAACCTTGGTGGTGTTTGCAAGTGAGTTTGGGCGAACCCCCGGGACGCAAGGGGCCGATGGCCGTGACCATCATATCTACGGCTTTTCAGTATGGATGGCTGGAGGCGGAGTCAAGGGAGGTACCGTTCATGGTGCTACGGATGAAATCGGATTTCACGCGGTCGAGAACCGCCACTACGTCACCGACATTCATGCCACAATTTTGAAGCAACTCGGGCTGGACTCTCGGAGGTTGGAAATCCCAGGACGGAAACGACTCGACATCGATCATGGCAAAGCCATCGATGCCATATTGAGTGCATCCCATCCCGCTCCACATGCATGACCGATTACGACGGATACGAAGTTCAACTATGGACGAGGAAAAGCAAATTGTTCGTCAAAAATGGACCGTTGATCGCTGGCTGTGCTTCGTATTCATGGGTGTTGCGGTCATAGCTGGCTGGCTTGTGCCCGAGTTCTATGATTGGACGGGTGCGGACCAAAGTCGACCAGCTCCGGTCATCCCTTGGGTTGCTCTTGGAATCATCGTTGTCGATTGCATGATCATTGCAGCTCTCGTACGTTTGTGGCGTATTGCCCCGTCTGCAAAACCAAGTGACCAATTCGTTTGGCGATTTCGTATTTGGCATTTATTGTTGGCGACAACGTCAACGGCTGTCTTTGTGTCCATTGCACTATTGGCGTCGTTAGCAGTCGCTTGCTCGGTGTTGTTGGGTTTTTTTTGGTGTTATTCGGTATCGCTCGCAGTTCGCTTTCCGGTGGTACGTGGGCGAATCATCATGCTTTGGTTTTGTCAGTTTGCGCCCTTCCTTTGGATCTTGCGAATGGGTCAAGTAGGAGATGTGGCCATGCTTTCAGGTCTTCCCAGCTTGATCCCGACGGCTATGATCTCAACCTTACTGCAACAGCGGTTCGAACAGCTGTCGTGGCTGTCCATCACTCTTACCATGGTCGAACTGGCGTTCGGAGTATGGCTAAGCTTTCGTGGCCCAAAACGAACGCTCGCATATGGAATCTGCGTTTTAACGTTGTCCATTTTCGGGTCGTTTATGGTGAACGCGGTGATGCGAGCTTAGGCGAAGTGCCATTCCCCTAGACCGTCACTTGCCAAACCCGGGACTTCCTAGTCGGCTGCTACTACCGCTATCCTTTTTCGCCCCTTCTCCTCCCGTGTGTGTGGAGGAGAAGGATCGCAGCGAGGTCCAATAACATTGCCCAGGGTCGCGCAGCGCACCCTGGGATTCGGCCCAAAAAACCGACATCAACCCCAATGGAGTTGGATAGGACAACAAACCCCGATAGTCCGTTGTGGTTTGTATGCGATATGTGTACCTGTCATTGAGCGCTTTAAAAGGGGCCACCTGTGTCCGCATCCCTTTTCGCAACGTACCAAGCCCTCTGTGATCCTCAACCGGAACTAACCAAAGCTCCTTAAGCCAACGTCTGCATTACTTGGGGCTTGGCGATACATCCGAAGTTGGTGATCTTCCGCCACATAGCGATCGTTAGGTCGTAGTCAGCGATTGCTTTTGGATCGGCCAGTCGAGGTTGGAATCGGGTGGCGGTAGAGTGCGGCCATCTTTCGCGTAAAGCTCCACAGCCTCACTTACGATCTCGCATAACTCAGCGAACACTGCCTTGGGATTATCACCGTGGCAACCACCAAGGACCAATTTAGGGCAACACCCAATAAAACACTGATCTTCCTCCGACCAATAGACAATTTTTGCATAGCGGTCTGCTTCGCTCATTT
Organism: Pirellula sp.; assembly: GCA_031368325.1. Taxonomy (GTDB): domain Bacteria; phylum Planctomycetota; class Planctomycetia; order Pirellulales; family Pirellulaceae; genus JBKCUI01. Next base: position 13,844 of record JANMNR010000123.1, read on the forward strand.
CTGACTCTCCTCGACTGCGTACTTTATGATTCTCCCTTGGTATCTTTTAGCATCATCCCCAAGTTGTCCCGAAATCGTAACGATCACAACGGCACGGAGTGCCGTGCTACACTGGATCAAGGATCGCGGCCGACGATGACGAGGCACATATCGTCTTCTTGTTCACAACCAACGATGTGTTTGGTCACGCGTTCAATGATCTCATTACCTGCCCTTTGAATATCGCCTGCACAGGCGGCAACTTGTTGACGCACGCGGTCGATGGAAAACTGAGTTCCTTGGGCGTCGGGGGCTTCGAAAATACCATCGGTGTACATGGTCATCGATTCGCCAGGTTGGATATCGAGTTCAAAAGCATCGAACGGGATATCGGACATAATGCCGAGCGGTGGTCCGCCTACGTCTGCACCAGGCTCTTCGATCGACTTGTTTTTCATGAGCATGATGGGAGGCATGTGACCTGCAATGACGATGTTTGCTTTGTGAGCAACATAGTCCAGTACGATAACTGCCATCGTAATGAACTTTTCTACCCCGAGAGCAGTAATGCGATCGTTGAGTGTGGCAAGCGCCAATCGCGGGTCGGATATGGTTGCAAATGCGAATCGCCACTCTGCCGACAATTTGGCCATGAACATCGCGGCAGCAACACCGTGACCGACGACGTCTGCGATTACGATAGCAATACGGTTGTTGTCTAGTTCGATGTAATCAAAATAGTCGCCGCCGATTTGTTGCGCCGGATTGTAGTATTGAAAGAAGGAGTAGCCCGGAATCTTGGGAGCTGCTTTTGGCAAGAAAGCCAGTTGCACTTGGCTGGCCAGCTGCAAATCCTGTTCAACCAATCGCTGCAGAACCATCTGTTCATGCAGTTGGGCGTTTTCGATTGCAATGCCCGCTTGATTTGCGACACCGGCCAAGATCTCCAGGTCTTTGCTTTCAAAGCCCCCTTTTTGTTGGATGGTATCGATTTGAATGGCACCGATCGGTTCGCCCTCGCTATTGAGAAGCGGTGCAACGATCATGGATCGAATTCGAAAGTCGGCCACGCTCTGGCTCAATTCAAAGCGAGCATCACTACCAGCATCGAGTGAGATAATGGCTTCTTTTGTCTGCATGACTTCGCGAAGAACTGTTTTCGAGATGCGCACCATTTCTTCTTGGTCCGCGCGGCGCGTCTTGACCCATTTCGGCTTGAGTTGCCCCTCGGCATCCTTGAGGATGATGAACCCTCGATCCGCTTGAATAAAGATAGTGAACAAGGTGTCCAGGACCTTTGGCAAGACGTCGTCGAGCGTGACGGCTCTACCAAGATTCTTCATGATTTCAAGAATCGCGTTAAGCTTAGCTTCTGGCGATGCGCTCAATTGCAGACCGTATTGGCTGCCGCGAACGTCCAGCTTTGCGGTAACAGAACGAGAGGAAGTGCCGTTGTCGCCATCGTCGACAATCAGGATTCCCAGCGCCGAGGCATCAGAGGGATTGACGGTCAAGGCCGACGATTCGACTTCCTCATGGTAGTTCAGTTCGATGTCGCAAATGCGAATCGTGTCTCCTTCTAGCAGCTTGGTCGATTCGTTGATGAGTCGGCCATTGACGAAAGTGCCGTTCCGGCTCTTAAGATCTTCCAATACAAAGCTTGGACCGCTTTTGGAAATCTTGGCGTGCTGTCGAGACACGGAGCCGCTTTCTAGAACAATGTCGCACTCGGGGTGTCGTCCCATGACGTACTGGCTGTTTTCCAAGGGATAACGACGCCCCATTGCGGGGCCCGTGATTGCGTCCAAATATGGCATGATACAAGTCGGCAGGTTATTCAGAAAAAGCAGTCAATTCCACAGGCAAGTCCCGTGGTACGCATCGGCTTTCCGCGGGAATCACCGCTATGATAGCTGGTCGACAGCATTTTGGCATTTGACACGGCGGATTGTCCCTGACAATATGAGCGTTTTGCGAGTTCATTCACACGAATTCGCAAAGAACCACAGCAATTTCTTTGATTGCGTTTTCCGCGGGCTGTATCTCGCGCTTGCAAAAAAACCGAGGAGAGGAATCGCTTTCGCAACACCTCTCCTCGGCAGCCTCTTCTCCTCTTAGCCCCACACACACTACCAAAAAAGCTAAGAGGAGAATCTTCTTCCTAAATCAATTATGTTTTTCGGCGAGTCGTAATTTTCGACAAGCTGGTTGTATCCGAATCACTCTTGACTGGTGGTCCCGCCGCCTCAGCTGGTTTCTCTTCGCCAGCTGGAGCAGCAACCGGTTTGATTTCGGCTGACAACGGGGTCCTCGCCTCAAGCTCTACGGAGCGGATAAACTCAAGTGCGTTGATGTATTGGTCTGGAGTCATGCCTCCAATGTTTTCACGAAGCAAACCTGTCAATGCTTGACACAACTGAATTACCTCTCGGTGCGTCGGGCTGCCGTCTCCGGAATTTGCTGCGTCACGAGTCGAAAACACTTGATCGATTTGCTCCTTGACCGGTGCAAATTGTTCCTGTCGCAAAATGTGTGGCCAAGTAACAGTTCCAAGTTGGGAGTCGAATTCCTGAGCCGACAAGCGTTTTGGCGCGTAGTACTCGATAAACTTCTTCCTCGCCTCGCCGACAAATGCTTTCGGACCGTACTTGAGGTTGTATTCATTGCGCATCTCCCGTCGCTCGTAATACGCTTTCGTCAGTGCGACGCTGTTTTCTATAGCACGCTTGTAAGCCTCCGCGTAATTCACAGCGGCTAAGCTATCCATGTAAACGGTTTGCCCCACGGAACTGATCACCGCGGATTGGCCTCGCAAGGCTCCCTCCACGAGCGTACTGGAGTGTCCTGTATAGGACCAGTTGGCAATTGGTTGCGCAATCGCTGGTCCTTGACCTTGCACTTGAGTGGAACATCCGACCAAAATCGCCGCCAGGACAGACTTTTTAATATTCTTGCTAAACAGTGTTTTCATGGTTCATTCTCCGCACAAATCTAATTGGCCTGCTTCGGCCTCCAACGGAAGATCAACAGAAAGCAACTGCTGTACCAAAAGTTGGTTTTCATTGAAAGCGTTGGATCATTGCACAGCTGTTAGTTAGCTTACTTAGGGTTTTTCCTCGATTTTGTAAACGATACCGCGTTTGGAATTCCGCTTTGTTGCTTATGGCAAAGGCTCCGGCTTGTTAGAATCGGTCTCATAACTATTGCGTTGTCTCATTTTGCGATTGTTGATGATGGATTCGCTTCAAGTCGACGACTCGTTGACCTTATTACCGGTAGTGCATGGCAGTGCCTCGTACGCAGTCGCGGTTCGACGCTT
>JANMNR010000165.1:0-13065 GCA_031368325.1 Pirellula sp.
GAACGGATGTCCAAAGGGATTTTCACCCTGGGCGACTTCCGCGACATGATGCAAAAGCTCCGAAAACCTGGCCTCATGACGAAAATGCTGACTCTCATGCCGGGTATGGGCGACCTGTCCAAAATGATGGCCAATGCCGACAGCGACAAAGAAATGCGTCGAATCACAGGAATCGTGGATTCCATGACACCGGAAGAACGCAAAAACCCTAAGGTTATCGATCCTTCCCGAAAAAACAGAATCGCCAAAGGCTGCGGTGTTCAACCGAACCAGGTGAGCGACCTCGTCAAGCAGTTTGAAATGCTGGCGCCCATGTTACAAATGGCAACCTCAGGTAGCATGGGAGACAAAATGAAAATGCTCCAACAAATGCAGGGAATGATGGGGAACAACCCTGGAAACCCAATGGAGGGGATGAAAGTCAAACAAAGCACTGGCAAACGCCTGACCCCAAAAGAGCGGGAAAAGATGCAAAAAGAGCGAGAAAGGCTTCTTCGAAAGAAGAAACGGGGCTAGGTTTAACCCTCAAATCAAAAAATCGTCGAAATACATCTCCACATGCAATTGTCGAGACGTTATCATTTCGTCCCCAGCAAACTCAATTTTCACGGAGAATTAGCACAGTGTCGGTTCGTATTCGAATGAAGCGTTTGGGCAGAAAAAATCGCCCGTTTTATCGCCTTTGCGCCATCGATCAGCGTTGCCCACGCGACGGTCGTGTATTGGAGGAACTGGGGCATTATGACCCAATGTGCAAAGAGACCGATGCGCGGGCAATCCTCAAAGGCGAACGAATCGACTATTGGTTGAGCGTCGGTGCACAGCCAAGTGAGAACGTGCAAGTACTCATCAAAAAGTACGGCACCAAAGGAACGCACCTCCAACAGCAAGCAGATGCCCTGGCACGAGTTGGCCGAAGCGTCAAGCAACCTGTAGCAGCTTCCTGATCGTTGCTCTCGTTGGGAGAGCCACTGAGTCAGGAGTGCCGCCGTGCGATTTGATATCATCACACTCTTCCCGCCGATTTTTGCGGGATATCTCACCCAGAGTCTCCTGGCCAAGGCGATCGCGCGAGGACTGGTCGAAATCCACATCCACGATCTCCGGGACTGGTCGACCGATCTAAAGCATCACAAAGTCGACGACAAGCCCTACGGTGGCGGTCCGGGGATGCTCATCTGCGTGGATCCGGTTGTTCTTTGCGTCGAAGCCGTTCAGCAAATGTCTGATCAAACCGGTGTCGTTGTCATGATGACTCCCCAAGGGGACCGACTAGACCAACGTCGCGTCGAGAAGATCGCCAAGTTCGAACGCATGATCCTTCTGTGTGGGCGTTACGAAGGGTTCGATCAAAGGGTGATCGATATCTTGAATCCGGTCGAGCTGAGTGTTGGCGATTATGTGCTGAATGGTGGTGAAGTCGCCTCCATGGTGGTCGTGGACTCGACAGTCCGAATGATCCCCGGCGTCCTCGGAGATGAGCAGAGCAGTTGGGACGATTCCTTTTCTCGCGGAAACAGACTACTCGAGTTTCCACAGTACACACGCCCTGCGGAATTCCGCGGCCACTGCGTCCCTAGTGTCCTTCTGAGCGGCGACCACAAAAAAATCGCAGATTGGCGAGCCGAACAAGCAAAAATAAAAACACAACTCAAGCGCAGCGACTTGTTCGACAAAGAAAATGAAACGTAGCACTGGCTGCTAAGCCGCGATCATGTCGGCTAGCACTTTCACGAAAGCCCAAGTGGTTAATCAGCCAATCAAATGATGAACGCACTATGCACTCGAACCTACGACGTCCTTTGCATCGCATTCGTCTCAATGGCTATCGCCACTTCGAGCATTTCAACCGCTCAGACGGAGCACTCCACACACCAATTGTTTACTAAACACTGCGAAGAGTGTCATTCTGGGTTGAACCCGAAGGGTGAATTTGCTGTCGCGAGCCTCACGAATAATTTCACCGACAAGCAGAACAGCGAGCGGTGGCTTAACGTATTGAGGCAGCTGCAGGAGGGCAGCATGCCACCCAAAGATAAACCGAGTCCGCCAGTCGAGGACTTGCAATTCGTAATGGACTGGATCAACAATCAAGTTGAAACAGCGGAGATCGCTCGCAGGAAGACTGAGGGCCGCGTCGTCATGCGGCGTCTAAATCGGGCAGAGTATGCCAACACTGTTCGAGATTTACTTGGTGTCGAGGTGGACTTGACCGACCTACTACCGCTCGACACCTCGACGAACGGTTTCGATAACAACGCTGAGCTATTGCACACGTCATCGTTTCTCATGCGCAACTACCTCGATGCGGCAGATCGAGTGCTCGACGAGGCCATCGCGAACGAGCCGCAGCCTTGGATCTTGAAGAAGCGATTTGACATTAGGGAGGAAAAATCCGTAAAAGCCACAGGCAGTGTTTACCGGCACACAGACGACGGAGTCGCCATTTTCGCAACTTGGGAGTCCGCGAATATCCGCGTCACCATGTGGAATTTCCGTAGCCACGTGCGCGGCAAGTATCGCTTTCGCATCTCCGGCTACGGCTTCCAAAGCGAAGGCAAGCCGATCACTTTTCGCGTCACCGCAGGCACTCTCAAGGAGGTGACCGAAGAGCGTCTCGTCGACTACTTCGCGGTGCCTGCTGATCAACCGACAGTGATTGAGTTCACCGAACAACTCGAACCTGAGAACCGCATCCGCATTCTCGCCGAAGGCCTTCCAGCGCTGCCTCCTGCCGTTGAAAAAATCGGTGCCGACAAATACACGGGTCCAGGTCTTGTCATTCAATGGGTGGATGTCGAAGGCCCCATTCTTGAGTCCTGGCCGCCGCCGAGTCACAAGGCGATCTTTGGTGATCTGAAACAGACTCGCATCGCACCTGACCGCTATGAGGTTGCCTCCCAGCAGCCACTTGTAGATGCCGAACGCATCCTCCACGAGTTCGCGCGCAAGGCTTTTCGACGACCCGTTAACGAAGAAGACATCGAGCCTTTCCTTGCACGCGTGAAGTCGAAGCTTGACCAAAACTATAGCTTTGAACAGGCAATGCGTGTCGGCCTCAAAGGCATTTTGGTTTCGCCTGACTTCCTCTTCCTTCGCGAACAAGCGCCCAAACTCGATGACTTCGCACTTGCCAGCCGCTTATCGTACTTTCTGTGGAGCTCGATGCCCGATGAGGAGCTCTTCCACCTCGCCGCGACAAATAGACTCCATGAACGCGATGTGCTACACGATCAGGTAGAGCGGTTGCTTAGCAGTCCTAAGGCCCAGGCCTTCAACGCGAACTTCACGGGCCAATGGCTCAGCCTCCGCGCCATTGATGCCACCCTACCCGACGGAACACTCTACCCCGAGTATGACGACATCTTGAAGTCGTCCATGCTCAAGGAGACCTCGCTGTTCTTCGACGAAGTTTTGAAAAACGATCTGCCGGTGACACACTTCGTCAGTTCTGATTTTTCCTTTCTCAATGCACGCTTGGCCAAACACTATGGCATACCCGGAATTGAGGGTATGGAAATGCGCAAGGTAACGCTGCCAAGCGAAAGTCATCGCGGCGGACTCCTCACGATGGGTAGCGTTTTGAAGGTCACAGCCAACGGTACCACAACCTCGCCCATCATTCGGGGCGCTTGGGTGCTAGAACGCATTCTTGGCACGCCACCACCAAAACCACCCAGCGATGTCGAAGCCATCGAGCCCGATATCCGCGGTGCGACCACCATCCGCGAACAACTCGCCAAACATCGCAACGTCGAGAGCTGCGCAAGTTGCCATCGAACCATCGATCCCCCCGGCTTCGCGCTCGAAAGCTTCGATGTGATCGGTGGTTGGCGCGACCACTACCGCGCCACGGGCGAACCGAGGGAAGTGAATGGCCGAAGAGTGCGATTCTGGAATGGCCCAGCCGTCGATCCTGGCGATGAATTGCCAGACGGTCGACATTTTCGAGATATAGACGAATACAAAAAACTCATCCTCGAAGATAAAGACCAAATCGCCCGCAACCTCGCCGAAAAACTGATGGCCTATGGAACTGGCGCACCTCCCAAACACTCCGACAAACCGCAGATCGACAACATTGTGGGCCTCCTTCGTGAAAAGAACTACGGATTCAAAACACTGATCCATGAGGTCGTCCAGAGCACCCTGTTTCAGAGCAAGTAGTCATTAGCAGCAAAAAGTTTAACATGAAAATCGGTCGCCGCACTTTCATCCGCTCCACGGGCATCTCCCTTGCGCTCCCTTGGCTCAACGCCTTCGCTGATGACTCTACTACGAGCACGTCTAATCTTAATGAGCCACCGCGTCGCATGATCTGTATCTGTGCGCCACTCGGATTGCATCCCGATAATTTTTTCCCAACACAAATCGGCAAGGAGTACGCGTTATCGCCCTACCTCGAAATCCTCAAGGATTGCCGTGACGAGTTTACGGTCATCTCTGGGTTAGCTCATGCAGGCATGGGATCTAGCTTTGCGCATCAAGCCTCGGCAAGCTTCCTCACAGGTGCGCCGGGTGCTGGCAGACCGGGCTTTCGCAACACCATCTCGCTCGATCAGTTCGCCGCAGATCATATCGGTACGCAGACTCGCTTCCCTAGTCTCGCGTTGTCGGGTGAAGGATCCGGCGGCCTGTCGTGGACTCGCACCGGTGCATTGATCGCCGCCGACAACTCACCATCTAAAGTATTCGCACGCTTGTTCCTCGATGGCAACGCCGACGACGTGCATCAGCAAATTCGTCGTCTCGAAGATGGACGCAGCATTCTCGATGACGTCCGTGATCAAGCGAAATCGCTGCGCTCGGGTCTCGGAACCGACGACCGCGACAAGTTAGACGAGTACCTTACCAGCGTTCGCGAACTGGAAGAACGCATGAGCAAGGACGAGGCATGGACCAAGAAGCTGAAGCCTAAAGTGAATGTCGAGCCCCCCAAAGACATCCCGAACGCAGCGGATCTGATCGGCCGTACGCGTCTGCTGTTCGATCTCAGCCATCTCGCGATTCAAACCGACTCGACGCGTCTCATCACCATTATGCTGGCCGGTTCCAGCTTCGCCCCACCGATCAAGGGTGTTTCACTCGGTCATCACGATCTCTCCCACCACGGCAAGGATCCAAGCAAACTCGAACAGCTCAAAATCGTTGAACTGGAAACAATGAAGACGGTTCGCGACCTGATCGCAAGGCTTAAGCAATCCAAGGAGGAGGGCAAAAGCCTTCTCGATCGCACCAGCGTCTTCCTTGGTAGCAACCTGGGCGACGGCAGCAGCCACTCCACCAAGAATCTACCCGTCCTCCTAGCTGGCGGTGGCTTCCGGCACGGTCAGCACTTGGCCTTCGATGTACATAACCCTCCGCCATTATGCAATCTTTACGTCAACATGCTCCAACGGCTCGGCATCGAAGCCGACACGTTCGGCACAAGCACCGGGACGTTGACTGGGCTGCAGTTGACCGGAGGGTAAAGTCAAAGCCGCGCCCCACTCAGGCACTTGGGGAAAGAATCCATTCAAGAATGGCTCTTAAGACCGCAGGTGAGAACGTCTCCTCAATAGACTCGTATTCGCTAACTCCACCTGTTTTGCAGGTTTGGAAAAGATGGTTCAGTCTCGGGAATTCTCGAGTCTTAAATCGAGTGTTGCCCCCGACCATCAGGTGCTTCTCAATCGTCGAAAGGTTGAGTTTTGGTTCTACTTGCATATCAAGCGATCCATTGATCGCAAACACAGGGCACTGGACTTTCTCTAGAACGGGACCGGGTTCGTGCTGCGCAAAAAACCGAAACCAAGGTTTCTTCATTTCGTTCCAATTCGCTAGGACCAAATGTTCGAGTCGAGCTTTTTCTTCATCCGAATTAACCGGCTTTGCCTCCATGAGTTGATCGACAATCGTTTTTACCTTTGCTTCGGTACTCGATTTGTTCTCGCGATCCTTTAGCATCTTAAAAGTTGCTTTCTGGAGTTCCAGTTGTTGATCCTGCAATTCGAGCGACCCTCCCTCGGCTGCAATCATCAGCTTGCCTTGGGAGTAAAGTATCTGCTCACCATTCACGCCTGGTCCTGCCAACAAAACAATCCAAGCAATTTTGGTATCCTTGGCTGCGACCATCGGTGCGATCAAGCCGCCCTCGCTATGCCCAATGAGTCCGATCCGAGCGGGATCAATCTCCGGAATGCTTCGAGCGTATGCCACTGCCGACTCGGTGTCTCGCGCAAAGTCGGCGGTAGTCGCAAACGAAAAAAAACCTTGTGATTTCCCAGTTCCTCGGTCGTCATACCGAAGTACGGCGATTCCCTGTCGTGACAAATAGTCGGCAATAACCCAAAACGGCTTGTGCCCGAGAATTGTCTCATCGCGATCTTGCGGCCCCGAGCCAGAAACAAGAATGGCTAGTGGATGGGCCTTTCCGCCCGTCGGAAGCGTGAGTGTTCCTGCGAGCTCGATCCCGTCTGCCTCATTGGTGAATACGACATCTCGAGACTCGTAGGGAAATGGTGGTTTAGGAAGCTGTGGCCGGTTGCGTTCGATGGTCTCCATTTTTGCAACATGATCTACTCGCTTGAGGGTCAGTTCGAGTGAAACGGCTTGTTTCCATTTGCCTATGATCTCTTGCTTGGCTTCATTCATTCGGCCGGAATAGGTCGCCTGCAACGCAGGGACCGTCATGCGGAACTCATCTCGATCGATTTCGGCCGTCGCCTTAAAGCCACCTACCTTTTGGCTCAAGCTATCAACAAAGTACAACATTCCTCCATCTTTCGTCTCGTAACCTCGGACTTGCATGTCCAGCTTTTGTAAGCCTGCGTTTAGTATTCCACTCCAGGTTTCTTTGGGCGAGTCTACGGGAATCGTTTTGATCTGGTTGAATTCAAGATCCAGGACGGCGCCTCCTTGCTTCCATTTGCCCTTTGCCGTTTGGCCCGCCTTTTCTAATGTTCCCACGTAACTCGCTTGGGTTGCTTTCAGATTAAACTGCAACATAGAATCATCTCCGACGAAGTCATCGAGAATGAACTTTGCGTTTCCCTCGTCTAGGCTTGTTAGGGTCGCACTCTCTTTGCCTGACGCCGCACCACCGGGAGCTTGGGTTATGACAAATCGAAACACCCGAGCACCTGCGTCAAGTTCGCCATACCAGAGAGCAGTAGGCTCTTCAAAACATACAGCTGTTGACGAAGCGATAATGGAAGCCAAGCAGGCAAGCATCCACATTTCCACTTGAATCCGTGTTTGCCTAAACATACCCTTTACCTTTGTCCGAATTCGATAGTCATAAAGACATGATTGTACAATATTGCTACGACCAGCCGGTGGGCGTTAATCTCATCTTTGCCAACATGCTTTTGGCTTTGCCCCCACATCGCCCAAAGGCAGGAGGGGGTGGAAGAGCGCTGCGGCGTTGACCACAACCGATATTAGTTGGTTGCCAATTGAATCAGGCTTGCGTCTAACGCTTGATGGCTTGGATCGCATCCATGTCAATAACGTTGGCCGACTCAAGATCGAGTGCGAACTCCCTGCGTTGTAATATCCCAGTTCGGACCGATTCATCGTTGGCTACAACATACATAGCATCCAGTGTGCGTGTATCGGCGATCGTTACACGACCATCCTGGATCGACCACTTTATATCGTGAACTCCATCGGCATCGACGCGAAATACCTGAGAAGGCTTTCGCAACCAAGGAGCAAGCTTGAAAGAAAACTCGACAGCTCGCGGTGGACCGAACTTAAAGATGTTTTCTTTTGGATCGGCGATGTAGTCTGTGTCGTTTGCAAATAGAACTGCGGCCGAGGCTGAACAGCTGTCACCATATCATGCCTAGCCCAATCGTTAGAAGCCAAAAGCTCGGAAGGCGTTTTTCCGTTAAATGACTTCGGGAGTGCGGCCCCTTGAACAAACAGTTGCACTTTTGCGGCCAGCGAAGGATCCCGTTTACGTCGATACCGCATGTTCTCCTCGATGCGATGCGGGACCACAGTGACACCAACAATCGCGCCAGGCTCACGGCTTTGAACAGGGGGCATTGCAAACGATGCGAATGAGGCCAAAACGACTAACATCGGGACACCAAGTGCGAGAAATCGATTCATGGTTTGGCTATTCCCTTGGAGGATTGAGAACGCGAGTAGCCGGAGAAAGGAAGTTAGGTAACGGATGTAGGTCAGGATGAAGAGCGTGAGCAAGAATCTCTAGGCTGTCGACAAGCCTCGGCCCTGGGCGACTGAAGTAGGCGGATCCGTCCACAACAAAAACCTTGCCAGTTTGAACACAACGCAGCGATTCCCAGCCGGGGTAAGACTTGAGCAGCGGTATGTCCTGCAGCGTTCGCTCGACTCCAAAACCGCAGCACGCGATGATGAGCACATCGGGGTCGGCACTGACAATCTCCGCCCAAGCAATCGCCCGTGAGCGCTGTGTTTTTTGGCCAATAACCTCTCGGCCGCCAGCCAGTTCAACCAACTCAGGACTCCAGTGCCCCGCACAAAATGGCGGATCGATCCACTCCAGAAGCATCACCGTAAGTGGTACACGAATCGTTCTCGACCGTTGCGATACCAAACGCACCCTCGTCCGCAGCGACTCAATCTCGCGCTGAGCAATGTGGCTACAAAGAGCGGCGTCGCCAACGTGCTGCATGCACTGTAGCACGTCCTCTAGGCAACTTGGCTCAAGATTGATGACTTGCGGATTTCCTGGCAGCGAACAGGCGGCTTGTTGTACTTCCGATTTCGCGACCGCACACACATCGCAGAGCGATTGGGTCACAATCAAATCGGGTCGAAGCGATTGCAGGACTGGCATATCTAACGTGTAAAGGGCTTTTTCCGTCTTCAATCGCTCACGAACCAATTGGTCTATTTCGCGACTCGTCGCATCATGCGGAATCAACGTGTTTGTGACAATCGGAAGGCCAACGACCGAAGCGGGATAGTCACATTCGTGAGTGACCCCGACGAGTTGCTCTCGCAACCCAAGCTGGCAGATGATCTCAGTCGCACTCGGCAAAAACGACACAATTCGCATAAATATCCTCAGGACTTGTTACTCGTACATCCAAGTCGCGTGCCGACGATGCTCAAAAGCCCGTTCCTCGGGTTCCCAGGCAGCTGCGATCTCTCGCCACGGGCGGCCTTGCTCGATTTTTGTTCGCTCACGATCCGAACCGAATAGCAAATCGATTGCGATCGGCTTGCTCACAAACTCATAAACCTCTGTTCGCCAAGCAAATTGATCCCCGGACATCTCTCGCATTGCTGACAGCAGAGCCAAGCTTGCCCGTACCGATTGAAAAACAGAACGGTCTGTCACGTGCAATTGAACTCCGCCACAGTCCTTGCCAGCGTGTTTTTGAAATGTTGGTCGAAACCAAACTGGACGAAAGGTAACGCCCGCAATCTTCTCTGCGTTCATCCTATTCGCCAGCTTGCCAGCATCTAGCCAGGGCGCACCGCAGATCTCAAACGGACGTGTCGTACCACGTCCCTCACTCAAATTAGTCCCCTCAATTAGGCACTGACCTGGGTAGACGACTGCGGTATCCAATGTTGGCATGTTCGGAGATGGCATGACCCACGGAAGCCCCGTAGCATCGAACAAGTCTCTTCGCTTCCAGCCCTCGCAGGGTATCACACGCACTTCGCCAGGTCCGAGCTTCAATTCCTGTTGATAGAGCATGGCCAATTCGCCGATGGTCAGTCCATGTCGAATCGCAATGTCATGGGCACCAACAAAGCTCTCATAACCGGATCGCAACGCTGGCCCCTCAACGCCGATGCCACCCAACGGGTTCGGACGATCGAGCACAATGACCAAAATCCCGAGCGGCAAGGCGACCTCCAAACAATATCGCATCGTCGCTTGAAACGTATAGTAGCGACTTCCAATGTCCTGCAGGTCCACGACCAGGACATCCAATCCCTTCAGCTGTTCGGCGGTAGGCCGCAGACTGGCCGCAGACGTGCCATAAAGACTGTACACGGCAGCGGGTACGGCTTTGGCTTCGTTGCCGGCTACGCTAATCAAATCCTGAGCTTGACCATGCAAGCCATGTTCTGGGCCGAATATTGTTACGAGCTTGACTCCATCGGCAGCTGCAAACAAATCGACCGCACTACGCAATTGCGAGTCCACCGCGGCGGGATGCGTGACGAGCCCGACGCGCTTTCCTCGCAATGGCGCAAATCTTTGAGCGACCATTAGATCGAGTCCCGATTGAACCTGCCCCATGACGAACTACCTTTTGAAATCAACGTGAGGATTCTGAATTTCTGCGTATTGTAGAGAATAACAACGAATCCAGCTGCTCGACTGGTTTACTGGGATAGCGAAATCCTACAAGAGTTTCGGCTCACCCAGCAAATCGTCGAAAGTCTTGACGACCTACCCACTTGCCAGCCTTACCTTACACCCTACGGCTTACGCCTTACATGTCGCTTCGCCCTTATTCGCCGCTCCGAATTGCGTTAGAATATAGACGCGGTGAGTTCCTGTTGATTTCACCACAAGCTTTCTATCTCCTGCACCTGTCACCAACGAGTTTTATCTTGAATCGAATCGTTTTTTCACTCTGTATTCCAACACTTTTGGCCATTGGTTTGGTGGGTTGCGAAACCGGAAAGCCCAAAATTTCCCTGCCCAGCAAGAGTGATAGCAGCACCAAAGAAAGTGAGGTTAAGCGGGAACCGGACCGCATCACGGTACAGCACTGCTTGATCGGATTCAAGGGATCGGTGGGTGACAAACCCATTGCAAGAACCAAAGAGGAAGCGAAAGAGCTCGCGACAAAACTGCTTGCTGAACTGAAAGCAGGCGCGGATTTCGACGAAGTGATTCGTACCCACACCGATGACTCGCCCCCTGGCATTTACAAAATGGCAAACAAAGGCATCGCGTTGGACAGAGCAAGCGGCGAGATGGGCCGTGGGCAAATGGTTGCTGCCTTTGGAGATACTGGCTTTCCCTTGGAAGTCGGCGAATACGGATTGGCCGAATACGATCGGGACAAGAGCCCATACGGTTGGCACATCGTCAAACGCATTCAGTAGCCGCCACTGCGTGACAAGATCCAAAAAAAAGAGAGTACGACTTTGATCGAAGCGAACTCGGCCAATATTCTTGAAGTTCGAGGCTTGACGCGTCATTTCGGAAATGTCCCAGCGTTGAATGGGATCGATCTGAGTGTGAAGCCCGGCGAGATCTACGGGTTCCTTGGCGTTAATGGTGCCGGCAAGACGACAACCATCCGCATCCTGATGGGGATTATCGCCGCACAGTCGGGCTCAATCCAATTGATGGGTGAGCTCACTCATCGGACCAGTATCAAGCTCAAGCAGCGCATTGGCTACGTTTCGCAAGAACAAAACTTCTACCCGTGGATGACTTGCCGAATGCTCGGGCGGTTTGTTGGTTCGTTCTACCGCAATTGGGACAAGGCCGAGTTCGCTCGTTTGCTTGAGCTGTTTGAAATCCCCGAGCAGCGGCGGGTTTCCCAGCTCTCGGGTGGTATGAAAGCGAAATTGGCGTTGGCACTAGCCATCGCACCCAAGCCCGATCTGTTGATCCTAGACGAACCCACGGCCGGGCTGGATCCAGTCGCGAGACGTGAGTTCATGGAGCTAATCGTCGCGCAAGCAAGGCATGCGCACCGCACTACCTTTTTTTCCTCCCACTTGATTGATGAGGTGGAACGATGCGCCGATCGGATCGGGATCATTCACGCTGGTCGCATGAGAGTCGAGGGATCACTCGCCGTCCTTAAATCCGAGGTAAGGCGTATCGCCTTCGAAGGAAACGCGGTCGAGCTACCGGCTTGCTTTGAGTTTTGGGGCAAGCGAAAACTAGATGGTATGACGCTTCAGACCTTTCGCGCGTCGACTCAGGATTGGGACGCTGTTCAACTTCCTACATCAAGTAAGGTACAGCCTCTTTCACTCGAGGATATCTTCATCGCATGTGTCGGCGTCCGGAGAGCATTTCCGTGATTCTGGGCTTGGTTGAGAAAGAATTGCGACAGCACAAAGCAATGCTGTTCTTGATAGTCGCGGTGTTGGCGACGGAATTCGTAATTCTGCAAGGTGTCGATGTACTGGTCGAGATTGGTGGAAGTGTCTTTTCACAGTTGAGTCTTATTCTGTTTTGGCAATTTCCACTGACTTGCTTGGTGCTCGGCAACGTATTGATCGCGAGCGAGTTTCGGCAAAAGACGCAAGTTTTTCTCGATGGGTTGCCAATGCCACGTTGGGTCATGCTGGCTGTCAAATATGTTTTTGGACTCGTTGTCATTTTAGTGACAGCAAGTTCTTTGCTGATAATCGCGTTTTGCACCGCTTCGGTCAGCGATGTGATGACGGGACGTTTCGCATTGTTGCTTTGGATGAAGACGCTCGGCTGGTCGTGGTGTTGCTGGGCGGTTTTGTTCTCGCATGCGTTCTTAGGAAAGTACCGGCTCCCTTTTGGCATCGCCGTCGTTTGCCTTTTGGTTTGGGCGGAACAAGGGGCCGGCCTCTTGATCTCGCGGTTGGGTCCGTTTGAGTTGATCAGCGAACGCTATTCATTTGAGCGAAACGAAATTCCGACCCAAGCCGTGTTGGTAACCTCGGTGATGATTATTGCCTTTACCGGCTGCGGATTTGCATTGGGATTAGTTCGCGACGCAACCCTTGCGACAATGCTTTCGGAAAAAATGTCGGCACGAGAGAAGATGGCATCGATCGGGCTTTCGGTTGTTGCGATATTGTTTGTTTCGACTGCAGCCTCTCGAGCGGAAAAGACCGAACCACTTCAGCTACCCGGTTCGACCGATGTGGTACTGCGATCTGCCCGTATATCGGTAGCGGCGGCCGTGAAAGACCCTACTTTGGAGGAACGATTGCTAATGCAGCGGCACGCAGATCAAGCTGCTGAGTTCCTTGCGCCGGTCGCAGACTATCTCAACTGCAAACGCTTGCCGCAAGTTTTCATCGTGCACCGACGCGATTTTGAGGAACTTGAATTCGAGAATGGTGTGCTCGATTCACGCCAGGGAGTTCTGCTGCGTCTCAACCTCAGTAAAACAC
>JANMNR010000201.1:0-15150 GCA_031368325.1 Pirellula sp.
TTTGGATGATCGGGGGGCCATTGCGACGAAAGCCAAGGACTTGCAAGAGATTCTCAAGCTTCCTTTCTTTTCGGATCAAAGACGAGATCGGGGAGGAGCCTTTGTCGAAGCGAGGGACCCCGGCGGAAATATCCTCGCAAACTATGTTCCTACCGAGGACAAAAGCGAATGGTCCTGGACGAAGCCGGGTAAGGCGATTTCGCAAACCAAAAGTGGAATTGATGTGAATGGCTATCGCGACTATCGAGGGCGCGATGTGGTCGGGGCGTGGCACTGGATCGAACCACTCAATCGACTCTTGGTGCTTGAGATCCCGAAAGAGGAAGCATTCAAGAACCATATCTTTATCGATCGAGCGTTTAAGCTTCTGTATGGAATACCTATTCTGATATCTTTGGCGATTGGTGCTTTGTCATTGCGACGTGCGTTCCGAGGCATTGAGTTAACGAATAGATCCTTAGGATCGTATATCCTTCGTGAAAAAATCGGCGAGGGCGGACTTGGAATCGTGTATCGAGCGGAGCACAAGTTGTTGGGCAGAACTGCTGCGATCAAGCTGATTAAGGAGCCGCTGGTAAACTCTGGTTCGATCAAGCGATTTGAACGCGAGGTCCGGATGGCCGCCAAACTGAGTCACCCGAATACGGTAAGTATCTATGACTTTGGAATGTCCAAGGATGGACTTTTGTTTTGCGCAATGGAATTGGTAGACGGTGTCAACCTGGCACACTTCATTACCTACGATCCCACGATTTCCTTGGATCGGTGTCTTTGGATTTTGCGACAGATTTGCGGTGCGATCGAAGAAGCGCATGAGATCGGTTTGATCCATCGCGACATCAAGCCACAAAACATCATGATATGTCGCAAAGGTCAAATGATTGATTTGGTGAAAGTCGTTGACTTTGGCTTAGCAAAGACAATGGCCGACAATGTGGCCCGAGATGTTACCGCAACTCGAGTTCTCATCGGAACGCCCGGTTTCATTGCTCCCGAACGATTGGAAACACCTTGGATTGCAGATCCTCGCGTCGATATTTTTGCGTTTGGTGTGTTGGGGGTATATCTGATCACAGGCAAAGTACCGATTCTTGGAGTGACTCACGATTCATTGATGCAGTTGCTCAACATGGGGAGGTTTTCCGAGATCGCAAGCGACGCGAAGTTCAACGAATTTGTGCGGCTTTTAGCTCAGTGTATTGCCCCAGATTCCAACGATCGGCCCCGATCAATGAGCGAAATCGGCGCTAAGCTTGCAAGCTTAGCGGTTTTTTTCCCCTGGAGCGAAACGCAAGCCGAGATATGGTGGCGTGATAACGAACAAGAGTTGATTTCATCGGGCAAACTAAAGGAATCGCTACCCAAGTAATGTGTGCTCGAATCCAGAGCTGGTTCATGAGCTTCTGAGAAATCTCTGTTGCGCTCTCCTCCAATATTTAGGCTACTTTAACCTGTTCAGAAGTTTTAATTAAAACTGGAGCAGGACACTCGCGGCGGACACGCAGGGAGGTTGCTCAGAAAAAAGCAGTTTTGTCCGTAAGAATTGAGTGCACGAGGCGTCTTAAGCGTGCTTGTAGACAGAGCCCCATTGGGTTTTGCCCGGTCGCAAGCGGGGAATGTTACGTTTGGTTCGGGAAAATCCTCCGAGGGTGTAGCTCACTAGATGTCCACAGGAAAAGCTAGCGCAACGGCTTGGTTGGAAAGCGAAGATTGGCCGGGCCGATTGACGGAAGGTGCCGAGGACCGCGACAAGGCGATCGAGGAGCTTCGTCACTATTTGCTTCGGGGGCTCGCTCGATCGCTGGTACATCGATACGGTGGCAAAATTCAAATTGAGGATGTGGCGCAAGTTGCCGTGATGAAAATTCTGTGTTCACTCGGAACATTTCAGAGGAAAAGCAGATTTACGACTTGGGCGATGTCGATTGCAAATAGAGTTGGCATCAGCGAATTGAGAAGGCATTTTTATAGGGACGTTTCGCTGGATCAATCCACGGATGGAGAATTCGTTCGATTTGATGTCGAGGACAAATCTGCGAATTCCGCTGATCAGTCGGAAAACAAACAATTCATGTTCAAACTTTTGGAAAAGCTCATCGACGAATGTTTGACCGAAAAGCAAAGAATTGTGATTCGCGGATCGCTTAACGGGTTACCAATCGAAGAAATAGCTGTCCGTCTCGACAGCAACCGCAATGCTGTTTACAAACTTGTTCATGACGCTCGCTTGCGATTGCGTCAAGGGTTTGAGGCAAACGGTTTTGGCGCAGAAGAATTTGCTTCGGCACTACTGTGAGGAGTGGAACATTGGCTATCACATACACCCGAGCCGTGCAGATGCTTACGTCCATCTCAAAAGCAGTACCCGATCAATTGGATTGCGACGGATGCTTTGAGCTTTTAAGTGAGTTTGCAGACCGCGAGTTGCAGGGGGGGGAACTATCTGACTCCTTGGAATTGGTTGTAACGCATCTTTCTCAGTGTCCATGCTGTGCATACGAGTACGAAACGCTCGTCGAGGCGATTCGTGCCGCGGATGAGTAGGAGGCATGTTAGCCTTGAGATTAGAAAGTAGAGTTTGGCATAGGTGTATGCTACGGTAGTAGTTTTGTGGATAGAAGTATCCCTGAAAGGCCTGGCACGGGACGCCGGGTTATAATCGAACTTCATTATCAAAGTCAACTTGCTACACCAAAAACAATGCACCAACTTCAATCAACGTTTCGCGTTTTCGTATTCTTTCTCATAGCATTGCATTCGATGAATGCAATTGCACAACAACGCAGCGATAGACGCGAGAATGCTGGGCGACTGGTTTCCCGCGATCGCGTTGTTCCAAATTGGTTCGCCAACGGTACCAAATTTTGGTACCGCATGGATCTCGGTGACGGTAAACGTGAATTCGTGATGGTCGACGCCGTTCAAGGTTTAAAGGCTTCTGCATTCGATCATGTATCTGTCGCGAAAAAGTTGGCCGTAAACACCGACGCATCGAGATTGCCGATCGAGAAGCTTGAGTTCAACGAGAACGCCACCAGACTATTGCTTGTTGGGCAAAAACGCTGGGAATGGATAGCGTCAAAAGACGAACTCGTTGAGACAAACGAAAGTTTTAGTCGACAGGTGGAGCCTGTTTCGGATCGCGATGCAAGATCGTCGGGAGTCACTCGGAATGGAGAGGAGACCTCGATTTCGTTTGAGAACAAAAGCACAGGTACGGTTGAATTATTTTGGATAAGCCCAGACGGAATTCGGACATCCTATGGAAAGATCAATTCGAATGCCACGCGCGAACAGCACACTTTTGGCGGTCATCAGTGGACAGTCGTTAACAGCAAAGGCGAGGACCTGCAGACCATTGTCGCCACGGACCAGTCCTCAGCGGTAGTAATCGATGGAAACAAAATAGAACCTAAGGCTCTACCGAGAAGACGTAACCGCGAAAGCAGTCGTTCCGACGGTCTTGCGGCCAGCCGTTCTCCGAATGGAAAATGGTTCGTTGAAGTCAAGGACTTCAATATCCTTCTGAAATCGAATGCTGATTCGACTGGTGTGCCCTTGAGTACCGACGGTCGTGACGGAAACGCTTACGATCAATGGACTTGGTCGCCAGATTCTAAATCGCTCGTCGCGTTCAGGGTAGAAGCTGGAGAAAAAAAAGAGGTTCACTTAATTCAATCCTCGCCTGAGGGTGGCGGACGAGCCAAACTGCAATCGCGTTCGTATGCACTGCCTGGCGATGTGTTTGCAAAGCACGAGTTGAACGTGTTCGACATTGCGACACACACACAAACCAAGCCAAACGTCGATCGGTTCGAAAGCGAGTGGGAACGACCTCGGGTACGATGGAGTGATGACAGTTTGCGTTTAACCTATAGCCAAACAGATCGGGGCCACCAGCGGTTCCGACTTATTGAGGTTGAAGCAGCCACCGGTGCTGTTCGAAATGTGGTCGATGAGCAAACATCGACATTCATTTGGACGGCACACACGGAAAACCAAAATCTGCCGAAAATCACTTGGCTTGAGCCGTCTAAAGGTGAGTTGCTGTACATTTCTGAGAAGAGCGGTTGGAGGCACGTCTATTTGATCGATGCTGCTGAAGGAGCGGTCAAGAATCCAATCACTTTAGGGAATTGGGTTGTTCGAGGTATTGAAAGCGTCGATGAGGCGAATCGACAACTTTGGTTTCGTGCAAGCGGATGTTTCGCAGATCAAGACCCTTATCTCACGCACTTCGGTCGCGTCAACTTCGATGGCAGTGGATTGGTTTGGCTGACGGAAGGGTATGGCAACCACACGCTGCAGTATTCGCCCGACAAGAGCTTTGTAATAGACACTTATTCGCGAGTGGATTTAGCTCCAATAACCGAGCTGAGACGGGTGGCGGACGGCAAACTGATTTGCGAACTAGAGCGGGCCGATATCGATCGGCTCAAGGAAACGGGATGGGCACCTCCAGATGTTTGCGTTGCCAAAGCACGCGATGGCGTAACCGATATTTGGGGATTCGTTTGTTTGCCGAAGAATTTTGATCCAAAGCAATCTTATCCGGTGATCGAAGATATCTACGCAGGACCGCACGGTTCGCATGTGCCAAAATCCTTTAGCCCGAGCCAACGATACAGTTCGCTTACTGAGCTTGGTTTCATTGTTGTCAAGATAGACGGGATGGGGACGGCCAATCGTTCCAAGGCGTTTCATGATGTCTGCTGGCATAATTTGAAAGACGCGGGTTTCGAGGACCGAATCCTTTGGATAAAAGAAGTAGCAAAGAAGTATCCGCAAATGGACCTGTCACGTGTCGGGATATACGGAACATCGGCTGGTGGCCAGAATGCCGCTGGTGCCGTATTGTTTCACTCGGATTTCTACAAGGTGGCTGTCGCCGCATGCGGTTGTCATGACAATCGCATGGACAAAGCCTCATGGAACGAGCAGTGGATGGGGTATCCAGCAGGTACACACTACAGCGATTCCTCCAACATTGACAACGCGCATCGCTTGGGTGGTAAGTTGCTACTCATCGTCGGCGAGATGGATACAAATGTTCCACCCGAGTCAACGCTGCGTTTCGCGGACAAATTGATCAAGGCAGATAAGGACTTCGACTTACTCGTCGTCCCGAACGCGGGGCACGGAATGGGGGGGAGCTATGGCCAGCGAAAGATGCATGACTTCTTCGCGCGACATCTTTCGGCTCGGATTACTCATGCACCATAGTGCGAGAATCTTGCGATGTTCTTGTCCGCCAAAAAAGTTCCGCTTGAAGCGATTGGCAACTTGGGGAGATGCAAATTGCTGCCTCACCCGGATGATCATTAACTTTTGTCGTCTCGATCGCGATCAAAATGCGCGAGCAATGCTGGCAGGACCAGCAAGTCGCACAAGAGCGCCGTACCCAACGTGATAATTCCCAGCGAAGCGAAGATACGGTGGTCGCGTGTCTCGCTAATCAGGACCGAACTGAATCCGGCGACCAATACGATGGTCGTCATTATCATGCCGGTTCCAACCCCTTGAAAAGCATGCTCGATGGCCTCCTTCCTGTTCTTATGAACCAGTTGTTCCTCTCGGTAGCGAGAGAGGAAGTGGATCGTGTCATCGACGGCGATTCCAATACAAATGGTAAAGGCACAAACGCTGACGACCTCGAGCGGTTGTCCGGTAAACGCCATCCAAGACGCGGCAAACGCTAGCGGCAGCATATTGGGTATGATTGAGATCAAACCAATTCTGAGCGAACGATAGGCGATACCTAGCACAACAAAGATGATGATCGAGGCCGTTCCTAAGCTCGTTGTCAAATCGGTGACGATTTGAAATAAGTTCTTCCAACGTGAAATCGCATCCCCCACCATGTTGAACTGAAAACTCGCCTGCTCGTCCCGAATCGACTCCAACGCTCGTTCTGTACGCTCAAAAGCACCGCGATAGGCTGCACTTCCCAGGTCTTGGACACGAAACGTGACTGTAGCGTTTCGATTCTCCATATCGATCAATGCCAGTTTTAAGGGTGGTGGGAGCAGTTCAATCATCGAGGTTTTGGCTATCGCATTCCCCTCGCCCGGCAACGCGTCGAGCACCCTACAAATCGAAAGGGGATGGCCAATTAGAGGCTCGTTGTCCAAATGCTTATCAATTTGTTCGATCACTTCCAGCACTTGCTCGTTGGTTGTCGCGTCATCCGTCCATTTGATATTAACACGGCATACGTCGAGTCCACCCATGGCCTTGTCCAAGTGAGACAATGCCAACTGCGCAGCACTGCCGCTCGGCAGGCTGCTGCTTTTACGATCATCGGGCTGAAGTGTTAACGCAACCGCGAACAACGCAATCGACATCGCAATACCCAAATAGCTGATCGCTCTGGCGTGACGCACGACAAATCCAATCGCCGGTCCAATCCGACGCAATTGCGCATCGACCATGCCGCGATCCGCTCCCTTTGCAAGTCTTTTGCTCCAACCCGTACAACAGATCAGTGGAATGACTAGCATGACGGAGATCCATGTTGCGGTCACACCGAGCATGCATGACCATCCAAACTCGATGACGACCTTGTGGTGCGCCAAAACCAACGAGCCCATGCCGATCGCGGTGGTGAGCGAAGTCAAAAAGCAGGCTAACCCAACGGCTCCAAGCGTCTTCTTGCAAGCTTCTCGAGGTGGCATTCCTTCGATTAATCCGCTCCGAATGTGAACCATCATGTGCACACCGTCCGTGAATCCGACCAAGCTGAGCAAGATGGGCAAAATCACGTCGCTAAAAGGATTAAACTGGAGGTCAAAATAACGAAGAATACCGAGTGTCCAGAAAACGCCCAAGGCAGGGGCAGCGGCCACTACCAACACGACCGAGATCCCGCGGAACAAGATGGAGGCCATAATCAGGATAATGCCGTATCCGATGATCTGGAATTTCAACTGATTGGCTTCTTGGTTCTGAATCATCATCAGTCGCAATGGTACGGCACCGGTGACGGAGAACTGCATTGAAACGGATGGATGCTTCGCAGCAACTTGATTCGCAACTTCGATCAGGGCGTCCGAGCAATCCGAATCTTGCCGAACATACAACCAATCAAATCCGATCGATATCAGCAGGGTTTTCGCATCGTCGGACAACATCTGGCCCACGACCAGCGGATGCTGCAGGGCACGTTCTTTGGAGACCGCGAAACGCTGCTCCGAAGCTTGGCCCCGTGGCAGAATCGGTTCTGGCAGTCCAAAGATATTCAGCGGCGGCGCTTGATCCAACCAAGAAACAGTTGCGACTGTATCTAGTTCCGCTAACGCATCTACCAACTCGCGAAGTGCAATCGCTCCCTCTCGCGTAAAGATTTGCTCGGACTGAACGACCAGAAATGCATCGGACCGACCAAGCGATGCACGCTGAATGGGTGAGCGTGTCGAAGCTCTTGTCGTTGGCTTCAGACCATTCTCCTTCTCCGCGTCTACGCCAGCTGGAGAAACAAATCTTGCATAGATCTCTTTGGGCCAGGTGGGGCGGTAATAGCCGCCAATCGATACCGCAGTTAGGAACACTAACAGTACCAAACCCGAAAGGGGATAGTCGATGATGGAGGCAAAGAGACGGGAGGAAACTGGGCTGGGATTGCTATCGGCCACGTCGATTCCTTGAAGATTCTAAAAGTTCATCGCGAGTAATCTTTCCGTCGTCGTTACCATCAAGAGTTCGAAAGGAATAATCGCGAACAATTCGCGTAACCTCTGCGGTGATGACAACACCGTCCTTGTTCGCATCAAATCGGCTGAGGAACTCGTCCGCAAACGTCATGGCTTTTGCATCCGGTGCTGCTGGTTCCTTCGCATTCGTGTCACTTGCCGTCTTGGATACAAGACTAGCGGTTTCTATCCTCGTCGGGGACCTTGGCCTCGCCACCTCAAAGAACGCAACCGCCATCTCCTCCCAAGTTTGGTCGCCCCACATCACGTACTCACTTGGGTTTGGATTGAAAGGGTTGTTCGTAGAATTGTCGAACGTGGCCGTAAACGACAACTGGTCAATCTCGTTCAATGCGATAGGTTTGGACCATTCGTAAGTATGCTGCCAATTGAAATCATAATGTGGAACATCAAGCACGATGGAGTCTGCTTCAGCGTTGCGAGTTCGAATCTGAAACGACTTGCCTCGGAGGTGCATGTGCGGCATCGCCGCCAATAGGACACCGTCTTTTGGCAGCCAAGGTACAATAGCCTCCACGGCATGGTCGGTGGATCCAGGCGGTATCTCAAACTCCTGATCAATGCCCGCAAGCGTGAAGACCTCATGGGTCACGGACTTGTCGTCAATGAAATTCAAACCGATTTTGGTTTGATCGAGTTGTTCTTTGCCATTAGGGGTGTAATGCATTTGGAACACAAACTTGGAGCCCGCGGGGATTCGCCTGGCAAAGCCTATTGGGAACTCGGTCGCGCGCTGCCCGGGCACGTACGCTGTCAGCCAACCGATCCCCGTAAAGTTTTCGCCGTCCGGCGGGCGGATAAAGACGATCGCGTGGTGCACTACTTCTGGGCTGCCAGGAATAACCTGCGCAGCTGAAATCCATTTATCCTCGCGGATGCCTGGGTCGACCACGAAGTATTGGTAGTCGACAGTTCCATTCGCTGGAACACTGTAAGGTTGTGGACGCATTGCAATGACTTGGTCTGGTTCCTTCGGCAATCGCCAACCCGCTATCACGGGCGGCTTTGCCGGCAAATCTTTCGCGTCGCCAAAAGGCATCCCGGCTGCCATCCACTGCCGTATCGATGCACTCGCGTTGCCCGGCATCTGTCGAGCATTTTTGAACGAGCCATGTTTCGGATCAGCATGCCATGGGGGCATCCGTTTCTGATCGATGACTTCTACAATCATCTCTGCCCATCCAACTACCTCTTCGTAGCTTGAGATATCAAATGGACCGATCTCACCGGTGCGATGGCACTCGAGGCAGTTTTGATAGAGGATTGGAGCGATCGTTTTGCAAAAAGTAATTTCCGTGTTCAGAGTGGCCGGCTTTTGGAAAGTGATCAAGCAACCGACGGGGGGTGTTGAGGGGACCGAAACCGATTTATTCGCAATCAATTCCTCAAGGGCGATTCGTAAATCCGAACGGCTTGGTGTGAAACGTTTGATGCCTGGTGAGAACTGATCGTCAATGCGTCCACGGTACGCGATATCATGATTCGAATTCAAGACAACCACTTCTGCCGTTCGAGTGGCACCAAAACGTTGAGCGAGCTTCTGATCGAAGTCCTTCACAAATGGGAAGCTTAGTGCAAGGTCTTGGGTAAAGCGTCGTAGCTCAAGTTCGGAATCGTGCGGGTTGCTATTGATCCCGACAAATCGAACGCCTCTGGTTGTGAACTCCTTGGCAAGCTCCTCTAATCGAACGGCGTACGACCGGGCGACTGGGCATTCATTTCCGAGGAATGTAATAACCGTGATTGCTTTCGAGTCCATCAGGTCGATGGATTCCCCGTCCATTGTCTTGAGTCTAAGTTCGCGAAGTGACTCCGGAACTTCTGCGGATGAAGAATTGGTGAACATCTCGCAAATGAACGCCACGGCAATGATAAATTTTGCGAGGTGCATAGAACAGCTCCAATACTTCCGGTTTTCATCGACAAGCGACAGGGTGTAATCTCGTGGGATTGTAGCGTGAATTGACGGAATTCCCTAGTTGCAACCGAGAACGGAACAAGCTCGGAGGGCGACGCTAGCGTAGATTGGCCGCCCTGCAGGCTTTAGCAATTGCGAACTTCCGCGATCCCGCCGAATCGCCTATCCCTTTTGTTGTAGTCGGCGATAGCTTGTACGAGATCGTCTTTTTCAAATTCAGGCCAAGACTTTTCGGTAATCCAAAGTTCACTGTAACTGATCTGCCAAAGCAAATAATTGCTAATCCGCATTTCGCCACTGGTGCGAATCAATAGGTCCGGATCTGGCATTCCTGACGTATAAAGATGCTTGGCGATTAACGACTCGTCAATGTCGGCAGGTTTGAGCGAACCACTCTGTACCTGCCCCGCGATGTTGCGTACAGCATCGACAATTTCTTGCCTCGATCCATAATTGATCGCCAAACATAGGGTGAGAGACTTGCAATTTTTGCTGAGCTCGACGGATCGATCCATTTCCGATTGAACATCGTCCGGAATGCCTTCGCGACGCCCAATAATAGTTAAGCGAATATCATTCTTTAGCAGCGTGGGACGCTCTTGAATGAGATAGGTCTTGAGCAAGCCCATTAAGAAGCTGAGTTCTTCTTTCGGTCGTTTCCAATTTTCATTTGAGAAGCAATACAGTGTCAGATAGGAGACACCCAACTCACGACACGCTTCGGAAATGCGTCGGACCGTGTTGGCACCTCTACGGTGGCCTTCGACGCGCGGCATGCCTCGCGTTTGGGCCCAACGACCGTTTCCGTCCATGATCACCGCTATGTGGACTGGCATCCGCAACGATTCAATATCGATTGGCTCTAATTTTGGTTTGTTGCGAAACAATGCCATATTGATCAAATCAAAAAGATCGTTTGCTCGCGATCAGGTCCGACCGAAAGTACACCGACTGGTACCGAGATGAGTTCGGAGATTCTGTCGATATACTTGCGAGCGTTCGATGGGAATTCGGAAAGATTGCGGACATTGGAAACATCGACATTCCATCCTGGCAAAGTCTCATAGACGGGTTTGCACTCCCGCAGGTCTTCGGCGCGGCATGGAAATCGAGTAATTCGCTCTCCTCGCAGCTCGTAGGCTACGCACACTTGGATGGTATCAAAATGACTTAGCACGTCCATCATCATCAACGACAAATAGTGAATTCCGCTGAGTCTTGCCGTGTATCGGACGGCAACGGCATCAAACCAACCGCATCGACGCGGTCTGCCGGTTGTTGTTCCATACTCTCGACCGATTTCGCGAATCTTTTGACCTGTTTCATCCAAAAGTTCCGTCGGAAACGGCCCGCCCCCTACACGCGTTGAGTACGCTTTGGCGACACCAATCACATTGGTAATCCACTTTGCAGGAACACCAGAGCCCGAAGAGACGCCGACGCCTGAGGCATTGCTGCTGGTAACGAAAGGGTAGGTTCCATGGTCGATGTCCAAAAGCGATCCCTGTGCACCCTCCATCAGCAATTTCTTACCCGCGTCCAATTCGTCGAGCAAGAAGTTGGTAGTGTCTGAAGCGAGGGGGCCCAGCGTTGCTGCCCATCGGTTGCATTGTTCGTAGATCTTGTCCGCGTCGAGCGATTCCAGGTCGTCTGCTTCGGCGAGGTGGGACAGCATATGACGCTTGGCAGCGACGGTATCCGATATTTTGCTTTTCAACTGAGCACTAAAGAGATCGGTAATCCGCATAGCATGGGTTCGCCCCACTTTATCGCGATAGCAAGGACCGATGCCGCGATTGGTGGTGCCGATACTCTCGCCCGCCACGACAGCACGATTAGTTGCCTTATCCTCGACGAAATGCCACGGCATAACGACATGTGCTCGCTCGCTAATCATCAGATTCTTGCGAGGTTCGATTCCTCTGGCCTCTAGACCCTCGATCTCACGTATCAACATATTCGGCTCGATCACAACACCTGGCGCGATGATGTTGGTGATTTGGCTGGACAGAATGCCGGATGGGATGTGATGGAGTTTATAGACTTCCTTTCCGCAAACAACGGTATGGCCAGCGTTGGCTCCCCCTTGGTACTGAACGACAATATCGTTTCGGGGCGCAAGCAAATCCACGAGTTTGCCTTTCGCTTCGTCTCCCCATTGGAGGCCAATAACACAGGTCGCTGCCACAAGAATCTCTTTCAAAACTGTAAAATGGGGGGCACCGGACGCAATCATGCGTCTCGGCTACCCCGGAAATGCAAAACCCTAGAGTCTAGAAGGCGATCGCGTGGTTGGTCAAGTCACAGTGGGGATCTTGGCCACTGTTATTTTTAGTTCCGTGGTGAAGCGTTATTTTGGGTTGATGAGGCAATGGAATCCGTAGCAGACTTCATCTTCGACCCGCTCTTGCTGCGCCTCTTCGAGCAGTTCGTTTACTTGCGACATGCGTTGCGGGTTTAGTGAAGCCGATACAATGTGTTGCTCGCCTCCTGGTCCGATGACGATCGTGGTTAAAACCGCGACCGTATCCGGTTGTTGAAGAGCCGCCAGTACATGTTCCCCAATCTGCAAATCCAAGTTCTTGATTTTGCTTACAAACCTCGCCACCTGGGCTTTGTTCGAAGAATTGGAGGCGTGGGGACTATCGTCAGGTGGGTTTTGCATTTCGTTCGTCATGGCTCTACTTAACTCGCACCAATTTCATAATACGTCCTGAAACGTTCCAGTCTTGGACGTAAAGGTTGCCATCTTTATCCCAATTGGAACCGTGTGTTCCACTAAAGACACCTTCGACCCATTGCTCTTGAGGAACATTGTAGTTGCCTCCCTTGGCTTTATCTGCATTATGGCCTAGCACGGCGACGATCGTATTGGTCTTGTCCAGAATCACAACGCGACCTTGAAGATCTGGTACGGACACATAGTCTCCTTGAATCGCCACAGAGGTAGGCATACCCAATCCAGTGACAACCTCTTCGATGAATTCGCCGTCGAGGGAATAATGGAGCAGACGTCCCTTTGGCTTATGGTTTCGATCGCAGATCAATAGCCGTGCGGGTTCGTAGCGAGTATCAAGCGTCATTCCGTGCGCTGTGTTGAATTGCTTTAGTTCATTTCCTTTGACGCCAAAGTGCATCAGATACTTTCCGTTTTTGTCAAATTTAAAAATGTGGTTGCTTGCGTAACCGTCCGAAAGGAAGATGTCACCGTTGGCAGCGACTGTGATAGCAGTTGGGCTAAATTTATCCAAGTTAAGGCCCGATTCTTTTGGAAACGGGAGTTTCAATACAATCTCACCACTCTTGATATTGAATTTGATCCCTTCGGCATTTGCGTTGCGCGCACCATAGATGAACTCGCCATCCGCCTCGTCTCGAATTTCCATGTCGTGCAGATTGGAGTATTCTTTTCCAAGATAGGAATGAATGACTTGCCCCTCGGGTGAAAAGACAAATACCCCAGCATTAGCACTGGTGTAAATGTTCCCGGCCTGATCGATTGCGACCGCACCGTGAGTCGGTCCCAATGCGGACTTGCCGTCTGGCCGAAGCCCCCAGCCCGGCACTGTGTCAAAAGTCATGATGCCGCAGCCCATTCGAACGGGTTTTGCTTTTTCCTGAGCTTGCAGTGGCGAAAAGCAAAGTGCAGTTAAGCAGATCGCCAAAGCCATGAAATAAGCGGGCCGTTGGAAGTTACTTGGGGTGTGCGTCATGATAAATGGTGTGGGGTAAAGCATTGGAGAGGATGGACATTTTGCGAGCAAGCTAGCAGGAAAGACCCAGATATTGTAACAGATAAACCTGCTTGTCGCTGATCGTCGGGTTACGTCAACCTGTCGAAATGGGATTGCCGACGGTATAGGGACTGTTCATACGCTTGGCAGCGGGTAGGCTAAGTGTCTAACCCAGCTTCGAATGAATCCCCACGAGCGAAAATGAAAGCACTAGTAAAAGCGAAACGAGAAATCGGCCTTGAACTCCAAGATGTCCCATTCCCCAAGCTTGGAATCAACGATTGCTTGATTCGCGTTGAAAAAACAGGGATTTGTGGGACTGACCTTCATATTTACAACTGGGATGCATGGGCTCAGAAGACGATTCCTGTCCCGATGGTCGTTGGCCA
Organism: Pirellula sp.; assembly: GCA_031368325.1. Lineage (GTDB taxonomy): Bacteria > Planctomycetota > Planctomycetia > Pirellulales > Pirellulaceae > JBKCUI01. The sequence goes on from JANMNR010000201.1 coordinate 13,751, forward strand.
CGAATTCGTGGGCGAGATTGTTGAGGTTGGTGCCAATGTTACGGACTTCTTTCCTGGGGAAATTGTTTCTGGCGAAGGACACGTTGTCTGTGGCCGATGTCGAAACTGCCTTGCGGGTCGGCGCCACCTTTGTAAAGACACTCAAGGGGTGGGGGTCAATCGCACAGGCGCGTTTGCTGAGTACATCGCATTGCCCATGACGAATGTTTGGCACCATCACCCCTCGATCGACCGAGACATCGCTTCTATATTTGATCCGCTTGGAAACGCGGTCCACACGGCCCTGAGCTTCGATTGCCTTGGCGAAGACGTATTGATTACCGGTGCCGGTCCAATCGGCTTGATGGCAGCGGCTGTGGTTCGACATGCGGGAGCGAGGCACGTGGTGGTTTCCGATGTCAACCCATTTCGGCTCGAGTTAGCGAATCGTATGGGGGCAACGCTGGCCGTCGATGCTAGGCACCGAACTATGACTGAGGTCCAGGAAGAATTGGGAATGAGAGAGGGGTTCGACGTTGGGTTGGAAATGTCCGGCGCACCGTCGGCGTTGCGAACCATGCTCGCCAATATGTGTCATGGTGGCAAGATTGCGATGCTCGGCATTCCTTCCGAACAGATCGCGATCGATTGGAATCTGGTCGTTTTCAACATGCTAACGATTCGCGGAATCTACGGTCGCGAAATGTATGAAACTTGGTACAAAATGTCCGTCTTGCTTGATAGCGGTCTGGATATATCGCCGGTCATTACGCATCGATTTCATTATTCTGAGTTCGAAAAAGGATTCGAGGTTATGCAAAAAGGCCTTTCTGGAAAAGTGATTTTAGACTGGACAAAGTAGTCACAAAATCTATTCAACCATCCGGACCGTTATCGAAACAAGCTTGAACAACTCCAAAGACCAGCGCACTCAATGAACCCTCGAAGAATTTTGGTAACTGCAGCTCTGCCCTATGCTAACGGACACATCCATTTAGGGCATTTGGTCGAGTACATTCAAACCGACATTTGGGTTCGATTTCAAAAACTGCGTGGCAACCGATGTCTATTTGTTTGTGCTGATGATACGCACGGAACCGCCATAATGATTCGTGCCCGACAAGAGGGGCGATCCGAGGCCGAGTTGATTGCCGACATGCAAGCGGCCCACGAACGGGACTTCGCTGGCTTTGGGATCGAGTTTGATCACTACGGGAGCACGAACTCGACTGAAAACTACGATCTTTGCAAGGATATTTGGAAATCGCTTAGGACGGCAAACCTCATCGTAGAGCGCGATGTGGAACAGCTATTCGATCCGATCGCGGGCACATTTTTGGCCGATCGATTTGTCAAGGGAACCTGCCCGATTTGCAAAACAGATGACCAGTACGGCGACAACTGCAGTAAATGCAGTGCGA
>JANMNR010000204.1:0-8553 GCA_031368325.1 Pirellula sp.
TTCTACTTCGTCGATGTCTCGCTCCTCTACCGCATGTTCGAGCAACTCCAATTTCGACAAAAACACCTTAACTCGCATCTGCTGAAAACGCGAAAGCGGCTTTCCTCTTAAGTAACTACTGAACGCATACTTGTGCGCCCAGTCCTCCTGCAATGGTATCCAAAAATCGACAGCGTCCCATTCTCGTCCCGCACATGCCGAAATCAACTCGGCATGGTTTGCGGTCATCTCTTTGCGGATTTCGCTCACAGGCTGATAGTAAAGAAAACACCCGCCAATACTAGCCAATACCAAGCCGACAAATCCCACCACAGCGATTACCCAATTCGGCAAGACGATGTCGCGGCGAGGCTTCGCCGTAGCAGTAGGCGAGGGGGACCGAAGCAGAGTCTCCATCCATTTACCCTCGCGGTCCAACCACCACTGAAGTCCACCAACGCCCAGCAGCACGATCGCGATCAGGCCAGAAACAATCTCTTCCGGTTTCCACGCTTCGCGGATCAGGCGGATACTGTCAGCAGGTACGCTAGCCGAACTCGCTTGAAACGGATTGCAGTAGTTATCAAAGGCATGCGTATGGTCAGCCGGTTCGACCCCTTTCGGAAACAGAGGACCATCGACCCCGTAGCTGATCGCCAAGACGACGATGAGCAAACAACCTAGCCATGCCACTGCCTTACGCCACGAATAGTTTCTAACGATCCAAACAAGCAAACCTAGGTTCACGCCAGTCCCCAACACCAGGAGTGTGAACGAGGCACCTATCGAGTTCCCATGCTGAAACATGGACGCTATCTGAACAATCGCCACCATCGGCGTGACATAGGCCAACGTCGATACACCGGCCATCGTCAACGGCGCGAGAATGTCGTTCTTGTTCGCGGACCGTTGCAATACGCCAGCTGGCAACACCGCGCTCAAGAGCCCGACCCCCACTATCGCCAATACCATATACAACGTCGAATAACTAAAAGCCTGCTGACAAACGGAGAGTGCTGCAACGCCGATCCGTCGCACTCCGTATGGAACGCTTGGCAACTCCTCAGGCTCCAACCAATTGCCAGGAAACAACCAATCCCAAACGACTCCCATCACGGTCACAATCGTCAAAGACCCCATGCAAAACACGAACAAGGCAAAGGGGTCAGATAAGGTCAGTCCATACAAAACAGATATGGGATTGAAAAGAGGAGCAGTAAGACCAAACGCCAAAATGGTTCCGCCCGCGATTCCGCTTTTTCGCATCTGGAACATGATCGGAATCACACCCAGCGAGCACACGGGCAGCAGCATGCCCAACAACCACGCCTGAGGCAACTGACGCCAAGTATGCCCACCAAAAAGTTGCAGCGTTCCTTTTCGACCAAGGATACGTTCAAAAACCGCTGCGACCAGCCAGCCAACCACGATCGTCGGGCAAGCCGCTAACATGGCCTGCGCCATTCGAACGATTGCACCCCAAATCAATATGTCCATTGCTGCGCCTTCATGCACGGTTTTTGTTTGTTCATTCAATTTTCAAATTAATGCGACGCGTTGGCCCGTTTATCAGGTTTCGCAGCTACGGCCCTTGAATGGCTGCCAATCGTTCAGACTCCGCTTGCACGATCCTTTGCAGCTCAGCGATCGCGTCGCCGATCCCATCGATTGCCAACATGGATTCCATTTCCCCACCTTCATTTAACTTCCTCTCCAGTAGCGGAGCCAATCTGCTACTCCAGCTGTCGATTCGGTCAAAGTCGGATTCGTTCAAATCGGAGTCGGCCGTCAGCTCCGGAAGCCATCGGATCAAGTCGACGAGCTCTCTTTCCAAGGAGACACCCTCCGCGTTCTTCAATTGTCGACTATGTCCCTTCAACGCACCCAATCTATCCGACGCGGCAAAAATGGTACTGGGCCAGTGTGCTGGGAAATGCTCATGTTCCAAATGATCCGCTTCACCCGTTACAACCTTTCGGTTGCACGAAACAGAAAGTGCCATCAAGAAAATTAAATGCCATGCGCATAGTGAGCGACATCGTAAATGATCCATTTGAATGAACCCACCTTTCATCTTGCGCACGTTAAGGAGTTGGTACAGGGACAGAGTTGAGAACCGAATCGATAGCCGCATCGATACTGCCTGATTGGCCCGTCAGCCGCACAGAGAGTACTGGCACAGCAACGTCTTGAACGTCGTCGGGCGTGACGAAATCCCTGCCAAGAAGCATGGCCCGCGCTTGTGCCACGCGTTGCCATTGGAGCAAACCGCGAGGGCTGACTCCCAATGAAAAAGAGCGATTGGATCGGGTTGCTTCGGCTAAGCTGACTAAGTACTCCTGCACAGGCAGTTCGACAGCAATGGCGGTCACACTCTTTTGCAAATGCTCCAATTGCCCTGCCGCCAGTACTTGTGTAGCAGTGGTTTCAGCCATGCTACGACTGCTTCTCGCGAGCAACTCCAACTCATTCTTTCGGTCCGGATATCCGATTCGCAGTTTCATTGCAAACCGATCCAATTGAGCCTCAGGCAAAGGGTAGGCTCCTAGGCTTTCCACCGGATTCTGTGTGGCCAGGACCAAGAAAGTGCTGCTCAGCAACCGAGCTTCACCATCAATCGTCACCTGGCGTTCAGCCATCGCTTCGAACAAAGCGCTCTGCGTGCGGGGCGTTGCGCGATTGATCTCATCCGTTAGGAGCACGTCGCTAAACACCGGACCACTACGGAACTCAAACTCCCGATTCTTTTGATTGAGGATATTGAATCCTGTTACGTCGCTTGGCAGCAAGTCAGGCGTGCATTGAATCCGCATAAATTTCCCGCCAATCGCGACCGCCAACGCCTTGGCCAACGTTGTTTTTCCAAGCCCAGGCAAATCGTCGAACAACACATGCCCGCGTGCAAGAACACAGGCGAGCAGATGCTCAACAACTTGCGGTTTGCCGAGCAATACCAAATTGAGCTGTGCTCGAAGGCCAGATAATAATTCCTGCAAAGGAACTGAATTCAAGAGATGGAGTTCGTTCATCGAATCTGCCATGTGCAATTCTTGGTTAGAGGCGAGGCTAGTGACGATTGCGGTCATGCTGTTCCCGTTTGTGATCGAAGTGGAAATTTGGGGCGAGCAATCAGGTCTAGCCAGCCTCGTTTGGCAATGGCCCAACAGACAGTTCGCAGGTCCGCCGCGTGCTCGTTTAGCCACCCGACGGTCTTTACCTTGGGCGCATACGCCATGCGATTGACGGCTTGGATGTAGAGATCACGTTCCGACGCCATTAAGCCAACACTTTCATTCAATTGACCAGACAGCCGCTGCGCTACCGTGGTTCGAGTCGAGTACCTCCTGCTATGAATCCAGCATCGCCATTCGAGCAATCTTTGTATCCAACGCACTTGCACCGCCGGTGGAGCGATCGCGCCAGCCATCGCGATAAAGGACAAGGCCGCATCCGCAATTCGACGTCTAGCCAGAACCAACAATAGAATGCTAGACAAACCTAGCAAGTAAAAAATTGGATACTGGACCAGTGAGTCTCGCATGGACCATGCGAATTCGATTGCATGTTGATTCCAAGTCCGAAACTCGTTCGGAAATGCGTATCCAGGCGTCGGTTCGATCGTCAACCATACTCCATGGCAGTAAACTTCGGCCCATGTATGCAAATGTTCGGGTAAGACTTCGGTTTGGCCTGACTTGAAGTCATAGTGGTCGGGCGAGGCGTAGAAACCAGTGACCATCCGAGACGGTACCCCTAGGCTTCTAATCATGGCCACAGCCGCCGACGCAAACAAATAGTCGGGCCCTTGCTTGCAATCAAGAAAATGCGTCACCGCATCTGTGCACTCCGGAGGGACATTCGCATTCGAATCCAGTGTATACCTGCTTCGTAACAAGCCGACCACGCCCTCGATTTTCTGCCAATCCGAAAGTCCTTCGATTGAACGTCCCAGGTGGCCTGCGATAGACTCCTTGGTTCGTGCCGAAAGCACTTCGCTATGGCTTGAAACGATTTGCAAGTAATTCCCGATCCAAGCTGGTGAACGCTGCCTCAAAGCTGGCGTTATGGCAATTCGACTCAGCCAGTTGCTGGTGTCTCGCAGCGCATGCAGTTGAGGCGTCTGATACATCTGATGCACCACCGTGAGCTGCGGAACATTATCCCGATTAGGCATCATCAACTGACCATCCGCGGTCCAGCCGTAGAAATCGAATTGATCCACTTTGTCTATGTACGTGTGGGTCAACAAACTTGGAGTCACGAGCCGCGGCGATTTGAGTCCAATGATCTTGACCGTCTGCCTTTCGTGAACGCGATGTGCTAGCTCCGGCGCATGGCGCTGCAATCGCATCCAGGGCTTACCTTGCATCGTTTCCATCGCGATCGGATTCATTTCGTGGTTTAGGAGCAAATCTTCGCTCTGGGTCCAGGCAACGCCGTCGAAGTGATCGTACGTTTCGAGACGCAAATGCTGCGGCACTCGTCCGATCAAATGAAAGACAGCTGGGCTTTCCGATCCCTTTGGTTGTGCGGACGCCGTTTCCTCTCGCGGTTTCCGAATCGCAGAAAACTCCCGACTTCGCTTTTTGGATTCGGATCCTTCCTCTTTGGCTTCTTGAGTCTTGGAATCCAAAGAAATAGATCGAAGCTGCTCTCGTCTTACAAAGGGCTCGCCATACAGATCGCTGATGAGGTCATAAAGCGAGGGTGTTTTGGAATCCATAAACAAATCGCTCTCAACGGGACCGAAGGTATACGCTTGATCCTTGGCTGCAACCAACATATCCCCGTCGCCGATGCCATTCCTCGCCGCTGGATCGGAATCTCCTTTGCCGCCCGAAGTAGGCATGAAGCCATCCAGGGATGATAATTGCGACCCTGTGCTCAAGGCAACGCCACCGATGACTCCAGTCAACAGCACTGCGATCGCCAAAGCGCCAAGCCGCAATCGAATTAGCGGCACACTATCTACCGTGACGAAGCCTTTTTCGATTTTTTGCCAATACTTGCTCATCATCCACCAAGCAGCGAGCATCCCATACAGCACGACAATCACAACCATTCCCGTTCGGTCGGAAGTCGCTAAGCCAAACACCATCAAGAATGAGCTTAGCAAAAATGAAGTCCATTCCTGACGCGAGTTTCTTGCGATTGCGGATTGCCAAAGCGCCGCAACCTGCAACATGGCTATCCATATCAACTCGGTCGCTTCGCCCGAGTGCCCCAACAATCGAAATTGAACAAGGCTACTCAGCCAAGGCAAACCGATACAGAGCGACCCCGCGATGAGCCACATAGATTCGTGCTTTGCATTCCCGACTCGAAACCAAGCGATACAACTCACGACTAACACGAATGAAAACTCAAGCACCAAGGGCAGCGGATTGTTGCTGGCGTGCATTCTCAGTAAATGCACACCAAAGGCAGCAATCAACGCCATAGCAAACGTTGAAATCCGCTCATTGGCGTTGGCCAATGGCGTCTTGCTGGCAATCCTCGTTCCCGTTTTTTGGTTCGGAACAATACTCCGACTAATTTGATTGGCCGATAGCATGCTCTAGCTCAATTGATAGTTGCGTTGACAAGATCGATTCCATCCCTGTTGCAATTGGGCAGCATGATCGCCGGCGTCATCGATCCGCAAAACCGATCCCGTCGCGCCAAAGTCGTCTTTCCGCGTGCAGGTGTTCGTATCCAAGACGATCCAATGTACGTCGCTAGCTGCGCCTTGATACTGACTTAGGAGCGTCTGGTGACGCGACGCGACGCACACGACCACTTGCTTGACGTCACTTGGTGTGCCAATTGCCAACAAGTCCTCATCGTCAACGTCCGACGGTGTCCAACTTGCCAATTGATCCATCCATTCCAATTGACTAGCCTGATTCGAATAAAGGCTTGTCCACTGTCCATCGACCGAAGCCCGAACGCCCCAGTGGTGCTTCGTAAAATGACTTGAAACGGAAGCGAGTACTCGAACCAACCACTCACGCTGTGCTGGGCAACATACGCTCGCCGAGCGAGGATCAAGCTTGATCGAGACCTCCTGGCGAGAACGCGATTGGCGTTCAAAAACGACTAAGCTATCCCGGCGTGCGGTCTGAGCCCAATGCACTTGACGTAGCGAGTCTCCAGGACGATAGGGCCGAACTCCCATCCAATCCCCTTCGTTTCCTGCCTGCAAACTCGACGAACCCACCGATGACGGATTTGCTCCCGATCTTTCAGGAACATCGGATAGCTTCACAATTTTAGGCCATACGGTCAGTTTGATGGGGACATTCAGGGTTCGCCGGCATGTCCAAATACCAAACGGGAATGCAGTTGACAGCTGAATCGTTTTTTTCGGATACACGCCTCGCGACTCAGGTTTACATTGCCATGCAAAGGAACTGATTGCCATAGCTGGGGCTCGACTCAAACAAATCAACCCGTCCGGCGTATCCACCTGCGACGCAATGGCGTCATCCGCTTTGACGACCAAGCCCCAAAGCGGCCATGGCCAGCGATTGGCTAATTCCAAACTGGTCTCGATGGCGTCGCCCTCCGTACAACGAACTTGCGACCAACTCAATTGGCCACGCACACCAAGCATTGCAATCCATGGCCAAAGACAACCGATTACGCCAATCGAAGCGATCGCTGCCGCCGCAAGAAAGGCTTGCTTTGATACACAAAGACCGAGTAAGACCGACGCAAAAAAGGCGATGATAAACCAGCCGATTGGACTTTTTAACCAGTAAACATACCGATTCGCCGATGGGCAGAAGTCATGTTGAAGCAGTTGCTTCACTTTTATAAGCGTCAATAAGTTCATAGGCGGAAGTGAGTCCGTTTTTGCGGGGGTTCGCTAACTTAGTTTCAGATTGCCTCAAAACACTCATGCAAGTAATAAGCGTGAGAATGAAGAGAGAGCAGAAAACAAGTGCATGCGACGTACACAAAAAATGCACGTCTGCATCGATCACTGGCTACATCAGAACTGGCAGAAGACCAGGACAATACGACTAAGCGTGCGGCGGACCGCGAATACACAGACTGGACTCGATAGCCGCGACGACCGGTAGTACGGCCAACGAATCAGCAGAGCACGAAAGCTCAGGTTGAGGCTGACTCAGATTCACGGATTGCACAGACACGGTCAAGGATGCCAACAACTTGCAAATCTGACAAACAGAATGCGGCTGCGAAATCCTTCCGGACTTGGATTCGTGCACTTCAGCGACTAGCGTATCATGACTGCAATGCCGGTGCACGTGCGCATGCTCGCACTGCTCATGCTGCGGCGAATCTTGCTTTGCTTCAGTGACTACGCAACAGTTTGCAGAATGATGGGCACAGCCGGGCAGGAGGTGAAGTGCTTCGCCGGCCACTGCGAGCAGACCGTAGGCGATTGCAACCGCCCAAGTCATGCATTTTGCTCGCTGTAATCCCACGAATCACCTCAGAAATCAATACTTAACTAGGCGTAATCCCGCCACATTCGTTGCGACTACGACAAAACACATCCGCAAGTTCAACTTTTTCCGATTAACCCAGTATCGGAGCTTGGCCCACAAGTGTCAACAAAGTAGCCTGAAGAATTGACGAGTATGTAGTATTTTCGTTGACGAAAACCTGAAAACGTCGCTACACTTAAAAAGCGATTGCAATCTAACTGCGTCTGCAAGGAAAAACATTTAGGGATTTATCCAGTGAAATTGATGCCCCGCGTCCAAGATCGATTTTTCTTCCGTACAGCCTTTACATTGGTTGAGCTTTTGGTCGTCATCGCGATCATCGGCCTCTTGGTGGGATTGCTTCTGCCTGCTGTTCAAGCGGCTCGCGAGGCGGCTCGAACCATGCAATGCAAAAACAACTTGCACCAGATTTCTTTGGCTGTCGAAATGTTTCATGACGCGCAAAGATCGTATCCGCCAGCCCGCTACCAGCCACGTCCCGGGGACACCGCCGCATTCGATTGCGGTGGGAAAGAGACAACTTGGCTGGTCCGAATCATGCCCTATCTCGAGGCAACTAACATCGAACAAAAGTGGGACTACTCGATCCCTTACGGCAACCACCCAGAACAAGTGCGAACGCAAACTCTTCCTGCGTACTGCTGCCCAGCTCGACGAACAGCGGGGGAAGCGACAGGGACAGGTCAGTTGGTCGGTGCGGGTACCGTATGGATCACGCTTCCATGTGGATGCAGAATTCCTGTCACTGGAAGTGTTCCTGCGACAGGAGCTGTGGGAGATTACGGCGGGAACCATGGCGATCTGTCGCCCGGCTCGTCCGGCTTGGCCACCGACTTTAACTATGGTGGCAATGGCAATGGAGTCATCATCTCCAGTCGCGCGAATTGCAACAATGGGGTCCCAAGAAGCTGGCAAGATCGCGTTCGACACGCAAGCATCACCGACGGACTCAGCAATACGTTTGTTACCGGCGAAATGCACGTGCCTATCGGAAAGCTTGGCCTATCTCCACAAGATGCATTCATCTTCAATGGCGACAATGTATTTAACATGGCCCGCTTGGGTGGCCCAACCATGCCGATCGTCAAGGACTTGCGAAGCGAAGGCAACAGCC
>JANMNR010000240.1:0-6099 GCA_031368325.1 Pirellula sp.
GATTGGCGTTCAGCGGAAACGCTTGCAACCGTTGCCTGCTTGAATCGCAGGCAACGGTTGGGCTGAGTATTTTTGTTTGTTAGATCGATCGCGTATAAATCTTACCGAACCAACCAAGCTGGCGACCAGACATACTGGGAAGTGCTGGCGGTGCCGACAATACCGCCTTTGGCGAGAACCGGGGCGGGTTGTACGATCACTTGCTTTCCACTCATGGCACCGGTGAGTTTCACGTTCATTACCCGAATCCCTACAAACTTCACAATCGTGTAAGTGGCATTGTTACCGGGTCCCGCCACACTCCGGAAGATGGGAATCATGCGTGTTTCGCCAACAATCGAGGCGAGTTCATCTTTCACGCCGGCGCTAATTCCTGTATCGCCATTGAGATATAAGATTCCGCTCGAGTTGAATTCCAGCTTGCCACCATGATAAGCTAAATCGGTAGCCGAGATTCCATACACGATTTGGCGGGCAATATCGGCGGTACTATTGTTGGCTCCCCCAATGTCCACTGTTCCGCGGTTGCCGGGTGAGCCCGTTCCTTGCGGATAGAGGTTCACTTCTCGAATTCCATCGGAACCACTTGCGACAATCAAGCGATCAAAATCGTATTTGTAAATATCTGTGCCGCCGCCATTAAGCATGTCGTTCCAAGTCGTTTCATCGATTGCAAATGGAAGCATGCCGATTCCAGTTGGCCCGATGGACGATGGGCTGCGAAATCCTTTAATCTGCCAAGCCATCGCAGCCGTTGCCTCTACAGTCATATCCCGACCCGATTGACCGAAAAAATTGGCAAAGAACAATGGAACTTGACCATTGAAGTTTGCGGTTTTTCGAAGCGTTACACGAACGGCTCGATAAGGACGGTTGGAGCCCGTTAGGATCGGAGTGTTTCCGTCGAGCGAGTCTAGGTAGCCAATACTTATATCAGGACTAGTTGCTGAGGTTGAAAGTGTCGGTGACTTGTTGCACACTGAATTGAGGCCAGCGATTGAATATGCCGCGTTCTGGACCCCTGCCTGGAGCAAAGTCTCATCTTGATTTAGTGTAGATCCCTCGAATAACTGCCAACAACCGGCAAGTGCTGCAGCATCCGCCATTCGTCTCGCTTCGGACCTGGAAGCTGCGATGTACCCGATATCAATGGAAAGTGCCAGCATACTAATAAGCACCGAGACCAAAAACACGGCCAGGATCATTGCTGCCCCTTTGCGCCTTTTGGATAATGGGGATTCTCTGCGAGAATTAAATCGGCTGTATCTGACTTTAATGAGTGTCATCGTTCAAATCCCAATCTTGTTTTGGAAAACAGACCACCGCCTGATGGCTAACGAGCATTTATTGAATAGCACGATCGAGCACAATTTCAGAGAACCGTTGACTCGTATACAACCTAACCCGAAGTAGCTTCAACGATGCGACTCGATTCAACGCATAACCAACACCAGAGGATTCGCATGTTAGATTTGGATCGTAGTTGTTAAGGTTTGCTAACAATAACGGTGCACGAATCAATGTTTCAGGACCGCCAAAATCCCCCCAACTCCTAGATTTTCCGTTCTTGACTGCAAATACCACGTCTTGTTCTATGATTGCCAGCAACTGGGTCCATCTGATCGTCTCGCCTTCGACCTGGAGTTTTACGCCAATGTTCTCGCAGCGGTCATCGATCAGTTGAGAACCGTTCATTCGCTTGGTTTGCAAGCCGCCTCCCGCGTGACCAGCTCTCTGGGCATGATTAATGTCCACTCCAAAGTAATCACCTCCGAGTGATTTTATCGGGCTCATCCAGGTACTAATCTGAGGTGAGTCACGATTCGGATCGGGTGTGCTTACAATCAACTCCCAGTCCTCTTCAACACGTATGATCCTTGGGGGATTTTCCTGTGAATAGATTGGCTGAGATATGCCAGCCAGAATGAGCCCGATCAGCAAATTTATTTTGTTTCCATGCATCATTTGCCCCCTCCGCAGCGCGTCACGCTTTAGATTTTGCATCGCGATTTGAAATCAATTGGCACCCAAATGAAACCCTATGTCATCGAATGACTGGAAAAGGGAAACAACCAAAAGAAAAGCATCGAAATGTATAACCAATAGTCCCAGGTTGTTCCGGATAGAACGACTACAACGAGCGTAGAATTCAATCGGATTCGTTATCCTGTTTGTTATCAGCCTAGAGCATCGCAGTTATTCGACTGCCTGTACTTCGACCCGACCTGTGCAAAAGTGCGTTGCGACGACTTTAACATCGCCTGCGTTCGGACTCCATCAAGGAGCAGACACTCCGAATATCAGAATTATGCAACAACACTCGTAAGGCCAAATTCAAACCTCGCGACAAAGAACTAACCGTAATTGACAGACACAATTAGAGAACGGAACAAGGGATACGCCGGACTCACCCCCTGAAAAAACTTGCCAATCCGTCGCTCCGGCGTGTCAAATGCTTGTCAAACCGATGCGAGTTGGCGGTGCGTACAAGCCGAGTAGTACATCAATGGTTTTGTACTCAATCCGCTTCCATCATCCTGAGCAGGTGTGAAAGAAAGGGAGCAACGACAATCAAGTTGCCGTCGCCCCAACGCCCCTGCTAGTCTTGGAGCACAAGCCGGCCTGACAAAAAGGATGGGCGTTCCCGAAGTGGAAGCACGCACACATGGTTCAAGTAGCAAGGGCCCCTGGGTGCTTTCGTCGAGCAAGCAGGTGCGGGATTAGTGAGTCTCGATGAAGTCTGACCGGGTCACGGCCGATCACCCAACTATTATCGAGGACCGTAATCGCGACTCCGGTCCAGCATTGGGTTCGGAGGCTGTCGCCGCGTCCCGTCAGACCTCGACTACCTAGTACGGCCCGGCTCGGGTTGGTCTATCGAGCAACGGCGAGCCAGCTCCAACGCGACTCGCTCGTTCGCCACCAGACAGTATCGGTTCATGTCCGGGGAATGAACAACGCGACATCCCTGGTTGCAGGACATTGTGGAGCAACCGAAGCCATAGCTGTTACCGCCTATGACCGCATCCTATCCGAGGCGGACGAACGTTTCCGCGAGCAGCTCGACCGCCAGCTACCACCACAGGTCGATCGGCTCCTCCGCCCCTTCCTCAAACTGAACCGGCCACAACCGGTAGGCTTAGATAGCGCAAACCGCCGGGCTCTAGACAGGAACCGCCATCCACGCCAGACCGGCGTTGGCATGTTCGGGTAGGCAACTCACTTCCGATTGTTGTGTCCCTGACTCAAGCTTGCTTCCAAGCGAGGAGCTGCCTAGTTTGATCCGGGAGCATCGGAGGATTTGCGTATGTCTATGATTCGAGGCGTGAATGCGACGATCATTGTCGTATCCGCGTCCGCACCTAGCTTATTATCGAATACTCGAGGAATAGCCACGACAATCGATTCTCCCGCGGCAAGCTTCACCGATGCGCTTACTTCATACTGTTCCGTTGCCGGCACTTGAACCGTGAATTGAGGTTCCGCGTTATCCGAAGTCCGAAATGGCAAGTTGGCGAAAGAGACTTTACCAATGCTGGATGACTTGACTTTGAAGTCTAACGTGAAACTGTCGCCATCGCCAGCTTTCGGTGTGAGCACAAAATTCAGCCCTTCTTCCACTACAGAAATGACTGGCTGCATTCTGCCATCGGCTTTCGGATCGACGCCTGTAACAAAGGGACGCTGCACCTGATCCGCTATGCTCGCTGTTTGACCATCAAACATTGTTACCTTCGGCGCAAGCAAGACATTGCCTTTACGGTCTGCCGATACAGTTCGAACCAATTGCGCTAACTCCGCTTCGTCGATACGAGCAGCAATAGCCGGTCCCAGCCCTCGGACGGTCAACCCTTCAATTCTTCGTTCGGCCCACTGAATCGAGCTAGCAGTCTTAATGTTAGTTTGAATAAACCTTGTTTCGATTGTAATCTGCCCAGGCTCGCCATCCTTCCAAATATCCAGTGTTTGCCTAAGCATTTGATGCTGGCTAGCGGTGAGTTCTGCTGAAAGCGTTTTGCCGTCGACATGTAATTTTCCCGCCATCCATGGCGGCAAGGGGATCCAAATAGTCAACCGTTCCAAAGGCGTTTTCTCTGTCAGTTTTGGGACCTTGGGCATCGTTTCAAAGATGCAGGTTACATCATATTCTTCAACGGAGATTGGAACACCAGGTTCCTGCTCACTAATCAGACCCAACAACTCATGCTGAACACGCAAATCGATTGCTTCGCTTGAAACCAGATGAACTTCCGGCATCTGTTGATTTTCTGCCTCTCTAGCGTCAGTCAGGCCGACTAGTGCCATTGCCCCCACAAGCCCCGCGGATAGGCACTTGGTTGACAGGCCGTTCGGCTTGCTGTCTCGCATCAACAACTCCACTCGCTGCTTCAGATGCTTGCCAGATGCGAAGGAGATTAGTCCAAGTGTTGGTGACTTCTTTGCAGCGAAACTATCTTGAGCAAATCGAAGCAGTAGTTCTCCATATGCAGAAACTTCGTTTTGCGAGAGGCTCTGCAACGCTAATCGGTCTGCAGCAGCCTCCATTGCAGCACGTAAACGGCTTATGATCACCCAAACGATTGGGTTAAACCAATGGAATGCTCCTGCGATCGACGCGATAATCACGACTGGAATGTCGCGGCGACAAATATGAGCAAGTTCATGTCGAATAACCCAACGCAATTCTTGTTCGCTCAAAGTTTCGGCGAGTCCGGGCGGAAAACAAATCGTCTGTCGAAACAGTCCAAATACCGCTGGTGCAGCGAGCGACGGCACTTCACGCAATGCTGGCCGCCGTCCGACGAACAAAGAATCACACTCGCGAAGAACCAAATCGATCAGCGGCTGATCGTCGAGGACGCGGCACGCTCGGAGACCTAGCGCAAAGAGGACGTGTGAAAAGACGCTGCGGAGAATTAGTCCTATCGAAACTAAGATAGCAATCGCCAAAAGGGAGACGCAGATTATTTCTTCTAGCGAGTAATCGTGCGTTTGAGGAGAATGCATCTGAGCTTGAGCAGTGGCGTCTCGCACGACGACCTGGTAAACATTCGGCAGAAGTGCAGACCTATGATCGTAAGCCATCATCGGCCGATTTCGATTGACTGAGTCTCCAGAGTCGCTCGAAAACCAGCTGTCAATTGGCTTGTGAAGACTCAAGGGGCTTCCGATCGAAATTGGTATCAATAGCCTGACAACGACGACTGTCAAAAGCAGTGCGTGCAGCGAAGGCGCTAACTTTCGCCGAAAAGCCAATACGATTCCGGCAACAATGACAAGAATCGGCAGCGCTCTCCAAGTTGCGAGCAGAACCAACCACAACCAAGTTGTGGCAAACTCAACGAATCGTTCCATCCATTCTGCGATCATCCCGGTTCTCCTTCGTTTCTGTTAGTTTTCTTGTCGAGCATCGCTCGAATTTCTTTTACATCCTTGTCGGACAGCTTTGCCGTCTTCACGAAATGAATAAGTGCCGGTGTCGCTTCACCACTGAAAACGCGATCGAGGAACGATCGGCTTGCTTGACGTACGCAGGCGTCTCTGCGAACAGCCGGCGTATACACATACTTCTTGCCGTTCTGCTCAGTCGCCAGCGCGCCTTTGCGAACCAATCGATGTAGCATTGTCTTTACTGTCGCAGCGCTCCAATCATTGTCGGCAGCAATTTGATCAATTACTTCAGCCGCTTCGATCGGAGAGGAACTCCAGATCAAATTCATGACAACCCATTCAGCATCCGAAATTTGCATGAAAGCCTCCTTCAGTTTGTATGCCTACAGATTACACGTGTAAACGTTCGCGGGTCAATGCCGGTTTCGGTCGGCTCTACCTTTGCTGAATTCCTCCCGGCTTGGATCGTCATTCGCCCACTTTGCGTGTAACCCTATAGATAGAGACCTGTTGCTTTCGGTCTCGCTCGATACCCGGTTGATAATCAAATCGCCGGCTCGTTCGTAGAAACCGTGGTATTCGGGCTTCACATTGCCTCTGTTGGGAGATTGCTACGCCGAAGGTCCGCGCTGTTGACGAGATGAGTGTAGGCGTCAGAAGGAAATGTAGGTTATCAATACATTCGTATCCGTAAACATGAAAAGACTC
>JANMNR010000241.1:0-4322 GCA_031368325.1 Pirellula sp.
AACCGCTTGGATTTTGGCTCCCCGGTAGGCGTAGAACCGCAATCGCAAGAACGTGGTTTGAACAGGCTATTGCTTCATTAGCCAAACTCTGTCGCCATGTTGTACTCCGAGCGCCTCCATAGCCATCGAGTCTAGAGAGACATCATTTTCGGTAGTTATGGCATCGCATTGAACTGCGATGAACGGTGAGTGATCCGTTGTCACGATGGCTTTGGTATAGAGCCGACCGCCGATCTGAGTTTGCCATGATGGCGAACCGTTTTCCTGCGCGACCACGAATGGTGCCATTGCATTCACCGCCGCGATGTTCTTTGTGGCGCACTGGACGACAGGTCCACCGTCGAAGATGTCGATCTGATCGGTTCGAACGAAGCCCTGCGATTCTAGCATGGCGAGAGCCGGCTTGGTTTGATCATGTACCTTTCCTATCGTGCTAACTGCAGCTTCGGGGAGCAAATCCAAGTAGATCGGATAGCGAGGCATGAGATCCTCGATAAACTGTTTGTCAATCATGGAGAGCGAATCCGCACGGGGGAAATCGATCTTGAAAAAATGGGCCCCGATCGCGTCCCAGAAAGGACTTTCTCCATTTGGAGTAAGATACCCTCGCATTTCGGCGATAGTCTGTGAAGCAAACCGTTTGGGATGCGACGCAATGTAAGCGAATCGCGACATACTCAGCAATTTCCCACACCCTTGACCACGGAACTCAGGTAGCAAAAACAAGCTTCCGATCTCCGTTGGCCCATTGTGGGTTTTGACCAAATGCAGCGATTGGATTTCGTGCGTTTGCTTTAAGAGTTCGCATTGCGCACTCTCCTTGACGATGCGATAGGCGTAAAAAGGTTCGAAGCCACCCGTTTTTGAAAAGATGCACGAGGTTCCAACCAGACGACCGCTTTCGAGGTCTTGCATCACAAAAACATACGGAGCTCCTTCGGCACGTTCGGTTAAACGCTGAAAAGCGAAATGGGACCGCTCGATTCGATCTGCCAATTGCTCCTTATCAATTTTAAGCGACGTCATTCCGGTATTGGCTTGCCCGATCAAATCCCAAAGAGCATCCAAGTCTTCTAACGTGACCTCACGAACGATTACCATCGGTTCCTCATTCCTTCGTTCCTGACTTTAGCCTAGCTTAGGATGAATCTCGTCCCACTGTTTTGGCAACGAAGTCAGGACCCGGTTTCCGGATTTGGTCACCAGCACGTCATCTTCGATTCGAACGCCCGCTAAACCGGGAAGGTAAATTCCAGGCTCGACGGTTACGACCATATCCGTTTCGAGTGGCCTTTCCTGACCTTTGGCTAGCCGAACCGATTCGTGAATTTGCAGACCGAAGGAATGCCCCAATGAATGGGTAAACCGCTTTCCAAAGCCTGCATTTTCGATGATACCGCGAGCGATGGCGTCTACTTCGCTCATCAGTACTCCAGGGCGGATTGCACGAATCGCAGCTTCTTGTGCCGACAAGACGGTCTGGTAGATTTTCTGAAGTTTTGGTGATGTTTTACCAGTAAGAATAACTCTAGTGATATCGCTCAAATAGAGTTTTTCTTTTGCGCCCCAGTCGATCAGAACAAAGGGTGCTTCGTCAATCCGTTTACTGGACGGGCGTCCATGAGGCAAGGCGGCACGTGCACCTACCCCAACAATCGACTTAAAGGCGCTACCTGTCCCACCGAGTTTTCGGATTGAATGCTCAAGCTGATCGGCAACAGCCTTCTCGCTCATGTCGCCAGTCAACATGGCAGAAACAGAGACAAAAGCGCGTTCAGCAATGGAAATGGCTCGTTCGATCGCCTGGATTTCAGAAGCATCTTTTCGCTCTCGCAGTCGTTCGATAACACCGCTACTTGAACCAAACTGGACGGTCGCGACCTGCCCCGTTAGCTTTTCCCATTGTGCTAAAGTGATGGATTGCGACTCGACACACACCTGGCTTAGACTTCTCGTTGACAACCACTGCGCAGTTGCATCGATCATGGAAGTGGTGGCGCCTCGGATGAAAACAGGATCGTTGGGGCATTCCTCTTGGAGTTGTTCCTCATACCTCGCATCACTCAGGATCGTGATTTCACCCCGGTCGGCGAAAAGGTATCCGTCTTCACCGGTAAAGCCGGTTAGATACGTTACGTTGTGAGGGCATGTAACAAGCAAGTTGGGGAGCTTGCGGTCCTTGAGTTCCCGGAAAAATCGTTCGCGGCGTTTGCTAAAGTCTGGGCTCACACAATTCTCAATCTGCGTCGATGGCGTCTATTTTGGGAACAAAACATGAATTCTCTTTTTAGTGCATGACTGAACATCTTGGAAGTAACGTCCGAGGCGTATGATCGAACTTTAGTAAATCTCAGAGCTACGGAACATACAGCAGGACTCCGACATTGCGTTGCCACTGCAGTGGATTTTGAAATTCGTAATGCCTCGGATTCGACCGTCAGATAACTCATCAAGTATCCTTGCAAGGCCTATCGATGTGCCTCGCCTTTGCCCAATTCCAGTCGTAGATTTTCCTATGAGTGCCTTAATTGCGAACCCTGCTGTCCGAAGCCTATTCCGAGGCGTATTAGTCTGGGCGCCCCTATGGATCTTCACGACCGTGCTGTTTGGGGGATTGGGCGTGGGCTACGTGATGTTTCTGAAGAAGGATATTTTTCTTGCCTCGCAAGCACTGCTGGTGCGAGATGAGGCAACTGGTGCTGTTATGCGCCTCGGCAGATTTCAAAGCCAAGCGGAGATGAAGGCGGCACAGGAAACAATCCTTGAAATGGCAAAAAGCCAGCAAGTAGTGCGCGATGCTTTGGTTGCCGTGGGCCCGCCAACCGGCCTTTCCAGCTGGTTGGGATGGGGGGATTACCCATCTAATGAATTGGTAGAGGAGACTGCAAAGTCCTTAATTTCGGTACATGCCCCAAAAGGAACCGAGTTTGGTGTGACGGAAGTCATCTACATGGATGTAAAAGCAGAGTCAAAAGCAGAGGCCATATCCCTCAGCCAGGCGTTGACCGATGCGCTGGAGTCGCGTTTGCAACAGGTCCGAAAAGCGAGAGCTGACGGCGTATTAACCGAATTAACGAATGCCCGAGACTCCGCAAAACGCGAACTGGGAATGTCAACCGATCGCTTGCAGCAGATCGAAAGCGCAACAGGGTCGGATTTGTCGGATTTGCGAGGTATGACGGATATGGTTGGGGGGGCGGCGACCTCGCGAGCCGAGTTCGATCAAATCAAAAGCGATTTGCGGCAGGCGGAAATCACTCGGCAAGCCCTAATCGCCGATCGTGAACTTCTGGTAAAGGCGACAGAGGACCCCAATTCCTTCATCGTTGCACCGGGTGCGATTCTCAATTCGCAACCAGGCTTGAAACGTCTTCGTGAGGGGCTTGTCGATGCACAGCTTAGCGGCTCACATCTCACGGGAAAATTCATGGAAAATCATCCAGCTGTCATTGCTTCAAGATCAGCCATGTCGTCCATTGCAAAACGATTCCTAACCGAACTTAGGGCGTCGATTGCCGGTGTCGATTCGGATATCTCTTTAGTGGACGGTCGCATCCAACGCCTCGAAACTCAAAGAAAGCTTGCGGAAGTTCGGTTGGCCAAACTTGCGGACAGCCGTTCGACCTATGCCAATTTGTTATCGGAGGTTAAATCGAAGCTGGCCATTCTGGAGGCCTCGGAAAAGGCGTTGGCTGAAGTGCAAGCCGCGCGAGACTCGTCGGTATCGACAAGCCTGCTGACCAGGCTCGATTCACCCACCGTTAGTGATCGACCAATTGGCCCTGGAAAAACGACCATATCGTCTCTATGCGCCATCGCGGGACTCGCGTTTGGACTCGGAATCGTTTTTGTAATTACACCCATTGATTCCAGTCCGGTCTTCGGCCGTCGCAGCATTGATCGATCCACTGGTCGACGCGATATGGATCTGGCAGCTTCTCCGGTACCTACATCATTCGATTCGGGCTTGGAACTGAAAAAGTCAATGCGTGTATCCACCGAGTCGCAGAACCGGAGTTCAAGTACGCCTGTCACGCCGCAGAGTTTCCCAAACGCCCAGGGGCATCAACCATTGGGCAGGCTCATTTCAAACGAGTCAGAATCTGCACAAAAACAAGAGTTCGAAGGGATTCAAGACAATCCCAGTTCAATGGATGTCGACAAAGCCTATCAAGAATTAGCAAGAGTCAAGGCGATGCAATTAGATACGGGTTCGGAGGAATTAACTCTGCAGCTGAAACTGCAGGAATTAAAAGGATTCTTCACAAACGAAAGAGCACCGAAGTCCAATAGCGGATGCAAGCCTGACGACGAACTTTCCC
>JANMNR010000761.1:0-6291 GCA_031368325.1 Pirellula sp.
TTGAATGTTCGCGCCCACAGTATCGGTAATGGTACCACTGCTCGTGGCGGCGAAACCTCCTGTCGTCGTAATCGATGCTAACGATGTATTGGCATCTTCAAACAAGGAGATGCTCGTTCCCGAAGCCGTAACATCGCCGAGCGTGACGTTGCCAGGAGTTCCGATTGAAATGGAACCCAACGTTGCCTTCAAAGACACACTCCCCGACAGGTTTGCGATGTCGCCGACGTTGTTTGCCAAGTCGATGCTTGTTCCTTGCAAGCTTGTCATTCCGTCTACGCTGATGGTTGCTGCAACGCTATCGTTGATACTACCAAGTGCGGTAAGCTGAAGGTTGCCGGTGGCATGAACGGATTGAAGGGAAATGGCATTCAGTTCTTGGATGCTTATGTTGTTCGCGTTGGCTGTGATCGTGTTGCTGTCCCAGGTTCCACCGAAACCAAGTTCGATATTCCCTTGCGATTCCGCTTTAGTTAATCCGTCCACAAGCCAAGAAGCGGTAGCTTCGTTCGCGAGTTGGATACCATTTTGGCTCTGAAGCACCACATTTCCTAAGACATGGATGGCAGCATTTGCGCCGTCAATGATCGTGCCCGCGGGAGAAACGGCAGCAACAAGGTTGCCTTGAACGACTATCTCTGCATCGAAGTCGATCGTGTCGATCGCGTTGATACTTACGTTACCTGCGGCGTTGAAATCGGCTTGAAGGTTAACTTCACGTAGTCCCTGGGAACCTACGACGTCTCCCGTTCCCAGAGGAATAGCTAACGGCGCGAGCGAAAAATCGCCGTTCCAAAACAACCTACCAACCGAGTCCGCGCTAGACGCTCGCAAGCTCTGAAGATCCGATATCGCACCGCGAATCTCACCGATCTCGTACGTTAGATTATTGTTTTTGTCGACGAAAAAATCCGGTCCATCGGCCAACAAGTTAGCGTTCGTTTCGCCGACACTCGTTATTTCAATTTCGAGGGCGCCGGCAACGAAGAAGGCATCGACGGCAAATACTCGTCGCTTTTCAAGTCGGCGAAACGTCGAGACGGTTTCTCGGGCCCGTCGAGGGAAAGTCGCTGCACTCGCTTGATGAGGATGAAGCCAGCCTCGAACGGTGTTGACGAGTTTGACAAGCGACTTGAAAGGCATTTGGAGACCAAAATTCGGATAGCAAACTGAGCTGTTTGGGAAACAAGGAGCCTGAATCTGATCAATCAGTCTAATTTGAGTGCACTCAAGGGGGAATTAGAACTTCATCAGACTGCCGAACTGATTGGATTTAGGTTGGGATTGAATCGTTCCGAATATCCTGATTTTGCGGTGTAGAGCCGTCATATTGCTGGCTTTGCTAACGATCGGCGGGGTTTCAGCCGAATAATTCCATTATCGAAATCATTGAAGCGACGGAAAAGTTGGTTCTTTTGAACCATTTGAAACCAGGCGGTAGGGGCATGAAAATCAAATCCATTCAAGCTTTGCTAGCCAAAGCGTGTCTGTTTCAGTCAATTCTGTTTCTTGCTGCCATCGATTGCCAGGGACAACAACCTCAGCAATCCACAACGGGTCAAGCCAACCGATCCGGGCAACTTCCAAAAGTTTTAACCGTTGAAAGAATGCTCAAACCAGATGCATCGGTTGAACGATTCCTTTCGCGAACGCCCTCAGATTCGGCATACGAAAAAGCTGCCTTCGTAACCGACAATCGCACTCGTACTGGCGATGGTGAAGTGCAGTGGAATGACTCGACTGCTGGGTGGACTTCGCCGGATTTTTACACGCGTCCACTTTATTTTGAACAATCAAGCCTCGAGCGGTACGAATCATCGACACCCGAGTGGACTCATCCTGCGATTTCCTATGCTCAATTCTTAGCGAGCATTCCAGTACTGCCTTATAAGACAGGGGTGCATGGACCGCGGGATCGGATTTACACGGTCGGCCACTACCACTACGGTACAAAAGCCCCGTCGCGAAGCTGGGGGCAGCTGTCGAAACGGGGCATGGTTTATCAGGGTGTGGCTACTACGGGATTGATTTTCTTCATCCCGTAGTGATACGCTTGCTCCGTCGCCGATGGCACCGGGTTAAACGATGCCTGCTCCTTTGGGTTCGGGTCAAACGAATGCGATGGCCCTAGGAATCGGCAGCCGCTTCTTGTACTACTTCTTCGGCTTCGGGTTTACCCTCTGGACCAGCGTATCCGCCGCACTCGATGATGGCATCGCGAATTGCATTAGCCACGTCCTTGTTTTCCATCAAGTAATTGCGTGCCTTTTCTTTTCCTTGTCCGATGTAGGTGTCACCGTATTTGAACCAAGCGCCGCTTCGGTTGACGATCTTGTGGGCAGTACCTAGATCGAGCAAGTCACCTTCGAAACTGATGCCACAGGTATGCATCATGTCGAACTCAGCAACTCGGAAGGGAGGTGCGACTTTGTTCTTTACGATTTTGGTTTTGACCCGCTGGCCAACAATCATTTCACCATCTTTGAGTTGTCCAATTCGGCGAACATCAATGCGGCAGGAAGAATAGAATTTCAATGCTCGACCGCCGGGGGTCGTTTCCGGGGAACCGTAGGACATTCCACCGATCTTCTCGCGGATCTGATTGATAAAGATGACGCACGTTTTGCTTTTGGCGATCACGCCAGTCAGCTTCCGCATGGACTGGCTCATTAGTCGAGCTTGTAGACCAATGTGCGAATCACCGATTTCCCCCTCCAATTCCTGTCGAGGTACCAAGGCAGCAACCGAGTCGATCACAATGACGTCGACCGCGTTGCTTTTGATCAGCATTTCAGTGATTTGCATGGCTTCTTCACCGCTGCCTGGTTGGCTGACGAGCAGTGTGTCCAATTCCACTCCGAGCTTTTTGCCCCAGCTCGGATCGAACGCGTGTTCCGCATCGATGATTGCAGCGATACCACCAGCCTTTTGGGCTTGGGCGCAAATATGCAGAGCGATGGTCGTTTTGCCGCTGGATTCCGGGCCGAAGATTTCGATGATTCGACCGCGAGGGACGCCGACTCCACCGAGCGCCATGTCGAGCGAAAGCGAGCCAGTAGGGATGCCTTCGATTTTGAGCTGGGCTTCGCCACCCAAAGGCATGATCGAGCCATCGCCGAATTGCTTTTCAATTTGCTGAAGAGTCGTTTTAAGACTTGGCTCTCGCTTGTAGATGCTTTCTAGACCAGTGATTGGTTCTGCTGGCGGACCTTTGTCAGATTTCTTCTTACTTTTGCTTGTTGAAGCGGCCATACCTGAAATTCCCTTTTTCTGATTGAAACCTAAATTATGAGAGACAAAGAAATGGTGTGCAATCGCATGCGCCCAGGTATCTCTCAGTCGTACCCGCCGCCCATCACCTAGAGATCAATCTCGTTCGAACCAAGGCATTCCAAATGCCGCATACGATGCTAACGCATTCTTTGCCGGTCCACAACAAGCCCCGAGGCGCACAATCTAGTTTTCGGTCTCGGTTGGACAAGTCTGGTCAAATGGAAAGATCTGAAGCAAGATTTTTCCAAAAATGTACCTTTCCGCCTGCCCATCAAGACAATCGAGCGGACGATGTGGGAATTGACCTTTGCCCGAAGCTGTAAATGCGACCTACACCAATTGCTTCGCGTCCAATTTCATCTTGGCGATTCGTTCGTCCACCAATTGCTTAGCGTTAGCGAGCTTTGACGCGTCCGAAACCGGCTCGACACCAAACATATAAAACTTCACTTTCGGCTCTGTACCCGATGGTCTTACGGCAATTGCATTCCCGGACGGAACGGATTGGCCAGGTAACGCCAAATCCAACATCAGCATGTTGCTCTTGGGAGCGTCGATGGTCTCGTTAACACCGCCGACGATGCGGCGAGTTAGATTGCCATAATCGCGAACGGCCACGACCTTGAGTCCGCCCATTTCGGCGGGCGGATTGTCTCGCAACGATTGCATGAGTTTCTTCATGTTGTTCATGCCCTCGCTGCCCTCCATTTGTACATTGATCAAATCTTCCAGATGGCATCCGTGCTGGATTTGGAGTTCATCGAGTCGTTGGTGCATCGTCAGCCCCTTTGCCTTGAGGTCCGCCGCGAGCTGGCACATGAGTAAGCAAGCCACTGCACCGTCTTTGTCGCGACAGTACTGGCCAATGAGGTAGCCGTGCGACTCCTCGGTCCCGAAGGCGAAATCGTCCGGTCCGCAATCATCCATCAGACCCGCAATCCACTTGAAACCAACGTGGATGTTCCCTTCGCATCGAGCGCCGTAGCTTTCGGCAATCCGCCGCGTCAAGTCGGTCGTTACTAGCGTCTTGATAACATAGGTCTTGCTGGTGAGTTTTCCGGTCGACTTGAGCTTTCCCAATACGAAATCAGTTAGAAGTGCACCAAGCTGATTGCCATTGATGGTCGCCCATGGGCTGTTGGTTTCCGTAGTCAATGGACAGGCGCATCCCATTCGGTCACAGTCCGGGTCGGTGGCCAGTATCATATCCGCTTGCTGTTTTTTGGCCTCTTCGATGATGGCTGTGAAGACGACGGTATTCTCCGGATTACTCACATGCCCGGGCACATTTGGGAAATCGCCGTCGGGTGTCGCATGCGGCCCATATGCGGTGACGTCCTCGAAGCCAGCAGCTTTCAAAAGGGGCAAAACCGCAAAGCCACCAACACCATGCAGCGGTGAGTACATCACACGCACAGTTCGCGAGCCTGGCCATGCATACTTGACCGCGGCAGCCATGTAGCTGCGGTCGATTTCCTCGGTGACGATCGACACTTTGCCAGCTTGGAGAGCGTCTGCAAACGGAACGGTTTTGATTTGCTGTACATTCATCACGCGATCGATAATGGCCGAATCATGAGGTGGCAGAATTTGGCCGCCGGTGGACCAATAGACCTTTACGGCGTTATCGCTTGGTGGGTTATGGGAAGCAGTCACCATGATCCCGCACGAGCAGTGTTTTTCCCGAACTGCAAAGGATAGTTGTGGTGTCGCACGATAGTCGTCCAAGAAATAAACCTGAAACCCGTTGGCCACCATGATCGAGGCGCACAGTTCCGCAAAATGCCGAGACTTGTGCCGCGTGTCGTAAGCGATCGCACAGGACAACGGCTGGCTGGTTTTGGGCATTTGCAAGATGTAGTCCGCCAGTCCTTGCGCACTTTCACCGATGGTCCGATCGTTGATCGCGTTGGAGCCAATATCGTTCATTCGACCGCGTCGACCGCCGGTTCCGAAGGGAATGACTGTCCAAAACGCATCGTCGAGGGCCTGCCACTTTTCATTCTCGATCTGCTCAAGCACCTTGGGTAAGTAAATCGCGTAACGGTCTTGCGTGAGCCAACACAAAAGATTTTCTAACGCTCCCTGGCTGACGAGTCCGTCCGTTCGGGCTTTCTGAATCCGCTGGGTGGCGGCCTGGATGGAGATGGATGTGGACAAGCTAACTCTCTCTAGGACTCGGTGGGACTTAATTTTAAAGGGACCTCGGCAAATTCTAAGTCGAATGATAGCGTTGTGCCATAGTCCTACCAATGTGGTTGTTGCTAAGTTGTTGGCTTGAAGAGGCGAAAGTTTCGCTGTTGTGGCCTTGTCAAAAGATTGGCAATCGGAAAGATGTACAGATCGAAGTAACGAACTCGAAGTATGGGAAGGCAACAATTGAATCACTTTTCGAAAATGCCGCCGGTCTATGACTCGCAAGCGTACCAAAGCTATCAACGCCAACGGCAAATGACCCTTGGCGATTTATTGCTGGAAAACCGGATCGTTTTCCTGCAAGGCGAAATCTACGCAGGCAACGCCAACGACGTTATCATGAAGCTGCTTTACCTGCAAAGCGAGCAACGGCGCAAGGATATTCACTTTTACATCAATTCTCCGGGCGGCGAAGTCGTTTCGACCCTAGCGATCTACGACACGATGCAGATGCTATCGTGCCCTGTTGCGACCTACTGTGTTGGACAGGCGGCAAGTGGAGCTGCGGTTCTGCTCGCTGGCGGGACAACAGGCAAACGCTACTGCCTGCCCAACAGTTCCGTGATGGTGCACCAACCGCACGGAGGCGTTCGAGGCCAGATTTCCGACATCGAAATCCAAGCCCGCGAAATTTTGAGAATGAGATCGCAACTCAACGATATTCTTTCGAAACACACGGGGAAATCTGCCGATCAAATCGCGTTGGACACCGATCGCGATTTCTTCCTAACGGCAAATGAAGCCATGGCATACGGTTTGGTCGACAAGATTTTGACCAAGACGCCAACTGGCGACGAAGAGAATTCCTAACGAACACCAACT
>JANMNR010000289.1:0-2439 GCA_031368325.1 Pirellula sp.
GCACCCGTTTGCAACCCCTCGCGAACCGCCTTGCTGTGTGGGAAGCGACCAGGCACCACCGGCGTTTATGACAACGGAACCCCGTTCGTAAACGCTGTCAAGCCGGCTGAATCCCTCGTTATGCAATTCAAAAATGCGGGCTACAAGACAATGGGTATCGGAAAACTTTGGCACGGCGGACTCGGATGGCCTCAGCAATGGTCAATCATTGGCAACGAACATTCCCAACGGGCACAAGTCAATAAGCGAGACATCGGTGGCATTGCGTTTGGCGTAATAGAAGGCGGGGATGATTCGGTTTCCGACACATCGATTGCTGATTTCGGAATAGCAGAACTGGCGAAATCGCATGAGGTTCCGTTTTTCTTGACCCTCGGCTTTCATAAACCTCATATGCCATGGAATGTGCCTCAGAAGTATTTTGACATGCACCCGCTGGCTGACATCCAATTGCCACCAACGCAAAGTGGCGATCTCGATGACATCCCTGCAGCTGGTCTCAAAATGGCCAAGGCAGCGGGAGATCACGCGGCCGTTTTGGAATCGGGACGCTGGAAAGAAGCCGTTCAAGCGTACTTAGCAGCCATCTCGTACCTTGATGGTCAAGTTGGTCGTGTCCTTGACGCTTACGATAAGTCGCCGCAAAAAGAGAACACGATGATCTGTTTTTGGGGTGACCATGGCTGGCACCTAGGCGAAAAACAGCATTGGCGAAAGTTTGCGTTGTGGGAAGAGGCGACTCGGGCTCCCTTTATTTGGGTCGTGCCCGGCGTGACGAAAGCGGGTGGGGTTTGCAAGAGCCCAGTGGATTTCATGAGCGTCTACCCAACCCTGTGCGATCTTGCAAACATCGAAAAACCCACATGGCTCGAGGGAGAAAACATCAAGCCGCTCCTGGCCAATCCCTCGGCGTCATGGGGTAAGATTGCGATCACCACGTTTGGCCAAAACAACCATGCCATCCGCACAGACCGATGGCGATACATTCGTTACGCCAACGGCGACGAAGAACTTTACGACCATCAAAACGACGAATACGAATGGACGAATCTGGCAAGCAAACCCGAACACGCGACCTTGAAATCGGAGCTTGCAAAGCGTTTCCCATCAATCAACATCGCTGCTGTTCAAGCCACGGGCACAGAAGGCGAAAGTGAAGGACAAGAACCAAAAGCAAAAGCTCGAGCCGATCGCAAGGCCGCGAAATCCGATTCTCCACGCAAACCATAGCTTAGAATCTTGCCATTCCCAAACGACTTGAATCTGTAATGACCATTACCTTTGCCGAATCCGCATCGATCTGGGCTATTAGGATTGCGATGGTCTTAATGGTCGCAGTGTTGACAGCGGAGTTGCGCGGCTCCAAATCCACGGAGCACATGATTGCATGGACGTGGCTCATCGGTGCGTTATTCGCGTTTGGACACAGCTTGGGGGCTTTGATGACGTTTCATCACGGCAGTCAGACAGAAGCTTTGGATTCGACAGCCGAACAAACGCAGCAACTGCTGGGGTTTCGTTTTGGGGCGGGGCTATACGTGAACTACTTGTTCGTAGTTGTATGGGTGGCAGATGCCGTTTTTCGGTTGCTCGCCCCTATGAGGTACCTATCTCTGCCGAGTTGGTATCGTTACTCTGCGATCGGCTTCTTAGTGTTCATCGCAATCAATGGCGCGATCGTTTTCAAGTCTGGACCCATTCGGGGCATCGGAATTGGGTGCGTTTGCCTGTTGGGGATTCTCGCGCTCGTTCAAAAGCGCAAGACCACCTTGGTCTGATGCCTTGAGCCTATTTGTTTTTCAACGCGAAGTCGACCTTGTTTCTGCCCGTTTTGATTTCAGCCGTCAAAGCTCCAGCCTTTTTGTAATCCTTTGGAAGAGAGACATCCGACGATGGGACTTCCATTCCTTGCGCTTTCATTTCTTCGATGTCCCCCTTCGAGAGCTTTGAACCTTCGATAGTGACCGTGTGCTTTCCAAGCATCGCGCCATACTTAGTATCCGTAAACATCAAAGTGTATTTGCCTGCCTTGTCTGTTTGCCCGTACGAAGGACTTCCGTCTTCCGGCACGAAAGTTAACGTGGCCATCGCAAGTGGTTTGTCATCCACCGTAACCGTTCCCTCCACGAGAGCCAATGGCGGACCGCTGTCTCCACATCCCAAACACAGCAACAAAAATCCAACGGTGAGCCATTGCGGGAAAGTTTTATTCATCATGGGCTCAAGTAGTAAAATGTGGTTTCAATTGTGGGGAAAATCAGATTTCCAAGAACTAGTTTTCTAAGCCTGCAACCAGCCCATCGTTTATCGAACCAAGTCTTTGGTACAATCCAAAGCTGTGAGGGGCGCCTGCCACAAAGTTGGTGTTGGTGTGCTGAATGTTTTCGCTGACGAATTGGACTGAGCCATCGCACATCCCGAAATTAGCACCACCGGCAT
>JANMNR010000303.1:0-3923 GCA_031368325.1 Pirellula sp.
ACCGCGTCGCGAATCGGCCCGACAGATTCGAACCCCGGCAACGGAAAAGACGCGACGGAGCTTACGACCTACTCACCAAGCCAAGACACGTTGCGAAACAAGAAATTCAGCAACGACTGAAGCGTTAACTAAGTGCCATTCAGGTCAGGAACCGCTACGTCCGGGTTTTCGTCTGGGATGCTTGGCGGCCAATTCAGTAGTCTGCCTTGAAGATAGACAAGCAAAAACCCTTCGCGCGCCGCAATCGAGTCTAACTGTGTGTATTCCGCCATCTCGTCGGTTGTATCCAACGCTCCGTGCAATGCAATCACCATGGGTTGATCCCTTTTGCCTTGCAATGAGAACGGAACAACTAGGCGGTACTCTCTTGTCGCTCCGCGCACTTGAATCGTCAGATGTTCTACACGAGCTTGTAGGCTTTCCGATTTAAAGAACACGGTAGCAACTAAAATGATTAGCAGCGTGAAAGCAACGCAGGCCAGAACCATCAATCGTGTAGGGAACCGCGGAATTTGTCGGTCTCGCGTAGTAATGTCCGTCATGTCGGCCAAACTCCTTGGACGATACACCATTCATCAAAATGTCTTGCCCCGATAGGAAGTGAGAACCTCTTGGGGCTTAGTGGTCGCGTTGCTCAATGTGGCTATCGCCGGGTAATGAGGTTGCTTGCTGCTTTATCCTGGCCAGTTCTTTGGCCTTACTCACGTACCTTGCGACAGCTTCAAGAACTAGCTGGTTTCCGCTTACCGCAAGTGTTGAGGTTTTGCCCATAGGTCTTGCAGATGCCTTTCCACCCGATTCCATCCATACCCCGGGCATCACATCGTTTTTCATCCGTAGCGTAAATGCTTCAAGATCGGCTTTGGGTGAAACTTCCGGATCTTTCAAAACGCCTATGCTGTAAACTTCTGTGTAATTCGAAGCGGTGTCCCAAATCGCAACTCCCAGCCGATATCCTTGGATACGACCTCCGAGATAGCAGCCGATTCCCGTCACGAATAGTATGAGCATAGAAAGCGAGAACTGACGCGACACATTCTTACGAAACATTGTACCCTCCGTGAAATGTAAAGCCCTCACACAATTTCGATTAGGTTAGCCTACCAAACAAATGTTCGAAAGTCGGTTTTGTCAAGCAAACCGCTTCAGGGTGCATGTCGGCTTTTTCAAAACGAAATCGAACGGGAATCGAGGTGCGAGCGTCCATACCAATGGTAAACACCGATATGCTAAATCGACGAGCGACTAAAGACGACTCACTTTTTGGGTTCTAACGCATTGTTCAGTCCACTACCCGACAAAAACGAAACGGTCGCCCGCACAACAGACGGATCGCTCATCAAAAAAGAGTGAATCACCGGTACCGAGGCAATCTCCGTCATTCCATCCAACGTCGCTTCCTCGATGGTTACAACACCATCACTTGGGCCACTAAGCAACGGGTTTTGAATAGGGCTCTTTGAGATGTCGCCTGCAACGATGGCGAACGGACAAGGTGGGGTGCCAAGTCCACTACTTAGTTTTTGCCATGACGGCCCGAGTTGCATGCCTGAGTTTCCGGTGATGGTTTCAAACAAGCCCATTCGCGATAGCTTCGCTGCAAACGAAGATCCTTGATTTGGAGGACCGAGCATAACAACTCGGTTCAATCTCGGCAGTACATTCTTGGGATCACCATTTCGCTGCCATTCGCCAACGGCTTGTCGAAACACAATATTGCCGAGACTGTGCCCAACTATGCTAATCTTGGGTGTACCAGGAAGGTTCTCTACCAATTCTCTGAGCGCCGCGGAATGGCTGGTGATCGGGTCTCGCGTACTGGCATAAGCGAACGCGACCGCAGTCCGCATCTTGCCAGTCTCTGGATTCAAACGAATCGAATCCTTGTCGTGTCGCACCAACTCGGCTTCGATAGGATCCATACTGCTCGCGGTTCGCATTAAACCGTGAATCAAAAGCACCACTTCCGTCGGGGATTCCGAAGTGGGATTCTGATTCGCAAATTGCGTCAACTCATCGAGGACCGCTTTTCGTTTTCCCCAGGCCCGTCGCACGGAATTTGGGTCGAGTAATCGCCAATGGTCAAGTGTGCTATTGTATTGGACTCTCCACCCGTTCCACCATCGATAGTCGGTCCAAAACTGCATGCCACCCAAAGTTGGCAAAGCCAGATTCCAGTTCTTGGAATCCTTAGCGGTTCCAATCTCTTCTTCCTCCTTTGGATTCGACTGCATAGAGTAGGCCACACCCATTGTCTTTGAAAACGCCAGTGCGGCGAAAAGAACCATCAGTTGCCGAATCATTGAAACTATCCCTCCGGTGGAATACTGCGACCATGCGGATCGAGAGAGGATTTCCCCGTCTCCGCGTCTAGTTTGTCCCGCATCGAGGAACTTGTAAAGTGCTCCAAAGCCTCGGCTTGAGCGTGAAGTCTTGCGTCATTTGCATTCACCTCAACCGACAAATACTGCTCCCACAAGCGGTGGGAACGAATCAAGTTTTGGGCTACGCGATGTCCACTATCCGTGAGTGACAGAGACGCATGGCTTTTAGACACCCAGCCAGCCCGCACGAGATCTGTCAGGACTGAGTTCAACCTGCTCAACGTGATTTTTAGTTGCAACGCTATGTCCTTTGGAACCAAGTTTACCTCATCGCCACTAAACAAATTTCCTTCGATCGAAGCCACGCTGTTGGTCATTGTTCGCTCCGAACGGCGATAAAGCAACGCAAGGATATCCTCACCTATGATTTTTCGAGCGACCGATCTTTGTTCAATCCATCGGACAAGCACTCCCGCTTTTGGGCTGGCGATCACCGCCACCACCAAAAACATGCCGCTCGCAACGGCCATCATGGCAGCAGAGTTAACCGACTTTAAACCAAATACAAATGGCACGGCTCTCGCAAGCAAATGCCCAAGGATCGCACATGCGATTCCGATGACGACACTTACTAGGATCATCGAGTGCAATCGCTTGCATAACAAGAATGCGGTGGCTGATGGGACTACCAACATGGCGACAACCAAAATATTTCCAACCGCTTCCATGCTGGCAATACATGTGACGGCCACTAAGGATGCCAAAACATAATGGAACAGCGCTGGCGAAACTCCTTGTGCCTGAGCAAGCAATGGATCAAATGTTGAGATCTGCCATTGCTTGAAGAATACGGCTATGCAAACGAGATTGAGCAAGCAAACGCAGCTTAAAGTAATCACAACCGATGGAACCTCGCCAAATGAGGTCTCCACCATTCGGAGCGTGACCGTTTCTAGCCCGCCATACAAAACACAGGAAGGGTCCAAATCGATCTTGTCACCTGCCTTATCAATCAGAATCAGGCCAATCGCGAAAAGCGAGGTATAGACCACTCCGATCGCCGCGCTCTCCTCCACCTGACCATACCTGCGAATCAACTCCGTCAGCCAAACGGTCAATAAACCCATGGCGGCGGCGCCAATCAGGACGCCCAATGAGCCGCGTGAACCACTAAACAAAAACGCGGCCGCAATACCAGGCAAAACGGAGTGACTGATCGCATCACCCATCAAACTCAGACGACGAAGAACCAAAAAATTACCAACGAGCGCGGCGGCAATGGCGCACAACGCGCCTGCAACGATGATCCAGCCATCGGTCTGCCAATCCAAATCCATGTGCGAACAAACTTATTGAAGAGTCAATCTGCCATCGAACATCTTCAAAGCATACCTATTTCTTGTCCATCTGCGCCATCTCGTCGCCAAAATCAAGGATCGGATCGGATTCCACCGTCGGATCAGCCACCGACTCCGCACCGGTATCGACAGACTTTTTCGGCGCTTTCTTTGGCCTGCCGCTCAGTGATGCCGCCACTGTGGCCGCGACCAAAACGACCATAAAGAGAATCCAAACATACGGAAGCAACTGGTACATAAC
>JANMNR010000318.1:0-5691 GCA_031368325.1 Pirellula sp.
CCGTTTTTCCACGTCAAGCAATTTCCAGAGCGTCGCCTTTTCGGTATGGTCAGGACAGGAAGGGTAGCCAGCTGCGGGACGTATACCTTGGTACTTTTCCTCGATGAGGTCATCGTTGGTTAAGTTCTCTTGAATTCCCCACTCGCGTCGCACTTTCTGATGAAGCATCTCGGCGAACGCTTCTGCAAGACGGTCCGCACAGGCTTGAACAAGAATGGACTTGCCATCCTCCATTTCTGCTCGCAATTTTTTAGCGATCTCATCAACGCCGTGGCCAGCTGTGATCGCAAATGCGCCGATGTAATCGGTTTTTCCATTGGACGAAACGTAATCGGCTAGACTGCGGAATGAACTTTGTCCAACCCGCTCCCACTGCTGTCTCAGCATTTCAAAGCGAGCAATCTCCTCGGATTGGGTGTCATCCGAATAGAGAACCACAGTATCACCTAGACTCTTTGCAGGAAAGATTCCATACACTCCCTTCAATGCGATCGAAGGATCCTTTTCAAAGCTATCGAGAACCATCTGTGCATCGTCGTACAGCTCTTTAGAGATTTCTCCGACAAAGCTATCTTCGAAGATCTTCGGAAACTTGCCTTTGAGCTCCCAAGTCATAAAAAACGGTGACCAGTCAATATACGGACGAAGCTCGGCAACCGTCACTTCGATATCACGTACTCCGACAAACTGCGGTTTGGGTGCATCGTAGTTTTCCCAATCGATTGCAAACTTTCGTTTTTTTGCCTCCGCGAAATCTACGAACTTTCGATCGCGACGCATGGCAAAGCTGGCCCGTTCCTCGTCTTGCTTGGCCTTGATTTCTACCCCAAAGGCCTGTCGAGATTCAGGGTTAACCAGCTTCTCGACGACAGGGACACTGCGAGAAGCATCCAGGACGTGAACTACTTCTTGATGATAGTGTTGTGCAATCTTTACAGCGGTGTGTTTGGAACTGGTGGTCGCTCCGCCAATCAAGAGCGGAATCGTGAATCCCTCTCGCTGCATCTCCTTGGCCACATGCACCATTTCGTCGAGCGAAGGAGTAATCAGTCCAGAAAGTCCGATAACCTGCGCTCCGTGTTTCTTGGCTTCGGAGAGAATTTTTTCGCAAGGAACCAAAACACCCAAATCGATCACTTCGAAATCATTGCAAGCCAGGACGGTGCCAACGATGTTCTTGCCGATATCGTGAACGTCTCCTTTGACGGTTGCAAGCAGGACTTTGCCTCGGCTGGTATGGCCGCCAGTCTTCCCCGCCAGTTTTTTTTCTTCTTCCATGAAGGGCGTAAGATAAGCGACGCTCTTTTTCATGACAGCAGCGGATTTTACCACTTGTGGCAAGAACATCTTTCCCTGACCGAACAAGTCGCCGATGAGATTCATCGCGTCCATCAGAGGGCCTTCGATCACTTTCAAAGGGCGACCGTATTTGACGCGTGCTTCTTCGGTATCGGCAGCGATGTGATCCGAGACCCCTTTTAACAAAGCGTGCTTGAGTCTTTCCTCGACGGGCAACTCTCTCCACGCGTCTACCTTGACAGGAGCCTTGTCTTTTTCTTTGACGGTTTCGGCAAAATCGATGAGTCGCTCCGTCGCATCGGGGCGCCGGTTGAGCAGCACATCTTCGACGCGACCTCGCAACTCAGGCTCAATCTCATCGTAGACCTCGAGCATTTCGGGATTGACGATCCCCATGTCGAGACCTGCTTTGATCGCATGGTAAAGGAAAACGGCGTTCATCGATTCGCGAACGGTATTGTTTCCACGAAAAGAGAAAGAGACGTTGCTCACGCCTCCGCTTGTCCGTGCCCCCGGGCATTCTTTCTTGATCGTACGGACCGCTTCGATGTAATCGACCGCGTAGTTCGCGTGTTCGGGCAGTCCGGTCCCAACGGATAGAATGTTGGGGTCGAACACGATGTCTTCTGCGGGGAAACCATTTTCGGTGAGCAGTTTGTAGGCTCGTTTGCAAATACGAACTTTGTTTTCGTAGTCTGCGGCTTGTCCTTGTTCATCGAAGGCCATGATGACCGCAGCTGCACCGTGTTGGTGAATGAACTTGGCTTTGCGAAGAAACTCTTCCTCGCCTTCCTTGAGGCTGATGGAGTTAACGATCGGTTTGCCGGGTGAATGCCGAATACCGACCTCGAGAATTTCCCACTTCGAACTGTCGATCATCAAGGGGACTTTGGCAATGTCGGATTCGTGGGCGATGAGATTCAAGAAAGTGCTCATCGCAGCTGCGCCATCCAGCATGCCCTCGTCCATGTTGACGTCGATAACGTTGGCACCACCATCGACTTGCGTTTTCGCGACGCGGATCGCATCTTCGAATTTGCCTTCTTTGATGAGCCGAGCAAACTTCTTGGAGCCGGTGACGTTGGTTCGTTCGCCAACCATCACGAACGGATTGTCCTTTCGGAATACGAACGGCTCATTGCCAGCGTATTGGGTGGGACGATTCTTTGGCTGGGCCTTGCGAGGTTTGATACCTGCGACTGCTTCGCCGATTGCCTTGATGTGAGCAGGCGTGCTACCGCAGCAGCCGCCAACGATGTTGACCCAGCCTTGTGTGGCAAAGTCGCGAACGAAGCCCGCCATTTTCGATGGGGTCTCGTCGAATTCACCCATTTCATTGGGTAAGCCTGCGTTAGGATAGCAACTGATTGCAGCATCCGAGACATTTGCCAATCTTTCCAAGTACGGGCGCATCCGATCGCCGCCTAAACCGCAGTTTAGGCCAACGCTCAACATGGGAAAGTGCGAAACAGCTATCCAGAACGCTTCGAGCTGTTGGCCAGTGAGCGTCACTCCCCCTTCGAACACGGTCGCGGACAGCATGGTCGGCCAACGTCGTCCCCGCTGTGCGAAAACATTTTCAATGGCAAGCAAGCAAGCTTTGAAATTGAGCGTGTCAAACGATGTCTCGGGGAGAAGGATATCAACTCCACCGTCGAGCAGTCCGTTTATGTTGACCTCGTAGCTGGCAACCATTTGCTCGAAACTAAAAGGACGAGTCGCTGGGTCCCCTTTGGCATTCATCGATAGCTGAACTGCTGTCGGACCAATGCTGCCGGCAACAAAACGCGGCTTCGATGGATCGCTTTTTAAATGAGCTTCGACTGCGGAACGAGCCACCTCCGCTCCGGTTTTAGAAATCTCGTAAGCAAAATCCGAAAGTTTGTTTTCGGCCAATCCGATCAAGCTGGCGTTAAACGTATTGGTCTCGATAATGTCCGAACCGGCGGCCAAATACTCTGCATGGATACTACGAATCACATCCGGTTGGGTCAGTACCAATAGATCAGTCGCCTTGGACAAGTCGGCTGGATGGTCTTTGAAACGCTCGCCGCGGATGGCGGCCTCAGGAAGTTTCTTTTGGAAAATAAGAGCTCCCATCGAGCCGTCCAGCAGCAAGACGCGTTGCTCCATCAGTTCTCGCAAAAGTGCTTCTGTGTCCGATTGTGCCCGCGTATTCATTCGAATTCCTAACCTAAACTCCATAACGGATAATGAACCATCATTCTAACTACAGAGCCAGTTCATCAAAGTCGCGTTCGCCAGAAGCTGGCCAATTCGTTGCTTTTTGGTGACCCTCTGCGATTTGATCTAACCGATAAATCTGTCGTAGCCGTCACAATTGGAGCAAAAGCTGGGACTTTTACGAAAACAGCTTACGCAAACGACTCGACATTTCGTCCGTGATTTTCTGCTTAATCAATCTTTCCATTCGGGGATCGGTTGCCTATAGTTCAGGCGTGCAAACCGGAAACAGTTTGCATCAATTACCTCCGGTCGTTTTTCCGGCTGAGGGACCATCATTATGCGTTGGCCTAGATCGCAAAGGGCAGTGCAGTAGCACGCTTGATCTACGCCAGTCTCGCAGCGGCTCCGTGTCGTGCCGCCTGACGGTCGGAGGAAAAAACAAGCGCTGGCCGGTGGTTTTGCTATCGGCCAGCTTTGTTTTCATTGCTCAGTGTTTGGTCGATTTCAAACACAGAAATCCGAGAATCACCGAAGCAGCACCTACGACGAGCCACTGTACGGGCTTCATGTGTTCAACGCTATATACGATCCCCTTGAGGATCTCTGATAAAACGTGCATTGGTTGTGATCCGATTTCTAATTGGGTTGCAGTTTAAGGCCTCAGCTTTAGTTTTTGGCTGAAATGCCGGTTCCCCGATCTACAGTAGGTTTTGACTAAACCAAAGCAAATAAACCGAAGACAGCGTGTTCGGATTTGGAAAGACCGGCTCCGAATGTTAGGGATTTTCCGAAGAATCCAGCCAAGTTATGGCCATTAACAATTCATTCGATGGAAATATGGGGATGTGGAGAGCAAGTACGCTTGTGGGTTGCGAGCCGAGGTATATAATCCTCCCAAGCGATGGGGTCGTAGCTCAATTGGTTAGAGCACCGGACTGTCGATCCGGAGGTTGCGGGTTCGACCCCCGTCGACCTCGCTTACAAAAGACCCTGGCATTCTTCTGGTATGCCAGGGTTTTTTTGTTGAATTGCGGACTTTCTGACTGTTCACGCTCTCTGAACACTTGATGGAACAGTCAAGTGTATTGTGGGGCATGGTTGTTCTCGGGGGGCCCCGGTTGAATCCGCATCTCCAGGTCAAACATCGAAACGGTAGTGAGCTTCATCGATTCCATCCTCATAGTAATCGATGAGACGACCGGAAGTTTTGAAGCGGGCAGCGGTGACCAAGGTTGATGCGTTTGCAACGTCGGATGGAAATGCCATGTAAATTGTGCGCCCACCCCAACCTCGCACCTCATCAAAAATGCGTTGGAAATCCTGCGGCTTCGTCCCTTGCCCCTGACCGACCAACTCCCAAGCTAACCAGTAAGCGTCGTTGGTTTCGGGTATCTCATCCACGTCCGTCAACTTGATGTCGTCTAGATTAAGTACGACGTCAACAACTTCGCGTGGGGCCAATCGCATTCCATACACCAGCATTGATTCGCCGGGAGCATAGTAGTCTGGCTGTCGCACCTCCTGCGTAAACCCGACCTGCATGTAGGCATCGCGTGCATCGCGGTAGATATCCCCTTCCGTTGGGTCTATGTAGTCGCTTGCATGCACAAACACCTTGCGAGCATCTTGTTCCTTAATGATTTCGAGCATCCAATTGAGCATGCGAGTGCCCTTGCCCGATCGCCGCTGATCGCGTTGCAAATAGGTCCAGGAAAGCCCGAAAGAACCATCGGTATCTGGAATATGTTTCGCCCCAACCACGCCGATCACCGCACGATTTTCGCAGAGGCAGAATTGTCCATCGAGACCTCGTTGGTATGTCTCGCGAGCTTCCTCTGCATCGTCTTCATCGTAATCATGAATAATCCGCAACGCCGTTTGCAAGTCATTGGATGCCATAGGTCTCAATTCTAAATTACCTTCAGCGCGGCGAACCATGTTTAGTCGTATTAAAAAAGGTTGGACTGGATAATCGATGGGACGCAATGCTATCTGTGGGCATGGCGTTATCATGTCAATCTAACATGATACCACGTTCTATCTTTCGCTTTTGGATGGACCCGGCACCAATTTTTTTCGAAACGATTTCAATTGCAATTTCAGCTTGGATTTTCTCGCTGCACGAAAAAAGATCTAGGCACATAGCGTTGTGTTCCGGCCAAGTGTGGGCCGCCAAATGCGACTCCGCAATGACGACGACCCCCG
>JANMNR010000323.1:0-11825 GCA_031368325.1 Pirellula sp.
GTCGTCGCTGGGAAAAATCATGAACAAAATCGCTCCCACCGAATGCATCAATTTCATAAAGCACTGTGGTTACAAAATTTTCAAATTAGCCGCTATAGCTAAATAAGCATTGCTCTAGAGCCGAGGAGCTCGCGAGCGAGATCTAGAGTGGGTCTTTGAAAAAAGGAGGCTTGAATTCGACGCACTGCAGTTTTAAAGCACAGTAGTAACCACGGGATACACGCAACACACGGAAGTTGAGAGGAGAAAAAGCCCAACCGAGTACGTGTATCTCTTGTGATCCGTGGTTAATAACATCAAGGTTGATTGAACCGACAATTGGAAGCCATATTCATTGTTTGCTCAAAGTGAGACCACTACTCTGGATTGACTTCCACAACGGCCTCATATTGACCGTCGTCACGTAAAAAACGCCCGGCATAAAACTCTGTATTGAGATGCAAACCCATCACCGTTCGCCGTGTACACGGAGTCAGCGAACGATAAAATACCCACTGATCGCGATTCACTTGAACACGATAGGCTTCGGCAACATGCCTAGGTTGGATGTGAAGCTCTTCGGCAATGGTGAGTTGTCGCCAAGTGTAAGCTGGCGTTGCCTCAATTCCACGTAACGACACCACCAGCGGATTATACAAATTCTTTGCATTTGTATCGCACTGCAATGAGAGGATTCGTCCGGAACTCTCCATTCGACTGTGGTTGGGCGAACGTCGCCACTCAGGCATGGCAACCGGTAACAACAATGCTGCCGTTTTATTTTCGCTCCCTGTTCGAACGAGTTTCCCCTCGGTCGTCTTGGGATCGGAATGAAGCTCGATATCATCGGCAACCGTCCACGTAGACTTTACGGACCACTGTTCCGGATTCTGCGCGATTAACGCGTCTGCGAAATAAACGACCCCCTCGTCTCGCATCAGCATGACCTGTCGCTGAATTTTGCAAACATTTTCGACTTCGCATTCCAACTCCAAGTAATCCACGTCATCGTCCGTGAACCAACAAACCTCTTGCCACGAAACATCGGTCTGAAGTAGTTTTTTGTTTTGATAAATCTCAACATCCCAATCGCCGCTCATGATTCGCTGGCCATCATTGCCGAGCACATCGAGCCAAATCACGTCGCTTGAGAAATCGATAGCCACACGGCAACCACGATCGCGCCAAGAGCGACGCATCGTTGCAATCGAGTTTTTCTCCCAATAATGGCTGTGGTTAGGCATCGAGACATCGAGAACAGCATCCTTACGAAGCTTTAGTGGCTTTTCACCAATGGCTTTACCGACGGCATCTGGGAGGGCGCAGGCTGTTGCAAGCTGGAGTTTTTTGTTTTTGCCAGCGAGATGATTGACCACGATCCAGAACTCTTCGTCCAACAACGTATCTTCACGATCGAAGAGCAGTTGCTTTCCCTCTGCATCGCTGAGGGCGAGTCCAGCAACGGCGAGTTTGGAAAGGGCTTTTCGTTGCGGAGGAAACCACTTTCTCGCTCCAACCGCATCGGCGGACCAACGGCAACGCATGATGCAAGCGAGCAGCGCGCGAAGGTCTTGCCCGCCTCGCGCTAGAAAACTCTGTGGATCGTCTGAAGACTCCTCGAGTAGCAGTGCGATGCGATTGAGTGTTTCGCTTACAATCCGGTCTTTTCCGCCTAGATGCGAAAGCTGCTTAGCCAGGGCCAACGGAATCTCGCAAGCCCAAATAATCCATGGAAACAATCCTTCCGTCGGTCCGCTTTCCCAGGCCCGATCGACTTGCGTGAGCGCACACTGTAGCACTTCCAGCCAAAGAGCCGGCGGAATACTGCGACCAGCTTCCGGCAACGCATGAATCCAACCGGCACAGGCCAGCGCAACGTAGGGATCGTAGCTAGCCTTAGGCAACTGTTGCGTAATCCACTTCCCAATTTTGGTGGCACTCGCGATTTGAAGCGCACTGGCTTCGCGATCGGTAAGATTCGTTGGTGTTGTATTGACGCGTCCCTTAGACGGCTGTGTTTTTTGCTTGGAAATCGATGGTGCACCGCCAAACAATTCAACCAAATCGTTCAAGTACTCCTGGCGGCTACTGCTTTCAACCTCCCAAACGCCAGTTCCCCACATGGTCGCTCGTAGATATTGAGCAACACCGACTTTGGCTGGCTTAATCTTGGTTTGCGAGCTTCGAACCGGCAATGAAGTCTGCAAAATCGCAACGTTTTCCTCACATAGCTGCTTGAGCCACGCACTTGCCGAAACTTCGGCCTCCGAAGTCTCAGGTTGCTTTACTTGCCTGGCGCGATGCTTGGGCTTTACCCAGTCCATAGGTCACTCGTCGACGTTAGCGAATAATGATAAGATTCAGTCCTTGCGAAAGGAACGAAGCAGACGCTTTGCCCTTCCCGCGATTGAACGCCAATTGTTGTTCCGGATTTTTAAGATGCAAGCGTTCAATGCCTGTTTCTTCGGAACAGTTCCGGAATAAAAAAAATTTGATTTTTTTATCTGGACTTTTGGTTGATGGAACACCTCAAAAAAGACGGCTTTCGCCATTCGGGAGAAGGACTTAGGACTCTATGTTGAACCCATTCGCAAAGTTCGAAATGTCGTTTGCATTCGCAATCGCTTGCACGGTTGTTTCCATTTTCATCGAAACAAAAACTGTTCATTCGTTTGATGATGGGTGGAAGAGCAAGCCCGAACTTCAAAAGCTAGTGACAGACCGATTTGAAGAGCCGATGGACGGCAAGCCGCTGCATCGTGAGAATCGAATTTGGATCAACCGAGACGAACAATTTGTGATCTTGGATGGCTACGTAGTCCAACGCGATGTCCAACTAGAATTGTTTGCTTGCCCCGCGGAAACAAAAGATCATGAAGCGGTGGTTGCCGTTTTTTCGAGAGCTCAACTTGTGCACGCTGGCTTGTTAGCCGTCAATGCACAACCCGGCAGTACGGCGACCTTTGAGCCATTTAAGCCTGCACATGGGACCACCATTCGAGCGTATGTTCTTTGGCTCGACGATGAGGGGAAAACAAAGGGGACACTGGCCCAAAACTGGATTCGCAAAACAGGAACAAAGAAATCGATGGTATGGGATTGGGTCTTTGCTGGTAGCAAAATCTATAAAGATGATGAAGGAAAAGAACACTACCTGGGCGATAGCGGCGAGCTTATTTCCGTTTCGAATTTTACGACTTCCACAATGGATGTCGCCGTCCAAAGCGAGCAATCCAATGCAAATTTGGTATTCGAGGCTTTCACTGAACGCATCCCTCCCAAATTCACTCCTGTACGTTTAGTTTTGACACTCTCGGATGAACCACCCTTCAGCGGCTCAGAACAACCGCCCAAAGAACCAACGAAACAAGAGATCGCCGAACGAAAGCATTTGACCGACCCTGTATCGGAGAAGATTCTCAAGTTGCTCGTCTCGAAGCCTGTCGCATCCACGACGGAAAAGCCTGCCGAGATTCCAACAAAAGAAGAAAAACCGAACAAGACGGCCCCCACTTCCAGCAACAAGAAATAGTTTGACACAAATGCACTCTATCGCTTTCGGTGATCGCCTAGCCAACGAAGTCCTGACAAAAGGGAATCCAGTTTGCGTTGGCCTTGACCCAAGACTCGAACAGCTTCCACCTGGAATTCGAGTCGACCATTCGGCATCGCTTGAAACCCAAGCCAATGCCTTTGAGAAATTTTGTTGCGAAGTGATCGATGCGACCCATGCATTGGTACCCGTCGTTAAACCGCAAAGCGCATTTTTTGAGGAGTTAGGGCCGTTCGGAGGAATGGCGCTGGCCCGTGTCTGTCAATATGCGTCCAGCAAGGGGCTGATCGTCATCATGGATGCAAAACGCAATGACATAGGCACAACCGCCACTGCGTATGCAAAAGCCTACTTAGGGACAGAGGGGACAAGCCCTTGGGGTGCCGATGCCCTCACCGTAAGTCCATACTTGGGTTCCGATACGCTTCAGCCATTCATCGAGCAATCGACGGCCGTCGGTGCAGGCATCTTCGTGTTGGTTAAGACCTCCAACCCCGGTAGCGGTTTTTTGCAAGATCTTACCGTGGATTCTCTCACGGTCTCGGAACGAGTCGCTGACTTTGTCCAGGAAGCGTCGCTCAAGTCGGCTGCAACGGGAACAAGCTACGGCTGCGTCGGTGCCGTTGTCGGAGCGACTTATCCTGCACAACTGGCAGCCATGCGAAAACGAATGCCAAACGCATGGATACTCATTCCAGGTTACGGCGCCCAAGGGGGTTCGGCGGCAGATGTCGTTCATGGAATGGATGCCAACGGACTTGGCGCTATTGTCAACAGTTCACGAGGAATTATTTTTGCCCATGAAAATGTAAAGTACAACGCAGCCAGAAGTTGGCAATCGGCGGTTGAGAGTGCAACTCGCGACATGATTGCAGCACTTCAGGGTGCGCGTTAGTCACCCGCTGCTTCAGAAGAATTTCTTTGCGCTTTGCGATTTTGGAACTCGTCATTCGCGGGCTTCGTCAAAAGCTGAGTCCATTTGACGTTTTCTAAAGAAATGAGAATCGAGGGTTCATCGAATGTGTTGTTTTGCAAAAAGTATACAGTCTGTATCCAATACAAATCTTTTTGCGCGACTTTCGGGCAAAGGAACGCAATTTTTGGTCTATCAGATGCGTTACGAATCGGCGGTTCCGAATGCAATGATATTGCCTTTGCCAATCGCATTGCCCGCCCGCGAAGACTCGGTCCGATTTGTGTCGTTCGAGAAATACGATCGCTTTTTCGACGATCTCAGTCTCGGCTTCCCTTCTGATTCGATTCCTACCCGCAGGGTAGATAGCAAGGCAATCAACTCTGCCGCAGCCAAGCAGCTAGTTGTTCATGACGTTGGTCAATTTGTGGCTTCGTTTGTTCCTTCGCAGGCGGACTTTGATCGATTGGATTCGCAGTTCGTCATCGCAAAGGAATCGTGGGACAAGATTCCAGAGTACGCCGACTATGGCTTCGTTGTGTTTCAGCTCAAAGAGCTTGTAGGCAAGCCGCATCCGATGGCAATGGAATTCGAAACCCGACTACCAGGCCAACTTTTTTATCCTACGGTCCACATTCATGACGGCGAAGTGCATGAACAAGAGCAATTCGATCATTTGCTCTATGCGCAAGATCCCGCATTCGATAAAGCGACAGGCAATTACGTGGGCCCTAGCACCATAAACGCCCCGACAGGTTGGGTACGTTCTAAAGGACTTGCTAAGGAGTTTAGCAAAACTGGATTGGCCCTAGGATTTGTCGAGCGTGACCTGCTTGTCCACCGGATAGCGATCCAGGGTCGCCAGCCTAACCGCGACATCATCAAGCCCAACACTCTTCATTTGCTTTCGCACAGTAATCGAAATAAATCGAACAGTAACTTCACGTTTCTTGGCCCGGCCGTGCTTGCGATTACTGG
Source organism: Pirellula sp. (assembly GCA_031368325.1). Taxonomy (GTDB): domain Bacteria; phylum Planctomycetota; class Planctomycetia; order Pirellulales; family Pirellulaceae; genus JBKCUI01. The sequence goes on from JANMNR010000323.1 coordinate 5,424, forward strand.
ACTGAGCTGGCTCGTCGGTCGACGCATCAAGTTGGCTAAACGATCCGATTAGGCTTTTTTGCAGTCGAGTAATGCAGCCGCCAGGCTGCTTTTAGTTAAAGGGCAAGCCCTGTGGCCCGAAATTAGTGGCTGCAGGCAATACAAAGTTTGCACATTGTGCAAGTTCCAATTTTGTGTGTAAACGATGGTTTCGTTCTACTCGAAATGGTATTCACCGTCTCGAAAGTCTCCTCGGTCTCCTTCAGCCTTCCAGCTCAGGCGTTTCGCGGCTACATCCTGAGTAATCTTTAACTTGTAGGTTTCCCCTGATGCGGACTTACCGGTACCCGAATAGCCTCCAGCCGGATCGGATGTGATTTGAATCTCCGTAAGCTCTAAACTCTTTTTGACTTGAGCCTCGACCTCTGGCTGTGCAAAGTTTCCAGGATGGCTCTTGTTGCATCCACAAATTGCTAGTCCAAGCACCAGCATGCAGACGGGAAGTCGTCGAAGAAACATGATCTCTCACTCATTAAAAAAGCGTAATTGGTCGCGATACAAAGAGCCACAACAGTTCTCCAAAGGTATCACATCAACCTTCAGGATTACCATTCAGTACCCTCGAAACAGTAAACGGCTTGCTCCGATCCGCACCGAAATTGTAATCGGGTTCCGCCGACGGAACTAGCAGCACAGATCTCAGACAGAGATTAGAATAATCGGTCAATTCCATGCTTCCTTTGCCCTTGTCGAATTCGAATTGGTTTGAATGATCCTTTTTAAAGAACTATCGCCGCCACTTTTGCTCGGGCTCGTTTTGGTCCTGACTAGCCAATGCAATGCAGTGGTATTTGGTCAATCGCCCGAGCTAGGCGGATGGGCTGCATCAAAACTCGCCGATAACGTATTGGCGAATAACGGCATGGGCAAGAGTTATTCGATTGATTTCGCACGCTACCAAAATTCACTTGTCGATTTGCCGATCGGCGTGTTTGATTCTGGAGTTGGCGGCTTGACGGTATTAGAAACCCTCTTGAACTACGATCAACACAACAACTTAAGTGGCCAACCCGGAGCTGACTTCGTTCCGGACTTTCAGAACGAACGGTTCATTTATCTCGGCGACCAAGCCAATATGCCCTACGGAAATTACTCGGCCGCAGGGAAAGAGGATTACCTTCGCGAGTTGATCATGAAGGACGCCATTTTCTTGCTTGGAAGCCGGTATTGGCCCAACGCGAGAGCAGCCGAGCCATCTTTTGACAAGCCGCCAGTGAAAGCGATTGTAATTGCTTGCAACACAGCCACAGCCTATGGCCTTGACGACATCCGGGATGCAATCAAGCGATGGAATTTGCCCGTGATGGTGGTTGGGGTTGTCGAGGCGGGCGCGGCTTCATTTGTCCAAGAACTCTCTATTGATGCGCCTCCCTGTGCAGTGGCAGTGATGGCCACATCGGGAACCTGCAGCAGCGGCGCATATCCCAAAGCCATTCAGCGTGCCGCCGGCTTGGCTGGAAAGCGTAACCCAGTCGTCTGGCAGCAAGGTAGTGTCGGACTGGCAGGTGCAATCGAGGGAAACTTCGCTTTTCTTTCTAGTGCCCCTGTTAACGCAGAGAATGGTTCAATCAAACCGAACAGTTCAAGAAGCGCAGCCTACCTTGGACCAGCCGTAGACAATGTCCGCGCGCCAATCGACGCGGATTTATCGGATGCCTACGGTTTCGAACCCGAGGGATTGCTGGGCGATCTCAAGCGACCAGAGACTTGGCAATTAAACTCGGTCGAGAATTATGTTCGATACGATGTCGTCACGCTGGTCGAGGGGTATCGACGATCGGGTGCCACACAACCACTTGAAAAGATAATCCTTGGCTGTACCCATTTTCCGTATGAAGCAGATCGCATATCGCAGTGCTTTTCACGACTACGTGACTTTCGCACCTCCGCTGGAGAACAGCTCTATCGCAAACTGATCGCCCCGCAAGTCACGTTGATCGATCCAGGGCTGTTGACTGCACGACAACTCTATCGCCAGTTGTTTGGCCAGCGATTGCTCGTAAAAGGTGAGCCATTACGTCAACCATTTGTGGAACGCGTCTTTATCTCGGTTCCAGCTCCATCGGTCTTCGATTCCGAACGGACGCCGGACGGAGGTTTGTCCAGCCAATACAAATACGGACGCGTTGCAGGCCAAGCGGAACGCGAAGACACGCGTTTTGTCTCGCTCACGGAGAGTCAACTTCCCGAAGTACTCATCGATCTTTTGAAAAGTCACTGCCCAAACATATGGGCAGTCATCGCCAGACCAACGGGGGCATCTAGCCCGTAATTGCTTGGTCGCTATGAGTTCTTGACATTTCCGTCATGTCGCCCCACACCAATACCTCGTCGACATTCACCGTAATTGGTCGTTACGCACCCTTGGACATTGGCTCGAGTTTCGAGCAGGTTCTCGGAATTGGCCGAAAAGTCGAATTATCTCGTTCCAATTTGTTTCGTTTTGTTTGTCTGGTGGTATTGGCTAAACACAGCGAATCAAAAGGCGGAAAACGCCAATCCATGAATTCGCTGAGACGCTAACCCAGAGGAATATTTTTATGGCTTGGAATAACCGTAGTGCGTTGACGTGCTTGAGCTTATTGTCCGTAATCGGGTGTGGAAAGCCCGTTGACTTGATTGGCAACCAGCCCGTCCAATCGTCCAATACAAAATCCGAGCAAAAAGCCCAGATTGCTAACGTCCCTGAACCAAGCCCTCCATTAACGGAGGCCGAAAACACCACCAACACGGCAGTCGCCGAAGCCACGTCGACTCAACCCACGCGAGAATCGCCCCATTCCGCCCCAGTTGAGCCAATAAAAATAGTAGCTCCAGCGCCTGAACCGTCGACTTCGTCGGCAATGACACGCCTAATCGATCTTCAGAAATTTCCTCGCATCAATGCCAAGGGAATACTGGATCAAGGTCCGACCTATGTTTATTACTTTGGCGAGGCCTCTGTCAAAGCAGCGGACGCGTTCTACCAAAGCGAATTCAAGTCCGCCGGGTGGGGTGAGATACCGAGCAACATCCCTTCAAGCAAGCAGTATTTCGATCGCCTTTTCTGCAAGGACGGCAATTATGTCCGCGCTACGGTTAGCGAAGGGAGCAAAGCTGGTGAAATTGGCGTCAGCTTATCCAATCTTGGAAATGTCGATATGCAGCTCCTTCCAAAAATGGACGATGCTGTGCCGGTGGATTCGACCCCAGTGAGCGCTGGGCATCAAACGGCCAAAGGCATTATCGAAGTTGCGGAGACACTAGGAAAAAAATTGATCGCGCTCGGTTGGCAAGAGTACCGCCCCTATTTCACACCGGACATAGACGTCCCACATTATCGCGTGATCACTTATCGAAAAAATGCGATACGAATCAACTTGGGCATCTACCGCGATCCGAAAAACCCTGCGGAAAAGACCAAGGTCTTCTACCTCGCAGAACCTGGAATCCCGTTTGACATTCCAACCCCTGACCATACGCAAATGCTCCGTTTAGATATGTCTTCTTTGCGTGCAACTTTCGACATCGAAGCCGACCGCAAAGCTCTGCTTGCCATGTTTGAGAGCGCGTGTAAGCAGTTTGATTGGAAACTGAAAAACGGGGAGCAGTTTGAAAAAGGGGATGCCGCAAGTCTGATCGCGGTAATTGCGCCTGAAGTTGGTGTAGTTGCAAGGATTGTCGACGAGAAAGGAAAGAGAAGCCTTTCCTTGGAACGCATCGCGATGCCGGATATCAAACCAGCCGATGTAGAAGTAGAGGACAACGTCGTTGCTATTGCTGCGGCGTCAGCAAACATCACCGAGGGCAACTCCGCAACCGCCAAGAGCGAAGCGGATAATGAGTTCGACAAGATCCAATCCGAAGTGACAAACACTTTCGAAGCAGAATTGAAAAAAGCACTCGGGTCATTGCACGGAGGAAACTCACTACCTGCTGGTGACTTGGCCAAGCTGCAAGCCAATGCGACCGATATGTTGAGGCGAATGGACAAAGGGCAAGTCACGACGGAACCAGCAGCACCCGAAAAAGCACTGATGGCCGACACAGAAACCCTATTTCCTATTCCTGTAAACTGCACCAGTAAAACGGTCGAAGGCACCAAGTACTTGAAGCAAGTTGAGGCAACCGTGGACTCCTCAATTACTTTGGTGGAGGCGTTCTATCGCGCCGAATTCGAGAAACGTGGATTAACGGAAAAGAAATCCGGTACGACAGTCAAAAACAAGATGACCTATACGAGTGCCGACGGAGTCACAGAGGTGAAATTAAGGGCTGGATCCTCTAATACAACAATCGAATTGATCGTTCAGAATAGAGCGGCAGCAAAAGCCGACAAAGTGATCGCATCCGCCGGCAAGGGACTCGTGATGATGGGCAACCTCTCCGAGGAATCCGTTGAAGTATCTGTGGCAGGAAAGAAGTTTGTGCTCAAACCAGGCGAAGGAGCCAAAGATCCTAAGGACTCCATGCGAGTCGAACTGGCTCCCGGGTCGTACACGGTGGAGTGGAAATCCAAGAGCGGCAAATCTGCAACCGAAAGTCTCGAGCTTACCGAGAACACGACTTGGGGCGTACTCTACGATGCAGATTTACAAATGGTAATGCGAATCTACTAGTCGCACGTCACTTCCTTGCAGAAGATAGCACGATGCTGACCGCCCATTTTTGTGCAAAGGATCGTTTGCGATTCTTTGCTGGTTGATGCACACGGCAAAATTTTCCGCAACGCGGTCAATTCCACTTCGAGGCCGCGACTCTTTAGTTCCCAAGTATGGACATCGGAGTCCCTTGCGTAGCTCTTGATTTGGCGTTTGTCCAACGGCAAGACATCCAACACTTGAAACCATCGAACCATGGGGTGGACCGATGCGGTACTGGCTGTGAGGTAACCGCTGTCTGAGTCAATCAAGCGCCAGCCATATCGGTTTGCAAAGGAAACACTCATCTCAGCGGCGCGTATGGAAGGATCGTAGTCACCGACATAATCAAGCGGGGCTTGAGTTAGGATTCTCGCTGCCAAAGGGGCGACGTCCTTTGCCAAAAACGTCTCGTGAAACCAACCACAAAGTAGCCGCGTATTCGGATGTTGCTTGCCCTTAAATTGCAGGGCCCTATGTTCGGATGGAGTGTTCAACAACATGCTCGCTGTTATCGAGCCGATGGGCCAGCGTTCTAGTCCCCAGTACCATCGTTGTTGGCGCACAGACCCGTCCTTGGAAAGAAACCGAAGCGAATCGGGAATCCGCTCTGCACTTCGCGACATAGCTTCTAAATCGACTCGTGTCCCCGGAGCAATCTTTAGCGACATGCCCCGACACCGCGCGAGCAATTGCTTAATTGCTTCCCAACCAGGAGACAGCCGTTCGAGGCTGCTGGAACGATTGCCGTCGGCTCGACGATCCGGATCGATGTGCACATAATCCCCAATCTCAACCACAGTCTCCGACGCCTCACGATTTACCGTTTCGATATTTAGGCCATGGGACTTTGCGTTGTGTTTGGTTAACTCGCAAGCAATCGGGCACCGATCGATTGCGGTGACTTGGTGGCCTCGATTGGCTAGTGCTATAGAGTCAGCACCCGCACCACTGCAGATGTCTACAATTCTCGACCCAACTGGAAAATCCATGGCCGTCTCGCTGGCTGTTTCCTGGTCACTGGCTTGTTCCAGGAGTTGTCGGGTCCAAAACCATTGCTTCGGATTTGATACTTTCCTTTTGGCGAGTGGCAGCAATTTCAATTGATCGATGAGTACGGAGGCATAGTTGACTGGTAGTATCGAACGTAACCGCTTAAGCAACGAATCCGGATGGGTTGCTGGTGCAAGGCACAACTCCAGCCAGTGCCGTTGGGCCAGAGGCGATGAGAGCCATTCATAATCTTCGACTTGACGCATGTTCTACACGACACTTTGAGTCGCAATTCGTAGGTCCTTGGCTCGATCCACTTTGTCCGAGCTTTCTGTCGGTAAGTTGTACTTCTTTGTTTCCCTTTTGAAGAGTCGATTCAGTTTTCGAAACTTTGGCGTGAGAAATCGGGGCTTTCGTCGTAAGAATGCCAAAAACTTGCAGTTTCCAGCGGCCAAATTGTTTCAAAACGCAACGACATTAGCAGAATCGCGTACTTCCCGCGAAGTTCCTTATGGTGGAAACTTGTGTAGCCAAGTCCCTCAAATTACGCTGTGGAAGAGGGCGAAACCCGTGTCTTTCCGAAATTAAGTGTTGTCAGGCCGTTATGTACCAGTTGCTTCCTTATGTTTGGCTTCTCTTTATGGTCGTTTTGGTCGCGGCCACCGTGGCGGCCTCACTAAGCGGCAGGCCAAAGAAAGCTCCGAAAAAGCCTGTCAACACGAGTACGGAACCCGTGGCCGATCCCATGGCG
>JANMNR010000381.1:0-6341 GCA_031368325.1 Pirellula sp.
AAAAGCAATCGAAGTCAAACGTCGTAGTTAAACGACACCCAACGAAGAAAAACCAATAAACGGCTTCTGTTCGCTCAAGCGATCAGAAGCCGATCGCATTACCAACCAACAAAAACCGACACAGGAAACCAGAACCATGCCGAAGAAAGGCCACCGCAAAGACCAAGGACCGATTGGCGACGCCAACGATCGCAACGGAATGCAACACTTAATCAACGAACACGTACTCAATCTGAAAGTTCGCAACTACGCAGCGGACACCGTGAGCCAACGGGAAAAGTACTTGCGCTGGTTCGCGCTCTGGTGCTCAGAACGCGGGCTAACCAAACCGAACGAGATCACCAAACCGATTCTCGAGCGTTACCAACGTCACTTGTACTTGTACCGCAACGAGAAAGGCGAACCGATGAGCTTTCGCAGCCAATACACGCACCTATCGCATGTGAAGGCTTGGTACAAATGGCTAGCCCGCGAAAACCGGGTCCTCTACAACCCTGCCAGCGAACTGGAGATGCCCAAAGTGGGCCGCAGGCTCCCCAAAGCGGTCCTCTCAGCAAAGGAAGCCGATGTCGTCCTCTCGAAGCCCGACTTGAGCGATCCATGCGGCGTGCGCGATAGAGCGATTTTAGAAGTGTTTTACTCATGCGGCATTCGCCGCCGCGAGCTAGCCAGCCTGCAACTTTACGACGTTGACGCGGAGCGTAAAACGCTCATGGTCCGTCAAGGCAAAGGCAAAAAGGACCGGCTCATACCGATTGGAAAACGAGCCCTGGAATGGATCGACCGCTACCTGCACGAATCCCGTCCGATGCTCTTCGTCAATACGAAAGAACAAACCTTGTTCCTGTCAACGCTTGGCCAGCCACTCGAACCGGATTCACTCACCGAATACGTACGGCAGTACGTAGATTCAGCGGACATAGGCAAACGCGGTTCATGCCACTTGTTCCGTCACACGATGGCAACGCTGATGCTCGAGAACGGGGCGGACATCCGTTACATCCAAGCGATGCTCGGCCATGCTCAGTTATCGACAACGCAAATCTACACTCAAGTATCGATTCGCAAGCTTCAACAAATCCACGGCATGACGCACCCGGCGGACAATCCGAAACCGGATGAGGAAGAGGGGGAAGACGTGAGGCCGGAGGCTGGAGAAAAACCATCATCGGCGCAACCGAAACCGCCGGAGAAACCAGAATCGCGAAGCGATGCGTAGCTGCCGAACTGAGAAATACGTTCACAAGCTCAAGCCACGCGCGCACCTCACGCATCTTTCTTCTTTTAGCTGCTAGCGTTAGCAGCTAGTTCGGGCCAAAAGGCCCGAACGAAGACTGCAGCTAGAAAGAAAAGCTTGCTTCTTCTTGGTCGTACTGCAAGCCCCACGCGAGCCTGACGTAGTTCGAGTACAATGGCGGCTATGTCTACGATTCTTTCGAGCCACCCCGAAACGTCCATCTGGAGCGCACCCAGTGCGCCTCAAAAACTGCACTCGCGCTCACGCGAGACAGAAACAGCATGCTGCGCCGGTGTGAGCATCACTAAGTCGTTAGAGTGCATCGAGATACCGCAGTGCATTTACGAAAGTTGCGACGGATTGGGGTTATTGAGCAAAGACCCCATCGGCTTCGATGCTGGCGATACGAATCTGTATCGCATGACGGGTAATCATCCAAACATGGCTACCGATCCGAGTGGGTTGCAGGAGCCAGAGAAGAAGCCGGTTGGGATTTTTTTCCCAACGCGAAGCGATTTTGAGAAGCAGGGCGAGCATTTTACGAAGCCGAATCTTGGATTCTGGGGTGGTTATCGTCCTAATGCTTCTTACAACTATTACCTTGGTTACAGTTACGGGGTTACTGACGAACGAGTCATGTATAGTCGACTAGGTTTCGATCCCGATTCAGTCACCGCAACTCTGCGATTCACGGAAGTTTATAGAGATAAGTTTGCGTACCTGGAATTGAAAGGTAAAGGTACTGACGGGAAAGAGACGATTTGGTTCGGTATGTACGAAGGAGGCTATCAGGGCAAGCCGCACATTGGTTATACCTTCTACGGTTCGGAAGCAACGCTTAGATACAACTTGACCGGCATGGACAAAGCCGAGGCTTTGGAGTCGCTAGGACGGTCGTATTCGATCGTAAGCATGGCTGGAATTGTTAAGTCGATTCCAATGGGTGGAAGGATCGTTCCTCCGAAGTACAGCATACCTCCCAAGTATCTCTTTGAGAAAAATGGACTTAGATATGAGTCGGTCGTAGAAAGAAACAAAGATGGCTCAACGTCGCTGTATAGCTACATCGTTGGAACAGACGGTGAAAAGAAACTTGTAGGAATTTCCGGGGTCTCAAAGGAAGGCAAGCTTGACCATGCTCTTCAGGTACCTGCAGCGTGGCAAAAGCAGGGCATTCAAACACGGATTTATGCCGAGGCAGACAACATCGGATGGAGGTATATCGAAGGATCTTATGGCCCAACGTCAACCAACTTCCTGGAGTTTGCGAAACATTACGATCCTACCCTTGGAAATAAGGTAGAAGCACTATTTACGACGCCCGCTGGCAAAGCCGCAAGAGACAGGGGGTTGTTTCCTACGATCCTTGAAATGGGAGAAGATGGTCTCAAAGTCCGATGGGAGAAACCGTAACCGATGTTGAAAGTCAGCCTGAAACCCGTTCAAAAGAACACTAGTTTTATCCCTGTCATAAACTTCCTGATCGGAAACAAGATCATGGACATGGAGCAAGCTGCTGTACTGAATCGCAACTTTCACAATGGAATTCCCGTTGTGTTTCGAATTGCCGATGAGTTTCGCGACAAAATGGAACGTGAACTGAAATTTGACGGCTTTGACTTCCAGGTGGTAGATGAGGAAGACAATGACGGAAGCAGTTAACAACGTTGGGGGAAAAGCCCGTTGGGGTCAGACCGGTCAGACCCTGTAATCTGTTTTCACGAGGCAATGCCGCATGAGATACGTGCTGAACAGGCGGCGACATGACGGCATCCAACGAAAGGACAACGACGGTCGCCGCCGCATCGCAGCGCACAAGGATCGAAGTTGCCCGCTTCAAGACGCACTCTTGGCCGCTGGTCTGTTAGATGGGAATGATCTGAGATAGCGAGACATGGACGTCGAGCGAAAGACGGGCGGGATGGCAAGGAAGCCAGTCGGATACGATACGGACACGAAGCGGCAAATCATTAAACAGGCTTCAGGAATCAGGTTTCAGTAAACAGCCACGACGAGTCTCCAACAGGAAAACCCAGCGGCGTCCGTATCGTGTCCGACCGAGCGTAGCGAGTCCCGCCCAGCGAAGGCGGAGCACGAGCGGGGATGATGAGGAACCGCGTTGAAGTGGGAGGGCACATCATCGAAGGGATTAAGTGTTACGGGCCGAATTGTTGTCGTATTTTTGGCCGAATTGAGACGGTAGAGTTTTAGACCTCTTTTCGGTGTGATGGCCGAATTGTTGCGAATTTTGGAGCGGACTAATACGATGTCGCTGGCCGAATCGACTCTCGTGGGAACTGTGTTTATTGGCTGAATTGCAGTCGTAGTCCGACAAACCATTGTCAACGATTCCGGTGGCCGAACGATTCTATGTGTGTTCGAGCCGCATCTACGTAAAAAAAGTGCGATCGCTCGATTCGAACGATCACACTTCATGCGTCTTTTTGCGATGAATACCCTACTTACCCGATGAGTGGTCCGAAGCTGTACGACGCCCAAACTCGCGCAGGTACTGCATTAACCACTTCTCTAAGATGCCCACGGCCGGTAGGAAGTCATGCCCCTGGATCATCATCAGGTCGATATTGTTGTAGTTCTTCTTGCAACAGAAACAATGAGCTAAGTTATTGCTCGGGTTCACTGTCGCGCGAAGCTCTTTGCAGTTGGGACACTGAAACCGAAAGTAACCATCGCTCTGCTTCGCAATCGGACCGAAATTGCCCAGCCGCTGAATCGTTAACTTCATCGGTAGCTCATTACGTATTCGCCAAAGTAACTCTTTCGTGATCATCATCGTAAATCCTTGGGGTTTGAGTAGTGAGGTTGGAGTCAAAAATCTTTTAAGTCGACTTGGTGTTGCCAATGTGGTTGCATCAAGACGCGATTGATAATGTCGATGTCGATCGTTCGACCGTTGGCCGCTCGAACGGCTTCGAGCATTGCGGACAAGCACAGATTGCGACACCGACGAAGAACGCCATCTGCCGAACGAATGACGAGCTCCGTCGCACCAGTCGTGAACGTACTATGCGCTAACCCAAGCCGATCCAGTTCGCGATGGATAAACTCACGCACCACATCGTCATGCAACCTCTTGGTTACGACCGAGTAGGTGACTCGGCTCTTGATATCCTGATTGACGGCCAAGTCCAGATTCGAAAGCAACTCCACTTGGCCAATCAGAATAAGGTTGTGGTTCTTGGGAAAGTCTTCAAGCAATAGCCTGAGCTTGCGAAGGTTCTCCATCTCCATCAAGTGAGCATCGTCGATGATGGTGACCAGCATTTTGCCGCTCCGATTGAGGCTGAACGCTTCCGCGATCAACTTGCGCTCGCATTTGAAGGCCGAACTCTCGAATTCGATGCGAAAGGCTTCGCAAAGAATCTTCACAGTGTTGGTGTACGTGTGTAGCGTACGAGCGACCGTCGCTACCAGATGCTCCTTTTCCGAAAGTGTTTTGAGGGATTCTTTGATCACGGTCTTGCCCGTGCCAGGTCTGCCGACAACGAGGCACAAGCCCCCTTGTTGGCAGTGGACTCTTAGCGTGTCATGGATCTCTTGCTGAGACGAAGTCGCTCCGGTCACCCAGACGTCACCCAGACCGGTGCGAGTTGGCGTCCAGTAGTCGGTTGCCCGCACCGCCTCAGTTTGGTTCGATTTTTGCCGATTCATTCGAGCGATGCCGTTTGGGGAAAAGGCCCCCTCGACAGTGCTGGAAACGCTTCTCCCGCCTCAAAGACGCCCGGAATCCAATCGGCCAATAGCTAAAAAAGACTCCAAGTGGCTTGCGCCACAAGCAGTCTTTACTGGCAGCCTTCAACGGGCATCGTTGCAATTGAATCGCTTGGGCAGCTATTTACACGAAAGTTGATCGCACTTTTTCCCGTCGATTTCCGTCTTAGTACTTTGCAGCATCCGTACCATCCGTTCGTCCACGGTGTGCCAAGCTAAATCCGATAGTAAGTGATACTCTGGCGGATTCTGAACTGGAAACGTCCGCTCGCAAGGGATAAGTCCGTCGCTCCATTTGCCCGCGATACATCGTTCTCCATTTTCGACGATCACTTGCAAGTCAAGAGTGCCATCGCCATTTGAGAAATCTTGCAAAAGTCCAAACGGTGCCCCGATAGCTTGCTCGCTGGCTTCGGAGTCGACACGATCGCAAAGGTAGGTCATCAGCAACCCGTCCCTTGCCATCGCGATCGAACAGCGTCTTTCGGTAAAGGTTAAGGCGACTACTTGTGAATCAGCTTCGTAGTTTGATTTCCACATTTTGCACGCAAACTGTAGAAATCGACCAATGTCTGATTGTTGGATTTTCATAATTCGTCAGCTAGCCCTGCGACTATTGGAGGTTGCAGCGACGGTGCTTGTGCGGACGCACTGCGTTTTTGCCCAATCGACCGATAGATCCTGGTTGAGAAGCGGCATCCAGACATACTGCGTATTGGGGCCGCAGGCTAGGATCGGCTTATCCTTGCCGAATAGGAATAAACTGTCGGAACCGATCTTGGCCGCAAACGCCAGGTTATGTCGCGGCGTGCCAGTACGGAGGTCTGGGCCGAGGTGCAACGAGCGATCTAACTCCAGGCAAACTGTGCAAGCTGTGCCCTGATTGGACTTGCCGACCACCGCAACGTGACCGTTCAAATCCAAGATCACCGGTTGCAAATCCTCCGTGTTACCAGGCAGTTGCGACAAGCAACCGCTTAGGGCATCTCGATCGCCAGGATCGAGCTGAACACGGTTGGTTGATCGCTGCCTGTCCGGAACCACCAGACCGACATTCGGAAACTTGGCATCGGTCTCGACTGTCGCAGTGAATCGCCAAGGTCCGGCGGCGATAACGATCGACTTGTCCTGGAGCCCAACCAAAACGGCGCCGAGCGTTGCGAAATCCTTGAGAGCAAACAGCCGACTTTTTCGGACTAGAATCGCCTCCGATTTCCACGGGAAATCAAATCCGTCGAACAGCACCATGTGGCTGCCATCCGTTGCAGCCATGGTCCCATCGCGACCGTCTAACTGGATACAACCGAGCGCGTATCGTTTCGAAATCTCATCAGCAACCTCATTGGCGTTAGCCATGCTGGGCAGAAAACGC
>JANMNR010000415.1:0-33551 GCA_031368325.1 Pirellula sp.
GTCTGGAGTTGGTGTTCACGCAGACCGCCAGATCGACGAGCATTCCTGGCAAGCCTGCAAGTTACCCGATTCTGAGCGTGGACGGCGCACGCATCAATATCAACGTCAACACGCTTGCGGGCAGCAAGACAACGGCCTCCGATTTGATTCGGGCCATGTCCGAGGATGCCCAGGTCTCGGCCAAAGTATTGGTTAAGCGACTACGTGGCGTTGAAAGTACTGTTATTGCCGACACAGTCCAAGCTGGCGCTGTACTGACACTGCGTGGTGCTGACGCGGCTCGCGTTTCATCCAACTTGAACTCAGCCAGCAATACACTCCAAGTTGAGTTCATTTCAACCCGCCCAGGATCTTCGGGTTCCAACAGCCGTATCGAGTTCATCTCGCGTGATTTCGGTGGTCAGCTCTCGCCGATCGTTTCTGTCACCGGGCAAACGGTAAGGGTAGAAGTCAATAGCAACGCTAGGTTCTTGACGACTGTTCAAGAAGTGATCGATGCGATAAACAACAATTCCGAAGCGGCACAGGTACTGCAGGCAAGGCTCGTGAGCGGTTCGCCATCGGCCCGTGTTGGTGGCAACTTTGCAACGCTTACGCAGCTAACGCTCGTTTCTGGCGATGATGTTTCTATTACGCCAGCCTACATCGGGCTTGGCGATACCAGCCGTGAAGTGATCATTCGGTTTGCTGAAACGCTGCCGGATGATTTTTATCTGATTGATATCTTGGGCAATGGCCCTTTTGCTCTTCGCAATGTTTCCGGGCTTAATTTCAATGGCGGAGTGAGCCAGAGCGTTCGATTTGATTTGGATTTGGGGACAACGATTCAGGCCGTGGTTCCGCAGCCAACGATCCGAGCGGCAAACGGTACGTTGAGTCAGCTTCGCAATCAGATTTATGTCTATTTCAATGATGATGATTTGAGTGCTGTTGAGGCCGTCAAGCCAGAGTACTATCAACTCATCTATACCCGAAACTCTTTGAGCGGGCTCGATGATCTTACGTTCCAACCGGCATCGGTTAGTTATGATGCCTCGCTCAATCGAGTTGCGTTGACTTTCAATCGTAATTTAGATGCGCTGGTCGATCCGGCCACAAGTCAGGCGTTGCCGATTGGGGCATTGCGATTGCGAATAGGCAATAGCGAGTCACCCATTGGTTCCGGTGTCACTCAAGTCAATCCCGCTACTGATCCAGGAAGTCGTTTTGACAATGCGACAGACCTAGGTGGTGGTTGGCTTGCGGGGGCAGGTGCCAAGGCCGTTATCGTCAATTCGGATATTCAAAACAGTACACCCTACACGCTTGATTTTCCTGGCGCAAACAACGAACTGGGCAATCGCGACAACCGCTACCAGCACCACGTGACACGCGTGGACGCAGACGGGATCGCAGTACTCAGCTACAACTTCGCATCGCAATTGGGAAATTCCAATAGCAGCGTTCAATTAAACGCCATCACTGAGACGCAGAAGCACATGGTTCGCCAGGTGCTCTCACTCTATGAACGCTATTTGGGTGTGCGATTCACGGAAAGCGACAACCTAGGCTTTACGATTGCTGTTGGGGACATGCAATCCATTAATCCGCTCACTTCCTTTACAACCGTTGAAGCGAACCGAACCGGTGGATTGACCTATGCTGCGGGGCCGCTGTTGTCCAATGCCGCTCAGATCGCCGTAGTCATTGACATCCAAGACTTCAATTCAGCCGACGACAATTTGTTTGGGACCGAGTTGTTCCGTTCGTTTATGCGTGGTATCGGCGTGGTGATCGGTTTGGGAAGTGCGGATGAGTTGCCTCAGTCAACGGTGCAGAACAACCAGCCCGTTACGGATCCAAATGTTGAGCGAGTGTTTCCTGGTGTCGCTGACATCATCCACGGTCAATTTGTACTGCGTCCCGAGGGCAAAGATATCGATCTGTATCGATTTTCGCTGCCAGCTCAAGGCGGCAAGTTGCAATTGCAGATAGCAGCAGAGCGGCAAGCAGATTCAAGTCTTTTGGATGCATCGCTTCGGCTTTATCGTAACGAGGGTACGACCACTGTACCGGTTTGGAGTGAAATTGCGGCCAACGAAGATTACTTCAGCGACGACCCACGCATCTCGCTTGATTTTGCAAGGGGTGGCGATTATGTCGTTGGGGTGAGTGCCAAGGGGAATACGACCTACAGCCCGAGCGTTGAAGATTCTGGTCTGGGTGGTAAGTCTGAGGGCAAGTATCAGCTGAGAATCGACTACAGACCACCCGCTGCTTCCACGCTTGTGGATCGCAATGGATCACCAACACCGTTGGATGGTGACGGTGATGGTCGACCCGGCGGAGTGTTTAATTATTGGTTTGTGCCAACACGACCAGATCGGGCTGCCGTCATTGTAGGAACTCCCGACACATCGGCTTACACGGTGTGGGTAGACAAGGTGGCGGCTGCAGGTGGCAACGGTACGCTCGCTAGACCGTACAACACGATCGCAGCGGCATTGTCCGATGCAAACAATGTGACCCGTGCAGACGCAACTGGAACTCGTGCAGTCACAGTCCGTATTCTTGGCAATACGGCTAACCGAGCTTACGAAATCGGCTTCAATCGATTTGGCGCGAGCTTGGCGGACGGATCGACATTTGATGTGCCGAAAAACGTTACCGTGATGATCGATGCCGGGGCCATTGTTAAGCTGGGACGCGCTCGTATCAGCGCTGGCAGTTCGACCGTGAGCGTAGACCGCAGCGGTGGAGCGCTTCAGTTGCTCGGTATTCCGGACACGAAAGTAATCGTTACGTCGATTAATGACACTACAGGTATTGGCGTCAATCCAGATCGAACACCGCCTGCCGCCGCAGCAGGGGACTGGGGCGGGATCGACTTTAGGAATCGAATCGATGGCAGCGATGAGACACGTACGGACAAAGAACGCAATGGTTTGTTTCTGAACGCAGTCATACATTCGGACATCCGCTTCGGCGGTGGCCAAGTGGTCGCGGATGGGGTTTCGCAGATCATCACCCCGATCCATATGGTGGATTCACGTCCAGCGATCATCAATAACTTAATTACTCGAAGCGCCGATGCTGCCTTGGCAGCCACGCCCAACAGCTTCAAGGAAGATGATTTTCTCGATCCAAGGTCGCAGTCCAATGGATTCTTCATTCCGGATTACGATCGAGTGGGGCCAGATATTCATGGCAACCGAGTGATCAACAACACGATCAATGGATTGTTTGTGAAAACTCGCACGGGAGTCGCTGAAACGCTCGAAACACTGACCGTGACGGCTCGATTCAACGACATTGACCTAACGCATGTGATTGGCGAAAACTTGGTGATTGCGGGCAAGGTTGGCGGTGGAATCGTCGATACCGCGTCCCCTCCGACCACCCTGGTTGCGTTAACTCGCATCGCAGGTGGCGCATTGGCAGCCGGAACCTACAACTATCGATTGGTGTATGTCGATTCTGCGGGCAACGAGAGCTTGGCATCGCTTCCGACCGCGTCGCTCACGGTTACCGGTGGCAGTTCGATCTCGCTTCAGAACCTACCTCCGATCAGCAGTGGTCTGCCCTACGTATCGCGTAGACTGTATCGCAGCGACGAAACCGGTGCTGGAACATATCGCTTAGTTTCGCAGCTCAACTCCGTAGCGATTTCCTTTACCGATGACGGTTCTACTGCTGGTTCGCCGCTCGTTCCACTAAACGTCAAGGTGCGTTCGAGATTGGATGCGGGCCTGGTAATTGATGCCGGCTCCGTATTGAAGATGCGTGGTTCCAGGATCGAGGTAAGCGATGGTGGAACGTTGATTGCAGAAGGCAGAGATGGATTGCCAATCGTATTCACCAGTTTGAACGACGCGACGTACGGATTTGGTGGAACGTTTGATACGGCCAATACCCGGGGAACTCGCGTTGCAGAACGTGGGGATTGGGGCGGCATTTTTGTAGGCCAGGGTAGTTCGGCATCGTTGGACTTTAATCGAATCTCGTACGGCGGTGGTACAACACGTATCGAAGGTGGATTTGCATCGTTCAATACCATTGAAGTGCATCAAGCGGACTTCAGGCTGGCAAATTCGCGAATCGAGAACAACGACGCGGGGATTGAAAGTTCAACTTCGTCATCCCGAGTTGGACGCGGTACGAATTCGGCATCGTCTATTTTCGTTCGCGGTTCACAGCCAATCATTATCAACAATCGCATTAACGACAACGGCTCCGCCGCAATCAGTATTGATGTGAACTCAATGGGCCCGGATCTTGTAAATGATCCAGGTAGACAGTCCGGTTCGCTAGGAAGAACGCTGGACTATCCAGAAAACCAAGGCCCGTTGATTGACGGAAACAGACTTTCTCGAAACAGTATCAATGGAATGGTGGTACGCGGACAGACGCTTACTACTCAAAGTGTGTGGGACGATACCGACATTGTACATATTGTCCAGAACACTATCGTTTCAGACAACTTCCATACATACGGCGGCCTCAGGCTAAAGAGCACTCCATCCGAGAGTTTGGTGGTGAAGTTTGGTGGTGGAGCCAATCTTGCTGGCTTGAATGCAACAGGTACTCCGTCGGACTTCGATGGTCGAATTGGAGGTAGTATTCAGATTGTCGGTCAACCGAATTTCCCAGTCGTGCTAACCGCCTTGGCAGACGATAGCGTAGGAGCGGGGTTTGGCGTCGATGGACGATCTGCGTTTGACACAGACAACAATAGCGTGACGACCAATGCATCGGGAGTCATCGTTTTGCCGACCGGTCCCGAATTCGATCGTAGTACGCTCATTGACAATGACGTCGATGTGAATCGCCCCGGCTTCTTTTCGTTTCAGCCGTCGGCTGGTGGGAATGCGACTTTCGGCTCTGGTGCCGGGATCACAGCTCAAGGTACGAGTCGGTTGTTCTCGAACGAGGATGTCATCTTTGCGTTCAACAACTATGTCGACATCGGTGCAAATGGTGGGGCAGTTCAATTAGCCAACACAACGATTACGCGCCAACCCACATTGATCTCGCCTGACTTGGTTGTCAGCGAGGGTACGTTTGTTGGCAATGGTAATGCTGTCGTAAATTGGCGGGTGGAGTCCCGTTTCGACAATGGAGTTTCCAAGCTGTTTAACACTTTGATTCTCGATAGCGCGCAGCCCCTGGGTGCAATCAATTTCATCAACTATCTGGACGAAGACATCGAGTTTCCGTCCGACGATTTCCTTTACGTAACCGGTACTCCAGGGCAAGAGGATTTCCGCGCATTTACCATCGACAGTCGGGAACGGTTTGGTTTCTCCCACGGCGGTATCTATCAACAAGGTGTCGATTTGCAGAACGCGACCTACAATGGTTGGGCGGCGGATCGTTATCAGTTGTTGGAGAATGTGATCCAGGGTGCTGGAACGACCTATAGCCTGCCTGGAAACATCAATACAACCAATTTGCCGCCATTGAACGACGCTATTTTGGGCCCGGTTAATGGACTTGCTGACGTTACGACTGCGTTCTCATGGAACGTGGATCCAAACTCCACATCGGCTAGGATCACAAGTTTCTTGGAGCTTGTACCGACTGCGATCCAGCGTTCGGCATCGCCTGGTGCTTGGAATGGCGCATCGATGCAAACGTACTCCAACGACCGCAATGTAGCGGTGATTTCAGAACGCGAATCGGCTCGCGCCAGCGCACCGTCCGTGAATGAAACACCGGCAACCTCGCAGAGCCTTGGTCAGTTGGCCCGATTGGCAACGAGCGGAGACGAGAATGCTAGACTCGGCTTTGAAATCCAAGGTGTGATCAACAAGCCATCCGACGTCGATGTTTACAGCTTCACAGCCAACGGCGGAACGGAAGTTTGGCTCGATATTGACCGAACCAAAACCGGTTTGGATACAGTGCTGGAGCTTGTGGCTGCGGACGGAACCATTCTGGCATTGTCGAATGATTCTTACTTAGAAGAAACACAACCAGGTACAAACCCGATCTATTCCATTCTTTCCGGAAATAGTGCAAATCCACTTCGAAAGACTTCGTTGATTCAGGTTGCAACTTCGTCGCGCGGCGAAGCGCGCGACGATTACGGCCAGAATCCGAAGGACGCTGGCTTGCGAGTCGTTTTGCCAGGCAAAGAGAGCCAAACGAGTCTGTACCATGTGCGGGTTCGGAGCAGCAATCAGTTTCCGGGAATGCCAGTTGGAACTCCAACTTTATTTAACGCAGCTTCCGTTGGAAAAGGGCTTTCCAGCGGTTCTTATCAACTGCAGGTCCGCCTTGGGGAAGCCCAAGAGATTCCGGGTTCAGCAGTTAGCTACGCGGATGTCCGATTCTCAGCGAATGGGATAACGTTGTCTGGAGTTCCACGACATTCGCCATTGGTCGGCGAAAATGCAGAGATTTCGAATGTCCCCAACAATCTGATCGCCAACGCTCAGGAACTGGGGAATATCTTGCAGTCGGACCGTCGGACGATCTCGGTGTCCGGTGACTTGAGCAGTTCTTCGGACATCGATTGGTTTACGTTCACCATCGACTACCAAAGCCTGCTGACTCCATTGGCGGAGTATCTGTCGACGATTTTCGATATCGACTATGCCGATGGAATTGGTCGAGCGGACATGTCGATGTACTTGTTTGACGCGAACAATCGTTTGGTTCAATTCGGGGAAAACAGCAACATCCTGGACGATCGAGCAACTGCAGCAAGAGGTGCAGACAATACCGATCTTGGGCGTGGCTCCACGGGAACCCTCGATCCGTTTATTGGTTCGGTCGAATTGCCGGCCGGTCGCTATTTCTTGGCGGTAACCAGTCGAAGCCAAGTTCCAACGGTGATTGCCAACCGACTCAATCGTGCAGGTGGGACGGATGACTCGGCGGTTCGAGTTCAACCAGTAAACAGCAATCGATACATTGTCGAAGATCGTGTCGGAACAGATCGGCGTGGCGCAGCAGCACAAGCTCCGATTACACCCAACTTCTTGCCAACATCATCGCGTGTTGAATATACATTGGGAAATGTGCCATTGTATGTGACAAGAGATGCGGGACTTCAAACGGAAGTCTTCTTGGCAAATTCATTCACGGGTGTGACTACTAATTTCGCAGGTGCCAATGCTGAGGACATGCGAGACATTGCTATTCGTCCGAACGGCGATATTCGTTCTTTCCGCAGCCTAGAGCGAGGCGGGGCAGATGCGAATGCGGATTACATCAATATCAATTCGGGAACGGGTGCAACTTCGGTAAACGGGAATTTCGGGGTCATCACGTATCGATTAGTGACAACGGCCGGAAGCCCTCCAACCATTGATTTGGCAGTTGAGAATGCCGGCCTTGATGTCGAAGCGCTTACGTTCATGGACTTTCAAGGTGGTGAAAATGGATTCCTCATCGCGAATCGCAGGGGGGGTATTGGAACCCAATATACAAACAACGTTTTGTATCGATTCGATCCAAATACGGGGCGGGGTATCAGTGCGCCAGCCATCGACAATGCGTTCAACATCGTCACAACAGGAACACCCAATCCACCCGATATCATCCTCGGGGCGGGCACCAGCGTTACGGAACGAGGGTTTATTCAGACCACCGCGCCAGCGGGGACGATCTCTACAACTTTGGCGGTAACAGAAGCAACAGAGGTCCGTTCGTCGACTCGTGCATTGATTCGAGATGGTGATACTGTCACTGTGAGAGCGTTCCCAAATTCGCTCGTCACGTTTGAGTTCAACGCCGGTCCCGAATTACTGCTCAATTTTGACCCGACAGCGAATCCGCCAAGACAACTTAACATTGGTGATCGGTTTGTTATCGATGGGATCAACTACCAGATTGAAGCCACACCGCCATCGACAGTTACACCCGGTGTTCGAACGGTCATTTATTCCCCTTCGATGACCAACGAACAGTTCGTTGAGTCGCTTCGCCAAGCCGTGCCGTCGACTATCCAAATCGGTTTTGATGGCACGAGAGTCAATTTTGGTAGAGCGACAACGGGATCTTTTGGGACGCTTGTTTCTCGCGGAGTCGCAACCGATCTGGGTTCGTCAGGAAGCGTTGGAAGCGGTAGAGTTCCCGTCGATTTCTTTGCGGAAGACACGGCAGAAACCATTGCAGTCCGACTGGCTCAAGTCATCACAGGCGCAGGCTTTGCGGGACTTTCGGCGGCTGCGAACGGCAATCTAGTACAGCTTGTTGGAGCGGAATTCACCGCAACCACTGGCAGTTCAATCGCCGTTGGCGTCGCACCAGGTGGGGCTGTTACAGGAATCGCTGGCGTCGGCTCGTCGCTCTACGCGGTTAGCGATCAGGGTGGATTGTATCGTGTTTCCCCTGGTGAACTTGCGAGCAATCGACCGGGTGCCATTGGCACCTACGTGGCGAGTTCATACCAACTGCGTGGGATTCGATTCAGTGCGCTCACTGCCGGTCCAAGAAATATCGATGGTGGTCGATATGCCAACATACTTTTTGGAACGGATTTCAACGGTAGGACCTATGCGTTTAATACCAATGGCGAATTGCAGAACGTCTTTTCAAACGGTCAATCGTCAGTAGACACGGGTGTAAGCGGCGCGACCGGCGTTGCATTCTCAAACTTGGATTTCAATCTCTGGCATCAAACGAACCGTCGCGGTGGCGATGTCGGACATGGAATCAATACTCCAAATGATTTGAGCGACGTAGCGAGCGCCGGTAGCACGAGTTGGTATTTTGGATTCGAGGATCCACAAAACCAACTCACGGGCAACCTTCACTCGAACGCGGGCTTTAATACGTTTAGCAATCCGTTAACGTTCCCACGGTCTGGTAACCAACCAATTCAAAATACCTATAACTTCCCAGGTGGCGCATTAGGCGTACTGGAGAGTCAACCTTTTTCGTTGGCCGGAATGGTCCCCCAAGATCAACCGACATTGTACTTCAATTACTTTTTGGCCACCGATGATGGCGATTCGTCTGCTTCGTCATTGCATACAGATTCGTTCCGGGTTTATGGATCGGATGACGCTGGCGTTTGGCATCTTTTGACGACCAACAATCAAGGCGCAGAGTCCGCAATTGAGAAAACGACGGACAATATTCCAAACGCGACTGCCTCACCTGGAAGCGCATGGCGGCAAGCACGCGTCAATTTAGGCTTATTGGCGGGTAGCAGAGACGTTCGGTTGCGATTTGAGTTTAACACGGCTGGTAGTATGGGCTTTGGTACCCAGCGCGGCGGTGGTTTGGAAATGCGAGTTGTCGCCGGCAGCCAGTTACGCGACGGTCAGACATTTACCGTCAGTGGACGCCAGTTCGAAATTGAGATGGGATTCACGTTGGTGGTGCCATCGGGTACGAACATTTCGAACGGTGACAGGTTTAATGTACTTGGACTCGATTTCGTGTTCTGGAATGGAGTTGGAGCGTCACCTGTTGGCAATGTGATTCGATATAACGCTTCGGATTCTCCAGACGTTTTGGCTCAGTCCATATTGACCGTCATTAGCAATGTTGCGTATCCAAAACAAAACATAACCGCCAACCTAGCTGACCCAGCGGGTGGATCGGACGTACTGAACCGAGCACTTTCGGTTGGAATTACTGGTGGCTCCGTTCGTCTAACGGCAATCGGTGCGATCGGAGACAATCCTGGATTGGCGAGTGCACCGGATCGGGACATCGATTTGTTCCGTCTCAATCTAGAAGCGGGTTCACAAGTTGTTTTGAGCGCTGCGTCTACAACAGTACCCGGTTCGCTGTTGGATCCATACATTAGACTGTTCGACGAGAGCGGTACGGAAATAGCGGCGAACAATGATTTCGGTGGCGTTCGTGATTCAAGGATTTCGTTCACGGTTCCGAAATCGGGACTCTACTTTGTCGGGGTTTCTGGGTCTGCGAATACGCGATACAACCCCAATGTCACTAACAGCGGCACCAATGGAGGGTCGCAAGGCCAGTACGAGTTGTTGGTCGACGTTACGCAACGACTGAACTTTTCGGCCGTTGGAAATCGTATTCAGCTGGATGGCGCTGGATTGGTCACATTGCCTGCCAATTCTCCTCTAACCTTGGAGGGTCGATCAGGGCTGATCAACGGAACGAATGTGCCGGTGTTTATTCTTCAGACAATGACTGAGGCACAGGTTGCAAGACAGGTGGCTCAAGTGCTTGAGAGTACCTTGGCTGGCGGTGCCGATGTATATTCGACGTACACGCAACGTGGCAGTTATATTGACTTAACCGGTTTGACCGTAAACGCAGCTGGCCCATTCAGGGTCTCGACGCCAAGGCTCGAGGATAGTTTTTCGGAGTTCGGTTCAGGAGGCTTGCCATTTGCCAACAAGGCGCTGAACAATGCATTTGAAGGGGTTTACCTAGATGACTTCATCATTGGTCTAGCGGAACGCGGCGAATCAGTAACGGGTGCCAGATCCGATGCGACCTTTACGACGGTTGCTTCTGCTGGCAGCGATATCTTGGTCGGGCCCTATCAGCTCGAAATTCGTGGCGGACAAGAGTACGGCCTACCTGGCCTCGCAGGGATTCAGCTCATTCGCAGCTTTGATCCGAATCAACAGCAGTCTCGATCGCAAACGGTTCGCTTCAATGGCGGAGCTAGAATTTCGGATGGACAGACCATTGTTTTGAACGATGGGGTCAACTCGGTAACGCTCGAGTTTGAGGACTTGTCGTTGTTGGCAAATTCCCCTGCCAAGGGTGTTCGCCCAGGCAACCTTCAGGTTCCGTTTAACAGTGTGTTGGGCGAATCGGCCAATGTGATCGCTTCGCGAATTCGCGACCTCATCAACTCGACGACAATCCAAAGTATTTTGCGAATCGCGGCGATTTCTACTGACGGCAGCTTGACTGGGCAGAACACGAATGAACTGTCGCTCGTCGGAACCATCACGGTTACTTTGCCCTCCTCGGTCGGTGTTGCAAGCTCGCTCGTTTTGGATGGGGACCGAAACACCATTCGTGAACAGGGTCAAGTCGTCATCGAGAATTCGAGGATTTCGAATTCGGCGGGATTTGGAATCACATTGCAAGCGGATGCTCGAGATTCGGTTTCAAACGCACCTAACCCCGGTTCGGTCCGAAACACGATTTCGTTGAACAATCAACGACTTGTGCCTGGTGCGGTGGTCATGAACAACGAATTGGTTGGAAACTTGGCTGGCGGAATCAACATCGTTGGTGATACCGCAACTGGAAACGTACCTGCAGCGTCAGTTTCATTCGCTCGCATTGTTAACAATACCATCCTTGGAGGTGCAGTTAATACCGTTACTGCACCACCAGCCGCTACATTTGCAAATGACTTTTATAGCCTAGGTTTGATCTCATTTGCCGATAGCATTAGGAGTTATGACGCCACAACCGGCGGCGGGCCGCTCCCAGTTGCCGGACTACAAATTGCAAGCAACGCTCTCGGTGCCCCGAACTACGCGGGAATTGGTGAGCCTTTGCCAGCACAAGGCGTCGTGTCGCTCGGTCGAGGTGGTACGTTGGTGGCCCAATTCACCGACAACATCCTTACCGGTTCGGATGATGCCCGCCCAGACCTTGCCGTCTATGAAGTTGGAGCTTCGGAGCAAGTTCGCGTCGAAGTAAGTGCTGACGGCATTGCCTACACTTCAGTTGGTACGGCATCGTTCAACAATCGATTCATCGACTTGGATGCATTTGGCTTCAACTCACTCAGCCAGCTTTACTTCGTTCGAATGGTAGATGTGTTTAACGAAGGAGCAATTAGTGGAGATTCCGTTGGTGCAGATATCGACGCAGTGGGAGCGATATCGAGCCGTCCTGCTCAAAACTTTATTCCGCAAGGAACAGGCATTCGAGTCGCGGCCAACGTTAGCCCATCCATCATTAACAATATCGTTGCCAATCATACCGAAGGTATCTCGATAGATAGTACGAGTTCATCGACTGTGATTGGAGCGACTCTCTATCAAGGAAATACACGAAACTCTTCCGGTTCGGTAGGGCAGTTCCCGATCGTTGTAGCTCCAGGTGTCCCGCTCTTTACGAACGCAGCAACTGGGAATCTCTATCCAGTTCCGGGGTCGCGGGCAATTGACTCGTCGATCGATTCCTTGGTGGACCGCTCGGCACTATTGTCTGTGAAACAACCGTTGGGGTTAGCTCCTTCGCCGATCATCGCTCCGTCTACAGACATCAATGGATTGCTCCGTACGGACGACCCGACTGTCGAAACACCGCCAGGACTTGGGGAAGGGATTTTCAAGGAGCGTGGTGCCGCGGACCGCGCCGATTTTGTCGGCCCAAGTGCCTTCGCCATCAATCCTATCGACAACGATGCTCTTGGTTCGGACTCGAATCCAGCTCTGGGCATTGTCGAGTTGGCAAACAGAACGCTGAGCTATTTTGATTTCCAGGTGATCGACACATCCCAGGTCGGCAATCTCTCGCAAGGATCAGGAATCAATCGTTCGACAGTAACTCCGAATTCTGTACTGTTGTATGAAAATGGCCAAATCCTCGTAGAGGGTTTAGACTATCGATTTGGTTTTGATTCGACCAGCAACGTTGTTCGCTTGACACCATTGGCTGGAATTTGGAACAGCGAATCCGTGTATCAAGTTCGATTCATCAATACCAATGAATCGGCCATCAGAGTGGTTGCACCGAGAAGCATCGTGGATGGAACCATCTACACCATCTTGGATTCTGCAAACACCATCACTCAATATGAACTCGATACCGGACTCCGATTGAATGTCCCTTCGTCGGTCGATGGTTTCACGACCACAGCGGTCGACGGCACCACATTCAGTGTCGACGATGGATTCCGACGCGTTACTTTCGAATTTGACAATAACACCAACATTCGTCAGGGTAACGTCCAGATCCTTATCAATTCGCAAGATCAACCCGTGGTGCTGGCTGAACGTATCGCTGCTTCGATCCGGGCGACAGGTTTGAATCTGACCGCCAAATCGATTGGTCGCGGTGAAATACAAATTCTTGGAAGCAATTTGGTTTCGGTGTTGCCAGTAGATAGTCGAATATCGGTCACAGGGAATGCTGGGACAACGCCAACTTATGGCTTGAAGATTCCAACAGCCAACGGACTGCCAGTTGGGGTTACAGATGGTCAGCGATTTACGATTCAGCGTGGCAATACCACTTTGGTATTTGAACTAGACGACAACGGTGCTGTAGGAACGAACAACATCCCTGTGCCACTGAATTCGGGCTCGACCGCAGGTCTCGCTGCAGGAATTGTTAACGCGATCAATGGGGCGAATCTAGGGCTCAACGCGGTTGCTTCCCCCGGCGGACTTATCGCGGTCGGTACAGAAGCTGACATGAGGATACAGGCAACCAGCACGGTTCTCCAGGTTGTTGGTGCTCCAGGGCGACCTGCAACAATACCGGTAACGATCGACTTAACAGAAGTCCAAACAAGCGCGCAAGCAGCAAAGTTACTCCTTAACCGAATCGCTTCAAGCAACTTGCCTGGTATTCAGCTAACACAGCTTGATTCGACCATTTTGATCGAAGGCGCTCGTGGGGTTGCTGGACTAGGTGCGGTTCCAGTGAACGGAATTCGCGACGCGGCTGGAAACGCTATGCGGGCCACCGAAAACGATGGCAAAACTTTGATAACCATTTTCTTGGGCGAAGGACTCGATTATGGCGATGCTGCTGATCCAATCTATGCAAGCAAGAAGGCTAGCAACGGCGCACGGCACACTGTAGTCAACGGTTTCTCGATCGGACCGACAGTGACAGCGGACGCAGATGCCCGTGTTGTCGACTTGGATACCGACGATGGGGTAACGGTGTCGGCGCTAAGTGCTTCCTTCGGTGGCTCCATCATTGTCAACGTCCAGGGGATCACTGTTGCTCGACCAGCGTTCATTAATGCATGGCTTGATTCCAACGGAAACGGAATTTTCGAGTCGACTGAAAAGATTCCGGTTACTGGACGAATTGGAAATGGTGATAACGCAATTACGATTCCTAGATCGGTGATCCCAGGCAGTGCCAAGACCAATGCACCAGTCGCTTTGCGTGTTCGAATGAGTTCGCAAGAAGCACTTGGGCCAACCGGCGCGGCACCAGATGGTGAAGTAGAAGACTATTACGTCAATATCAATCGCAACCCGTACACGAACCCGTCCAATCGACTCGACGTGAACGGCGACGGTGGAGTGTCTCCACTTGATGTGCTCCAATTGGTGAACTACATCAACTTCAATGGTTCTGGACAGCTACCGTTCCCAACCAACTTCACGCCACCACCTTTTCTGGATGTGGACAGCGATGGGTTCGTAGGGCCATTGGACGTAGTGACCGTAATCAACTTCATCAACTCCCAGACATCCGGTGGCGGATTAGGTGGTGCTGAGGGTGAGGGGGATTCAGGAGATCGTTGGATTTCGGCGGCGAGCCTCGCTGCTCCGGTAGTCTCGTCTGCTACTCGAGACAATGCGGTTCGCGTTGAGCGTACAAGTCCGGTGACCGAAGCCATTCAGTCACTGGACTCCTACCTAGCCACGGTTTCGACCGACATCGGTCCAGCACTTGCGATCGATCAACTTGATTGGTCCTCGGTATTGCCTACCGAAACAGGGAAAGGCGAAAAGGAATCCGACTTTGCTCTTTCGCTGGCGTTGGACGAGATTCTAGGAAGCCTGCTCTAGACAATTGCGAATGCCTTTGAGTTCTAACCTCAAAGCGATAATAAAAAAGAAGGCCGATGGCAAATCCCATCGGCCTTCTTTTTTTGTGCGACTCTCAACAAGTAGCTGTCATTGAATTGGCTTGCCAAAGCACTACACTGTGCAAGTCACAAAAGGCAATTTCAGCACTCAGCCGGCCCACTTATGTCGAATCTAGTAATCGAAGAAAAACGCGCAACTCTAGCTGCAAATATACTTTCCGTAGCAATTCCGCTGGTGGTGGCTGTTCTTTTGGGAATACAAACCAAAGTAGACTTGGGGGCATGGACGAAAACACTTCCACACGTCATTGGAGGAATTAATTCCCTCACCTCCGTTTTGCTGGTTCTCGGACTCGTGGCCCAAAAAGCCGGCAAAATCGGATTGCATCGTCGTGCCATGACATCCGCTTTTGCCCTTGGTGCGGTCTTTTTGATCTGTTACGTAACTTACCACTTGTCAAATCCGTCTACCAAGTACGGCGGCACTGGCACCATGCGAACGGTCTACTACTCACTTTTACTATCTCATATTGGAATGTCATTGGTGGTTTTGCCGCTTGTGCTGAGAGCATTTTTGTTCGCATTAACCAATCAGATTACAAGGCACCGTCAGATTGCAAAATACGCTTACCCAATCTGGCTTTACGTGTCGACAACCGGTGTTATGGTTTATTTACTCATCTCACCGTACTACGGTCACTAGTAACTGAGTCGATGCCCAAAACGGAACGATTCCCATTGTATCTTCTTCGGTTTGTGACACTATTTGGCCGTATCTGATAGGGGCATCACCTCTACTTTTCGAATGAGTACTTTGCTGCCCGGATCGTGTTGTTGGAACGCAAAGAAGCCTTCCTTAAATGTTTTGGCGAAATCAAGATACTCAAACAATTCGTCTCCGTTCAAGGTGATCTTGATTCGCGTCATTTCCTTCTTGCGCCACACGTCATCGCGAACTTCGAGTTCGTAAGTGAACCAGGT
This sequence comes from Pirellula sp., assembly GCA_031368325.1. Taxonomy (GTDB): domain Bacteria; phylum Planctomycetota; class Planctomycetia; order Pirellulales; family Pirellulaceae; genus JBKCUI01. The sequence continues at coordinate 15,656 of JANMNR010000415.1, forward strand.
ATCGGGTTCAACGACTCGCTTATAGACATGGCACATCCCATAGAGAGAACCTGTCCTAATAGGGTCCGTGTGTGTGCTGTCAATTTGAGCTTCATATCCATCGCTGAAACTAGGCTTGCGCGTGCAGCGGAAATAGAGCCCCGAGTTTCCTTTGTCATTGATCTTGACTTCCGCCCGGTACTTAAAGTTTTTGTAGGGGCCTTGGGTGCAAACAAGCATGGAAGCTGCGCCGGAACCTGCCAACGCACCATCGACCACTTCCCATTTGCTGTCCTCCTTGCCTACCTTTTCCCAACCGTCCATGGTCTTGCCATCAAACAGCGTGATCCATTTTGCCTCTTGCGCATGAGCGGCGGTCGGTGCCAGCGAAGCGAAAGCGACCATGCAGATAGAAACGATAAAACAAAGCGATCGAGTCATACTTGATACTCCGAGGTAGTCAGGTGAGGGTGTTCCGGTGAGGGTGGGTTCGAACCGAGCGTTCGGCGAACCAAGCATTGGATCATAACGGTTGGTGGCCCTGCGCAACACCCCGCGTTCTTTCTCCTGTTTTGGCGAGCCGATTCGACAACCAACGGCGAGGAGGTTAGCCTTTAGGCGAGCGATTGCTAACACGAAGCGCCCGCTCGCGGTTCCGCAAGGAGACCATAAGCGGGCGCTTCGTTTTATTTACACCTCTTTTCCTGTCAGGCACACGTATGGTCCAACGAATTCAAACGCTTGCAGCACTTTTGGTCTGCAGCGCCGTATTCATGTTCCCTAATTCCGCTTTTCCAGGTGACCCCGAGATCGTCTCGGTTTGGCCGGGCAAGCCACCGGGAGAGACCACGCAATTGGATGCTGAAATGGAGGTTACCAAAGGCGGCCCAAGGATCGTGGCGGGTAAGCCCATTTATTTGCTGACGAATGTTTCCAAGCCCGAGCTTGCCATCTATCGCCCCGATCCTGTCCGGGACAGCGGGATGGCTGTTATCATTTGCCCAGGTGGCGGTCACAATCTGTTGGCCTACGATTTAGAGGGTACCGAAATCGCTCAGTGGCTAAACACATTGGGGATCACAGGCATTGTTTTGAAGTACCGTGTTCCATTCCGAAACCCCGATTTCAAGGGGCTCGCCGCCTTACAGGACGCCCAGCGCGCCGTAAGTCTTGTTAGAGCTCGAAGCAAGGAACTAGGAATCCAATCAAACAAAATCGGGATCATGGGCTTTTCGGCAGGTGGCGAGGTAGCTGCGAGGGCCTCCCTGCAATACACCGATCGAAAGTACGAAAAAATCGACTCGATCGACGAAACGTCGAGCCGTCCCGACTTTTCCATGCTGATCTATCCTGCCTACTTGGTAAAAGACAATACTTTGCTAAACGACCTCAAGCCAACAGCCGACGCTCCTCCGGCATTTATGGTGCATGCGTGGGATGATAATGTGACGCCACTGAGTAGCCTTTGCTTGGCAACCGAGTTAAAGAAAGTTGGCGTTTCAACTGAACTTCACTTGTTCGCACTGGGCGGTCACGGTTACGGAATGCGGCATGTCGACGGCATGCCGGTCACCGACTGGACATCGCAAGCAGCGCCGTGGTTGAGCAAGATTGAATCCAAGAAATAGAAAATGAATCATGAACATCCTGCAAAACATCCATTCCATTCGTTCGCAATTTTCTTCACTTAAGAGAACGATCGATGACAAGCAAGCAATCTACTTGGACGGACCTGCCGGTACACAAGTGCCGAATTCTGTTGTGAATCGCATTAGCGATTGCATGCTGCATCACAACGCAAATAGAGCTGGGCGCTTTGCCACAAGTCGCGAAGTCGACGAGATCATGCATCAAAGCCATGCCATGTTCGCAGACTTTCTAGGAGCGGCATCTGCAGATTCCATTGCCTTTGGCCCCAATATGACTTCGTTAACTTTTCAGTTTTCGCGAGTACTATCGCGGGAATGGAAATCAGGCGATCGCATATTGGTTTCGAGTCTCGACCACGACGCCAACTTCACTCCGTGGGTTTTGGCGGCGAGGGATGCTGGGGTCGAGGTCAAAGTGATTGAAATCCAGCCATCGGATGCGACTCTCGATTTAGATTCGTTGGACGGTCTGTTGAACGATCGAACGCGATTGGTTGCGGTCACGGCGGCCTCCAATGCAGTGGGGTCGCTTACGCCCATTTCTGAAATCGCAAGACGGGTTCATGCCGTAGGCGCAGAGTTGTTTGTGGATGCGGTTCACCTTGCTCCGCATCGGTTGATCGATGTGGCGGAATTCGATTGTGACTTCCTGGTTTGTTCCGCTTACAAATTTTTTGGCCCGCATATTGGTGTTTTGTACGGACGACGTCAGCGCATGTTGGAGTTAACACCCTACAAGCTTCGGCCGGCCCCAGATACCTTGCCTGGTCGATGGATGACGGGCACACAAAACCATGCTTGTATTGCGGGCGCCGCAGCGGCGGTGGAATACATGGCTTCCCTCTCGTCCATTACTGATGACGGTGCGAATTGCCGAATGCGAATTAAGGATGCGATGAATGAAATCACCAAATACGAGACTCAATTGATCTCGCGTCTCATTCAAGGCTTATCATCGATTCGGGGAATCAAGTTGTTCGGAATCACCGACATCAGTCGAATGGACGAACGAGCTCCTACGGTTTGCTTTCAAATAGCCGAATGGAAGTCCATCAATGTGGCACAGGCTCTCGGCGATCATGGGATTTTTGCATGGCATGGCAATTACTATGCGTTACCGCTGACCCAATCGCTTGGGACCGAACCAGACGGGATGGTTCGGCTGGGTTGCATGCACTACAACACACTGGAAGAGATTGCCCAAACGGTGGAGTTATTACGGGAAATCGCGAGGTCGCCCCTCTAAAGCTTCATCAAACCTTAATACTTGCCGCGCCTCGCCTATAACGGTTTGTCGGCCAGTCATCATTGGAAACACGATTGAGAAAACCCCTAACTATTGGAGTTAATGCCTGTGTTTGGACTTGATCTCAGTTACTCAGTTTTGCTTTTGCTCTGTCTCCTTTGTGTCTGTGCTTTCGAGTTTATCAATGGTTTTCACGATACGGCAAACGCCGTCGCGACAGTCATCTATACCAATTCAATGAAGCCCTGGCACGCGGTTCTGCTGTCGGGATCATTGAACGGGCTTGGCGTTTTTTTGGGCGGTACCGCCGTGGCCATGGGAATCATCAACATGCTGCCGGTGGAAACATTAGTCGATCAAAGTACGGTTCACAGCCTTGGTATGGTTGCCTCCATCCTGCTCACTGCAATATTCTGGAATCTTGGGACCTGGCTTCTTTCGATTCCCGCTTCGAGCTCGCACACGCTTGTGGGCGCAATCCTTGGGGTTGGGATAGCCTATAGCTTGCTCCCAGGCACCGGCGAGGCGGCCGTCAACTGGAAGAAAGCCGGTGAGGTGGGACTGTCACTTTTGATCTCACCTCTCTTCGGGTTCCTATTGTCTCTTTCCTTGCTCGGTCTGCTCGCAATCGTCTTTCGAAGAAGCACCAACTTGTTCCGGTCACCAGAGGGCGATGCTCCCCCTCCTTTGTGGATTCGCAGCGTCTTGATTTCAACATGTGGACTGGTTTCCTTTTCGCACGGTTCCAACGATGGTCAAAAGGGAATCGGTTTGATGATGCTAATTCTAATTGGCATCGTGCCAGCTAAGTTTGCGTTGGATGATCGAGTCTCGCAAAAAGACATTACGCAAACCGTGGCTTCGATACAGGAGAGCCTTGATAGCGCGATGGCAGACGCGTCTGCGGCACCATTTCTCTCGACGCTGGAGAAGGTCCAAGTGCCGTTAAACGCGTTGGCGGTTCTGACAGATCCAGGTCGCGATTCTACACAACAGGAAAAAGCACCAGCATTCGAAATTCGCAAAAACATTCTGCTCATCCGGAGTGCAACGAAGCATTTCAAGGATCATTCGGAGTACTCCACCGCACCTTTAATGATAGCGCTTTCCAAAAAGTCTGAGTCACTTAAAAAATACACAGACTATTCACCAACCTGGGTCATCGTGTTGATTGCCCTGTCGCTTGGGATTGGAACTATGATCGGATGGAAGCGAATCGTCATCACCATCGGTGAAAAGATTGGGAAGTCACACTTGACTTATGCCCAAGGAGCGTCTGCTGAGATCGTGGCAGCAAGCACCATCGCAGCTTCGACGTACCTCGGGCTCCCTGTTAGTACGACACACGTTCTTTCCTCGGGAATTGCTGGCGCGATGTTCGCAACGGGTGGATTAAGCAATTTGGAAAAGAGCATGATCACGAAGATTTTGATGGCATGGGTTCTTACGCTTCCCGTTTGCATAACGATGTCAGGTACGCTGTTTCTTCTCTTCCGTTCCATATTTGGATAAAACCATGCCCAAAAACCGAAAGGACGTTGCGGTGCTTGCCATCGCAATGGGTTTGCTAGTTGCCGGGATAACCTTTTGGTGCCGCTCATCGAGTCCTGACCGACCGATCAAGCTAAGAATGACGGCCGGCGACGGCTCGGGGTTGCGACATCGGCTTGCAATTGAGTTTGCGCTGGAGGCTTCCAAGTCAGGGATTCAAATAGAAATCAAACCCACCGACGGTTCGGAAGTCGCGATGGAAAAAATCAGTAAAGGCGATTTTGATATCGCCTTTGTTCAAGGAGGGCTAACCAGCAACCCAGACACAAACATTCGCCAGATAAGCGCACTGCACATCGAACCGTTGCATTTACTCGTGAAACCGGAACTTCAGCGTTCCGTGAGTGAAAAAGGATTGTCGCAGCTGACCGGACGTCGAATCAATCTTGGAGCGAAAGGGAGCGGTACGCATTCGTTAGCGACAGCAGTCCTTCAATTTGCTGGGTTGCGAGCGAATCGAGGAAACGATATCACCAGTTTTGTTCCCAATTCACTGAGCTATGCAGAACTTTTTGAGGCTGATTTTTCGGATCTACCGGATGCCGTTTTCACTGTTTCTACCTTGCCGTCTCCGGTTGCCGATTTTCTTGTTGACATGCACGATTTTCGCTTGGTACCCATACCATTCGGGGAAGCGTTTTCGCTCGAGGCTTTCTTGGACTGGGGGACAACGCCAGTCTTCGGTGCGGTCGACAAAAGACATGTTTATGCAACGACGATTCCTGCATTCACTTATCAAGTTGAGCCCGCGTCACCACCAGAGCCTTTGAGCACGATTGGAACGCGGTTATTGATGGTGGCGCACAAGCGAGTGAGCGGTGATCATGTTAAACGTCTGCTCGCTAGCCTTTACGGATCCAGTTTCATTCAATTGGAAAAGCCAGGACTCGAGGCTAGCTTGCTCGATTTGCCTCCAGAGTTTCCGTTGCACGTTGGAGCGGAGTTGTATCGTCAGCGCAACAAGCCGATCATCGCTGGGGATGCCATCGACTACCTCGAAAAGGTCTTGGCGATCGCGGCGACAGTGGCTGGCGGTACCTTCTTTGTGGTTCAGTGGTACCTGCGCTCGAACCGCAGGAGGCGGGAGGCGAGCTTTGCTAGTTACATGGAGCGAGTCATCCAGATAGAAAGCGAATCGATGCAAAATGAGCTTGCAGCCCAATTGGATCTAGGAACGTTGATTCGATTGCAGCGAGAACTGGCTAATCTGAAGTCCGAAGCCGTGAGCAAATTCGCGGCAGGTGAGCTGGAGGGAGAAGGTCTAATTCATGGATTCCTGGCTTTGGTGAACGACGCTCGCAACCAACTCACTCGATTGATATTGCACCAGCGTGAAAACATAGAGCAGCTTGCCGCAACGCAGAACCATTCCGTAGGTGAAGTCTGGTTGGAACAATCGAAAACAGCGCCTGCAAATCCTCCACTTAACGCGAATGGCAATCAAAACAGCCTATAAATGAACGGCACGGTGGTCGACGGACTCAATGCCACTGCGAGGACAATAAAGATTAGCCCGATCAGGACGGGAACCATCCACCACCCCTTCTCATGCAGGATGAGAAAACGAAATTCCTCCCATAGCGTGAGGGCTGACTGGTCGTTGCCTTGGTCCGAATCAGATGTCATCTCAAGTGGTGTATCTGTTTCGCTTACTTTGGGATCATCGCGCTCGGTCATTTTGGTTTCTCTGGCGTCAGCCCTTTGCGAGCTCGGCCCTGTGTCCACAATACTAGTCCCTCAAGCCGTTGCTTTCCATGGAAAAAGTAGTCTTCTCCGAGCTCCCTAAGTCGCTCGCGATAAACATCCGTTCGATGTCGTCGCCAATTCAGTTCCTGTGGCGTAACCCATTTCTTCTGAACCAATAATTCAGCAAGTTGCTCGCCCAGCATCTGATGACCTTCGATCCGTGGATGAACGTGATCGATCAGCCAACGGTCACCCACCAATCCATTTAGGGAAACCGACTCAAACATGGCGTCAACATCGAACGACCAAACTTGTTCGAGTTCGGCTAGTTCGCGAATGGCCCGCTGCATGGAACTCACGGCTCGTAAGGGACAAACGTCGTTGTCTCGAGCTTGAGCGAGATGATGGCGAGCGGAATCGATATCGCCATGGGCCAGTTCAAATTGGCCGAGACAATACAATGCTGCCGCGTGCGCCGGATCCAGCGCGACAATCGATTGCAACTCACGAACTTTGCTTTCGTCATGGAATATGAGGGAATCAGCCTCCGACCGTTCTTGGTTTGCAACCATGGCACGTTTCCAATGCGTCTCAATTTCTGCTTTGGTAGTCTGGTCCATTTGCTGGCTGAGCTCAACTTTGAATGGGGGGCAATCGCGAATGTTCGCGGTAGGAACAAGAACCACGACTGGCACGTTAGCAGCCCTGCAGTGTTCGATCATCGCAGCCATGTTCCATCTCATCGATTTCACGACAGAGTCCATGTTCAGCTCGTCTCGCTTGTATTTCGCAAGGCCACCTTGATCGTCCAGCAACGCATCAACTTCTTGCGTCAATTGGGTTCGTTTGGCTTCAACGGATTTCGCTTGAGGATTGGTGGATAAAACATGGGAGGTAAACTGAACAAGTCGCGATGACCGAGTTAGGCGAGTCGCGCTTCGTTGCACAATGGAAGCCTGATGCCAGCCAGATAGTTCGCGGGTCTCAAGTATCTCGTTGTGACCGCAATCCAGGATGACAAGATCCGGTTCAAATTGAAGAATCTCAATTAGAATTGGGAGCAATCGATAGCTCGCGTACGAGAGCCCTCCGCAGTTGATCACTTCCCAACGTTGGTTCGGTTCGATCAATTGGAGGTTGAGCTGCAGCCATGCAGGGAACGCGGTCGGGGGCTTGTAGGGCTCACCCTGTGTCGTCGAGCCACCTAAGCAAAAGATCCGCTTCGTTCCAGCGGCTTTTCTTGCTGAAAACTCTGTGGATTCAAAAAGCCTCAATCGATCTGGGGATGTACGGTAGGTATCGCCATGCAATTGGAAAAGCGGCGACAACTGACTGCAATCCAAGAACGGATCCGTTGTGTTACAGATTGGTGGTGTCCAGACAGCTCGAAGCGTCAGTTCCATCGCTAAGAAAGGAAATAGTCCCATCAAAACGAGCGAGAGCCGAAGCCCCCAAAACCTGGTTCTAGACGTCCGCATCCGCTTTCCCAAATTCGACTCCGATAGTTCTAGTTCTTCGCGGTTCTTGTCACGCCCCGCTCCGTCTGTGGGACATTTAAACCTAGTCTACTTTAGGCCAGCTGCAAATCGAAGGACCGTCTTCGCAATCGCAAAAATGCTCTACTCTTGCGCCCCGACGTGTAAAGCCGCCTACATGGCAATGCCATCGAGTTTTTCTCGGCGGATTGCTCGGGGGCTCCTACCACACGCGCAGCGAGACGCATCCTTGCTCTGCGAAGTTGGGCCTTGTGCCCAATCTTCGCAACAGGTTTGGTGCGCTAGATCGGCGACCCTTCGAAAGAGAGGCGTCCGATGGGCCTTGTGCCCGTCGGACGCAATAGGTTTGGTTGCAAACGCGGCTAAGTTGAATGGATCAGGTTCGCGTTTCGGAAGCGGGCTAGCACTCCACTTCCCCAACTGCAGTAGTAGCAACGATGTTCTCGAAAATGCAAGTAGCGAGACGAACCTCGTTGATCCATGGGTTGATAGTGAATCCTAATTGGTTTTCATTTCAAAAGTTCTTGTCGCTTTTGCCAAAACAGTGAGAATCGCTCCCATGACCAGCCATGAGAGTTGTGGTTCCGTGAGCACGTATCCAAAATGGAGAAAATTGACATATATAGTGCTCATCATTGGAGTTTGCCATCCGCTGGGCAACCAACCTACAACGATCGTAAACATCGAGGCGAACGCGATTGTAAGTAACGCGAACCTCAATCGACTTCGACCCGTTCGGGTTAGTATTCCGACCACGAGAACACCGAGAATCGCAACAGATAACAGCAATACGATGCAATGCGCAGCCGAAAACGGATCCGGGTCGTACGGGTGGAAGTGAATCGCTACCAAGGTCAACACTCCAATCGCGGCCTGCAAGGAAAACAGAGTCGCAAGCGTCAGCTTGTTTGCGCGATCTTCGCGGTTCGCTTTTGACTCCAATCGCAGCGTTCTCATCAGGATTCCAGCGATCGGAGTTGCTCCCAAAATAGCGAAGAAGATCTCTAATCGATAGCCGATCCCGCGTGCGGAAGGGCCAAGCAATGCTAGTCCAAGCAAACAGAGGCATATTGCGACGCGATCTAGCCAATGTGATTGGCAATCGCTCAGGATCGCACCCGCGAGAATACTAAGCGTCATCCCAATTCCAATGGAAACTTTGATAGCAATATCCTGAGTGCGATAGTAATCGTTGCCGAGAACGACGCTGTAGGCTAACGCATTGCAGACGACCATCGTGAGACCGGCGGAAGCAAAACCCAATCGACGAAAATTCCAAAGTTCGAACGAAACCCACATCGCCAACCATAAAGCGACACAGCCCACGGAAAACCAATATTGACTCTTCCAGTCTCGGGCCAAATCGTCTCGTTCAAGTCCAACTCGCGATTCTATGTCCCAAGTCTTGAGTTTGGTCGGTGAGTTGCCATAACTCCTGATTCTGCGCTTTGGGGCATCAAGAAAAACGGAAAAATGTTCTGGATCCGATGGAATCGAGAGGTGTGCTGTCATGTCTCGATTGAGAATAGTGAGTCTATTATTGCTAGTCCAGAAGATCCACTTCGAACCGACTATCTCCAGTGCTCCAGCGTGCTCGATCGATTCAGGAAACTCTTGTGTTTCGCCCGAAAGCAAGTTAATCAGAAAGAGTCGGCCCGACTCTTCGATCTCTGACGCATCTGCGGACATGCCAAATTTCTCTTCATGAATTACCGAGTTTTCTTCATTTGGCGTTGATTCAGGTAGATTCCGTTTCGCAGGCATGCGTTGGACAATCGCCATTGCGTCCAAGCCAATCGACTCGACCGTATCATCGACCTCTAATCCCTTGGTAGGTATCACTTTGATTTTTCCGTGACCAAAGTGTATCAGTTGTCGTGTGTCGTTATAGAAGGCGTAATCACCCGCGACGAAGCTCTGTCTTGCGTTCACTCCCGCGGGGATTCGAACCACGAACGAATCGGTGATTTCAAGTGTAGATGGATCAAGTAAGACAATTCCATCGGAGTCACCTGGGTTCTGTGGGTTACGCATGCATACCAATTGGCTACCATCTGTCGTAAAGGAATACGGTCGCCCAAGGAGCGCATGGTCTAAAGCTCTCGTCGCCAGCACAACTCCGGTCTCGGTCTCAACAACTCGTAGTTCTCGAGTATTGTCGCTTCCAGAGTTGAACAGGATTTCTGCAACTACTCCAAGTGGGCTCACGCAGACTTGCTGCAAATACCCCTTCAGTCGATACTCTGCGAGGACTCTTCCATTGTCGAAATCGTAGACGCGAACCGTCGTCACTTCTACTCTACTCAGGAACGGCACCCAGGAGTGTTGCCAACGAACGCGTGAACCATCGAGTTTCAGGATCTGATCCGTGCCATCTAGCCATGAGGCGTCGCGCAGCACTCCAAATGCACATGACAGCCCAAGTATCACGAGACCAATTCGCAGCAATTTGCATGGATTGGAAACAATGGGCATGCTCATTTTGATTTTGTTCTACAGTTTCTCGCGGTACTTCTCGCGACCGGAGGCGTAGACTTGTTTGTTCGGTGATCGGTCCTTTAGCCATTCCTCGATTTCGCAGGCGTCGGGTGGCACTTCGTTAACTTGGGCCGTGAGCTTCTCAAGTTGCTTGCGACACCAGCCGCAGCCAGTACCAGCACCTCCGCATTCATTGAGCAAACTCGGCGTCTTTACCCGATGGATACGGATGTAGTTGATCACCTTTCGCCATGAAATATGAAAACACAAACAAAGTTCGTCGTCAGGTTCCATGCGAATATTTAGTCCTGACGGTATTTGTCAAGTTTGCGATACAGCGTGCGGGCTCCGATATCGAGAATCCTTGCCGCTTCCTCGCGATTGCCGGCGGTCATTTTGAGTGTCTCCTCGATGGCCCAGCGCTCGATGTCGTCCATCTTTTTTCCGATCAATTCGCTAGGCAAATGAAGTCCTGAAACGGGCTCTAATGCCCCCATTTCGTTCATCGCTCCGGCCAACACCTCGCTCGAAATATCCATTCCAGGCTCGATCAGTTCGGGCGGGAGATCATCGAGATCCAAGCGTCCATCCGTATCGAGCACGACCATCGTCTCCACGAAGTTACGAAGCTGGCGAATGTTGCCTGGCCAATCATATGTATAGAATTTACGTGTGACAGCAGGCGAGAAATTGCACGGTCCGTGACTATGCCGTTTGATAAATGTTTTTCGGAAGTGATCCATCAAGGGGATGATGTCGTCGCGACGTTCACGCAAAGCCGGTAAATGGACGGTGACCACTTTCAATCGGTAGTAGAGGTCGTTGCGGAACTCGCCGGCCTCAATCATGTTTTCAAGCGGCCGATTGGTCGCGGAGATCAATCGGACATTCACTTTGATCGGTTTGTTGTCTCCGACTCGTGTTATCTGATGTTCCTCTAGAACTCGTAGCAGCTTGATTTGGGTACTCATTGGCATATCGCCTACTTCATCCAAGAACAACGTGCCACCGTCCGCGTATTGGAACGCTCCTTCTCGATCGGTCACTGCGTCCGTGTACGCGCCGCGGACGTGGCCAAACATTTCGCTTTCGACCAAGTTCTCGGAGACGGCTCGCACGTTGAGAGCGACCAAGCGTTTGTTTTTTCGAGGACTGTTCTGGTGGATCGCTCGGGCAATCAGCTCTTTGCCGGTCCCACTTTCGCCCGTAATGAGGACGGTTGCGTCGGTGGGGGCAATGCGTTTGAGGCGATCGATGAGCGATTGCACTTGCGGACCAGCGTACACGATGCCTTCGAAGCCAAATTTTTCGTCCAATCTTCGGCGCAATTCGATGTTGGTTTGCTTCAACTGGACCGACTCGACGGCTTTCGCTGCAATGGCTCGAAGTCGATTTGGCGTAATCGGTTTTTCGAGAAAGTTAAAAGCGCCGAGCTGCATCGCTTCGACCGCTTTTGTCACCGTCGCATGTCCCGTCACCATCACCACTTGGCAATCAGGCATCAGTTGACGGGCCAGAGCCAAGACCTGCATTCCGTCGAACTCGTTCATCATCAAGTCGGTGATGACGACGTCGTAGGTGTTTTGCTCCAGCATTCGCTTGCCCTCGGGGCCACTGGTGGCAACGGTGCATCGGTAACCGGTCCGCTCCAGACTCTCGGTCATGGCTCTGGCGTGAGCGGGGTCGTTATCGACGATGAGCAATGAGAATAGCTTCGGGTCAAATTCCGAGGGAGGACTTGAATCGGACGAAGCTGGTATAGTAGCAAGGGATTCGTCGGAAAGCATAAGAACAGTATTCGCGGGGGTGATTGAACAGGGATTGGCTGCAAAGACCTAGAAAAGTGGCTCAAGGCATTGCAGGTGCTTGAAAAATAGGTACCGTGTTGGACCATCCATTATGGATGGATTTTCGATAAACGCTCGGATTTGAAAAGGACTAATGGATGTCGGAAAACACGGTGTGCCGGGGAGTTCGCGGTGCAACGACCGTCGAAGCTAACACGCGTGACGCGATTCTCAAGGCCACTCGCCAGCTTTTGGCCTTAATTATCCGTCGAAACGGCATCGATTCTGCGGATGTCGCCAGCGCTGTTTTTACGGTCACCCGAGACTTGGACGCAGAATTTCCAGCTTTGGCGGCCCGACAATTCGGTTGGCTCGATGTCCCTTTGTTGTGCGGATACGAAGTCGAAGTGCATGGCTCATTGAGTTCGTGCGTTCGCATTTTGCTGCATTGGAATACTACCAAAACGCAGAAAGAAATCCATCACGTCTATATTCACGATGCAGTGGCCCTGCGTCCAGATTTGAGCAAACTGCCGCCTGTCGATTGGAAAGAGCTCGAGCAATGGATCAGCGAACAAGTTGTTTCGCGTGACTCAAGCAAGCTTACTGAGCAATAATGCATTTGACATGGACACCCAACGCCTCAGCCAGCGCCCTGCACGCGGCTCAAGCCATTTGTGAGTCGGGCGATAAACTTACAGACACGCGAGTTGTCGAGTCGATTGGCCAATACGCTCTGGGATTAGGCCGCTGGATCGAGGCCACAGCGCCTTTCGACTTTGGTCGCTTCTGGTCGCTTTTGGTCGGTCACTCGGCCATCATTGAATCCAACATGGACTTGGCTCAGATTGTGGTAAGAAAAGGGGCCGTACTCCGAAGCGACAAAACCGCTGTTTCGCAATTGGCCGGTTTCATCTCCGATATCGAAGCGGCCTACAATCAGCTTTACCCGAAATTTCAGGAACAACTGCCGTTGCGAGCCAGACCGCTTCAAGAACACTGGTTGGGTTTCGGGCCAGGCTTGCTTGCCCATCTCGGGCGACTGACGCAAAAAGATCTGCTCGTCCCGGAAGCCCGCGTGGTTTTGTTGCAACCCGTCCTGGCAGGAGCAGGGGTCGCACACATCGACCAGAATTTGGTGCGCATCGAAGCCGTATTGACAAATCCCATGGTCGAGCTGCCCGAAGTGGTGCGATTGGCGTGGCTGCTTTCACAATTGCAACTCGACTTGCCAGTCCATAGTGAAACAATCGGTTTGCATTTGCTCACGCGGCTTGCACCTTTGGCTATGTTGCCACCCATTCTAGCTGCGGCTGAGGTCATGGAGTTGAGCAAGTGCGATGAGTCCGTGGCCGAACTGGCAATTGAACAGTGGCGCATTCCGGTCCCAAAGGATAAGGACATTCACGCTGAAATTGTGCCGGTGCTGATGGATTGGTGGGAGACCTATCTGCAGACACGTCCCGCGTGGCATACCGCAATGCAAGCGTTATCGAAAATGCTGAGTCTGGGATAGAGCCGTGCGTTGAAGGTCTCTATTAAAGGAATGGTTGGCGCCGGATGTGAAAAGCCGCCCCCAATCTCGCTTGACCTTGCCGAGTCGAAAAGGCTAGTCTCTCAGGAAAATGTCCGGGACGGACTACAATGACTCGTGCTCTAGGGGCTAAGAATATGTCGAAGGAAAACGCGACCAAGTCGTCAGTACCGCTACTCGATGTCAATCGAGGTAATTCTCTTTTGCGGGATGAGATCCTCGCGTCGATTGCAACCGTCGTTGATAGTGGTCGTTTTCTTCATGGCCCGCAAGTGGGCGAACTGGAATGTACCGTTGCCGGTCTATGCCAAACAAAGCAAGCGATCGCTTGTGCCTCAGGCAGCGACGCGTTATTGCTAGCGTTGATGGCTCTCGATATTCAGGCGGGGGACGAGGTGATCTTGCCGAGCTTCACATTTTTCGCAACGGCATCCGCAGTTGCTCGACTAGGGGCAAACCCTGTCTTTGTCGATATCGATCCTAAAACCTACAACATATGCCCCGAGGCCGTTGAGGCCAGCGTAACATCGCGAACTCGGGCCATCATGCCAGTGCATCTATTCGGACAATGCGCTGCGATGGACAAGATTGCGAAGATCGCGAAGAAAAACGACTTGCCCGTCATTGAGGATGCGGCTCAAGCGATTGGTGCGGAATACATGGGGCGACCAGCTGGTGCATGGGGTGATATCGGTTGCCTCAGCTTTTACCCAACCAAGAACCTCGGTGGAATGGGCGACGGTGGAATGATGGTTTGCCATGACGCGGAAATGGCGGCCAAACTAAGGCTCCTCGCGTCGCACGGAATGCAACCTCGTTACTACCACAAATTGGTCGGAATCAACAGCCGGCTCGATACCATTCAAGCTGCCATCCTCAACGTAAAGATCGCTCATTTGCAGTCCTATTGCGATGCGAGGCAGAAGAACGCAGATCGCTACGCCCAGCTCTTTGCTGATTCGGTCTTAACCGAGTGCATCGAATTGCCTTATCACGCGCCGCAAGCCCTGCATGTTTGGAATCAATACGGAATCCGAGTTCACAGCGGAATGCGAGACTCGCTTAGAAAACACTTGACGGAAAATGGAATTGGCAACGAAGTCTACTACCCAGTCCCATTGCATCAACAAGAATGCTTCCGCGATTTAGGTTACACGGACGGCTGTTTGCCACAAACGGAAAAGGCAGCCAAAGAAATCTTGCACTTGCCTATCTACCCGGATCTGACCGAGCGAGAACAGGACATGGTCGTCCATACGATTAAGCAGTTTTATGCTTCGGCATCATTGAGACGAGCAGCATGACGCCCATTCGTCCGAACGCGATACGCTAGCATACCCTGTTCAATTTAAGCAGACGTTTAAAACCGAACTCCATTGAAACGAGTTTGATTTGGAAGCCTGCGCTGACGCTTCGGTAGCAAACAGCTTTGCCCGATCGTCCTGGCCATCGAGTTTGAGCAAAGCGGACAGCAGCAAAAGTTCCTGCCCAGACTGTTCCGGCAATTCAAGAATCGATTTAGACAGCTGCTCCAACTTTGCTGACACATCCACATTGCATGCGGCGAAGTAATCTTGGAGTGAGTCTTTTGCTAGTTCGCTCGGTTGCAACAGGCTACCTGCGTTACAAGCGGAATCGAGCAGTTTGAGGACCTCGTCGTAGGATGGTTTAGACGCAGTGCTTACGTCCGTCGAAAAGTAGTTTAACAACGCTTGCCGTAAATAAACTCCCGATCCCTTTGGCTGAGTGACTCGCTCCATGCTCTTGCAAGACGAATGCGCGTGATCGAATTCTCCCGATGCGATCATGTCATCGACAATCCCAACAGCCGCTTTGGTCCAAATTGGTGAATAGGGTTGAAGCAGAGCTGGTTTATAGGAGACAGTCTTTCGTCCCGCTTCGATTTGAGCTTGCCCAGGATTCGTCGGTTCAAAGTCCGAATCTCGATTTGAAATTAGTTTACCAGCCACGGTTAATCCGGCGAGAGGTGCACGGGTTTGGATGGTGCGATTCGGCAGGGCCAGCGGAGCGGTCTTGGAAATCCGTGCACTGCTCACAAAGCTTGAAGCCGCAAATGAGCCGGCTGGGTTCGGCTGATTGAATTGGTTGGAAGCCAATGGGATGCTTGTACTAAACGGAACGCTGCTCCACGTGGAGCATGGCGCAGGGTCGTAGTACACCGGTGTGTAATAGACGGGTGCGAAGTAGGTGGGAGTGTAATATTGGACCGAGTAGTATCGGGGGGCGCAAAATGAAAGTGGTGGATAATAGCAGGACGAACTCAATCCGTAATAACTCGAATATCCGCCAAAGCCGCAGTGACCTCGATAGAACGATACGCCACTGTAGTGTGATCCCCAACCATATGTGCCAAAACAGCCATGCCGCAAGAATGGGTGATGAGCGTGTGCCTGAGTTGACATGGTCCATATACCGGCCGTAACGCAACCCAACGCGAGTGTCCATTTGAGGACGGTCCGTGAAAACCAATTCATACTACGCATGCTTTGCCTCGTTACGTCTCTTTAGTACCGGTATCTCGTGCTTACACCCTAAGTATTGAACCTAGGAAGTAAGTTTGCCAGTAGTTGACGCACAATTAGCCGGAAAAAGTGCCCCAATCGCCAATGTAAGCCAACCTAGCATCATGGTGGCTCCCCCGATTGGGACGATACTCCAGTGTCCCATCGCGTCGAAAAACACCATGCTGTACAGTCCGCCTGAAAACATGGAAATGCCAACAAAGAAGAGAAGACTGGCGGATTTCCAGCTTCGACGAGTGGCTGTGGCTGGACAAAGCCCCAAAGAAAGTGCGGCAATCGAGTGAAACATCTGATACTTGACCGCGATTTCGCACTGTCCGATTTTCTTCTGAACGTCGGCCTCGGAGAGACCAGCCGCTTGAAGTCGTTTGGGAAGAGAATGAGACCCCATAGCCCCAATCCCGACAGACATAAGCCCTGAAACGGCTGCGACGAACACAATCCAACGCAAATCCAAAATGGTTATCCCTCGAAAAATACGAAGTGGTTGGGACAAAAGCCCGCTAAGAAACCGCTCCTGAGTATCGCCCGATTCTGCACTTGCAACAAGCCCTTTGCCGTACGCATCCTGCGCTAAGCCACGGGAGAATTGTCTCGCATCGCTCCGCAACGAAAGCGTGAACAGAATGTCGTTCGCGATCTTAATCGAGATTCATCTGCCCAGTTTGGGCAGGGAATCGGGTGCTCACGCGTCCGTGTTGCAACGCGCATGTTGCTCACCGTGAAGCCGATGCAGAATCAACTGCGCCATGTCGACGTTTAATGCTCCGGCTGTCGCCCTCCAGCCCGGGACGGCATTGACCTCCAACAACATATCACGACCGTCTTTCGTAGGCAAAACATCTACGCCTACCATCCAGCCCCCAATCGCCTTGCTCGCTCGATAGGCGATCGAAATCTGCTCAAAGGTCGGCGCATGTGGAATCGCTTGGCCCCCGCGCGAGATATTCGAACGCCAATCGCCTCTGTTCTCTCTGCGAACACAGAACAACTCTTCTCCTACGACCAGCAATCGCAGATCGTAGCCCTCGCTCAACAGGAACTCTTGCACATAGATGACGGACTGCAATTGCTCGAGCGTACTGAAAACGCGCCAAGCCATGTCGCTATCGGTAACACGCACAATACCGCGTCCTTCACCGCCAAAGATTGGCTTGACTATACAGTCGCGACCCAGCGATTCCCACGCGAGCAAAGCGTCGTCGCGGGTCTGGCAACAAATCGTCTTCGGAGTCTGAAGCCCAACCCGTTGTGCAATGTCCAGGGTCAGCCATTTGTCGATGGCGATCTCCAGACACCGAGGAGGATTGAGCACTTGCACACCCGAGGCCTGTGCGGCATGCAACGCATTCATCCGAAATACGATCTGCTCCACCGAACCGAGCGGCATGGATCGGACCAGCACAGCATGGCAGTCCGCGAGCGCAATCGACTTGCTATCCGTTTGGGATTCTGAAGCTTGTGTCACCGTTTTTACGGTTGCCTTGCTTGTTCCAACCGACCAAACACTGAGTTTATTGAACGACAAGGATTCGATCTCGGTCGCTTTGTTGGGTGGCATGGCAATAGCTGCCCGCTGCAAGTCTCGCATGTACCAACCCGTGGCCGAGCCCAATACTCCCACTCGCAACGCCCTGCAATCCTCGATCATGTTGGCGTTGCAGTCGACACGTTGGTAACCGATTCGCCAAACGACTCGGCCAAGATGTCTGGGCGCAGGGAGCCATATCGAAACGAACGCCCTGACTTTAGATTGACGATCGTGATCATCGCTGGGCTAAAGAGACCAGGATCGACTTTGTAGAAATCATAATCGTACTTCTTAAACGTCTTCGCAAAAGGCGATCCGTAGTCGCGGGAAGCAACGCTGGGAATCTTGGTACCGATCGCCTGAATGGCATCGTCCAGTGCGTTGACCCATAGCGTAACATGGCCACCGTAAAGGAT
>JANMNR010000418.1:0-9542 GCA_031368325.1 Pirellula sp.
GCAAATCATCAGGCTCTAACTCGAACGCCGCTCGAGTTAACATCGAAAAGCCGCAACGACGAATCGTGCTGACCGTATCACCCGTGGCTGCTGCAACTTCTGCGTCAAATTCAGAAATGGACATGGAATACCTCGTACTTAGAGTTGGAGTTAAATACCTGATGAACTTGTCCTCGCATGGCACGCAACCAATGCGAAAACGAAAAAAGCCCAGGTGTTTGCCTGGGCTAGTTAGTGATTAATTGGTCTTGGGTTGGCGGGCCTAAATACCCGCAGGCTCCAGCCAGAATTCCCGCAACCATGCAATCCCGGCCGCGATGGCCTTTGATCGCATGAAGTACGGTCCCAAACGCGGCCCGTTGACTAGAGATAAGTCCGCCCACCAGAATCCGTTCTGGTCGGGCTCGACATTTGAGCCACGCTCAATCGTTGGATCGCCCAACGCATGCGGTTCTACGAGCTCCGAGTAGATCATGCGTACGCTGCCACCAAGCCCGATGATCAGCTCTGCGGTTTCCCTTACTCGGCTCAAGATGCAGGCCTCCGGATAATGTTCCGACGTGGTCGGTCGGTCATGTAGCCGTCAAGGCTGGCCTCGATCCGAGTCAGCCCGTTGGAGATCTGCTGCCGTAGCGATTCTCGTTGACGTAGATCCTCTGGAACGACACCAGCAACAAGGCTTCGTGCCTGGTCCACCAGTTGCTCCAACGATTCATCCGTGCCGATGCTGAGTCTCCGGAACCGTTCTAGGAACTCGTTCAGATTAGTGACCGCCGTGTCGCGAAACACCTTGGGCTTGCCGTCCGATTCCCCGCTGAGCCGTTCGGCCAAGCGGGAAACGAGGCTACCAAGCTCTTCTGCAAACGCAGACTCTGCGATTTTGACCGCTTCGGTAAAGCGTTCACGTACCCGGTTGCATTCCGATTCATATATCTCGGGTGCTACCGTTCGCAAGTAATCCGGCGGAGTGGTCGCAGGATAGTCCCAGGTGATTTCAAACTCATCGGCAATGCTTGGTGAATAGTCCGTGACGTCGAACAGGTCGCCCAACCGTTTGCGAGCTTGATCAACCAGTTCGCCCCAGCAGCGATCCAGGTTCCTTACCGTTTCTCGAAGCTCGATTTGAGCTTCGCACAACTGCGATTCCAGCGTTGACACGGTGTTTCGTCGCACCAGCCGAATGCCTGGTTCGACGTAGGGCAGCGTTTGGTCACGCCAACAGGCGACAGCTTTTGATTTCACGGCAGACACAGTTCGAAAGACCGGGTGGGTGGTGTCGAACAGTTTCTTGCCAGCCGAGAGCACCTTGGCATCGGCACTGAATGCACCGGCAGCAAGTTGACGTTGGCCCTGGCTGAGTGTCTTGCGGACTCCCGGCCATCGGACGTGTAGACGGATCGCGGTCGTCGCCGACTGCAATTGCTCTCCAACCCTGCTCCGCTGCAGAGTCTCGCGTTCTTGGGTTGGTGGTTCTAAAACGGTGGACATACTTGAATTCCTTGATAGTAAAGGGGTTGGTAAACGAAAAACGGCGGACACATTTGGCCGCCGCTTTTCGGAATGATTAGTAGCAAAATTGTTTAGGTGTCGTGTGACCAAGCGTCGTCAGCTAACACTTCCGGTAGGTACCTGTATTTCCCGATAGAGACAGGCTTAATGTTCTGCCAAATTTCCGACGTTGATACAGTTGTCGGAGGACATGAAGCAGCCGCACTCATTTCGATCATCGAGTCGACTTCTGGCACCGAGTCTGTTTGCCAGAATCGCTGCATGAGCCAGCCGATTAAAATGAGTGGAACCAAGACAGCCGAAACAATACCGATGGCCTCGATAGAGCCGGAAATCAACCGATCCGTTACTCGTGCTGCAATAATGGCTTTACGTTCCGTTTCCAGACGTTCTAGACCCGATTGGATATCCGTCTGTTGTTGTACGATCGATTTGCGGGTCTGCTCGAAGGATTGCTGAGCTACCCAACCTTTTCGAGCCTCTGCATCGGCGGTGACTAGCCCCTTTGACGCTTCGGTGACTTGCCGTTGCATGGCGTTGACGTGCTCTCGCTCGCGACGAGCGGCCTCGTTTTCTTCGCAGCCGGTGATGATGGGTGCTAGCACGAGTAGGAGAATGCCCAATCGCTTGCGCACTGCCCGGATGATAGTCCCTGCTAACACCAGTATTTGAATGAAGCGAACCATATTTATCCCTTCGTAAAAGTCTTTGAGTAAATTTGAGTAGTTGTTCAAAACGGCGTTGACGATGAAACGCCAACGCCACAGAAGCAGCCGCTACGAGCGTGCTGCACAAAAGTAAGACGGTGAACATGATCAACCCATAGAGTGGAGGGTGACACGAAAAAGGTAAGATGCTTTTTGAGCTTGAGAGTGCTCAGTTAGCCAATCACAGTTCGAACCTGCCAGCGATCCGATGATGGATGAATGTGCGGTGCGTTGCGAAACAGTCGTGTATTGACGGTGTGGTTAGATTCGCTGTCGACGACGATGTACCGGACGTTTTCGGGCATAAGACGCTGAAACAGCTCCTGAATATCGGCTTCGGTTACTTCGACCAAGCATTCAGAATGAGATTGGTCCGCTACCCGAAAACTATCCAAACCGACAGTTTCCTTCGCCCAATATGCCAACGCCTCACGCAACAGGCCTAAATCTTGTGGAGTAAGCACTGCATGGCTCCCTAAGTTGAAGGAATGGGGAACCAGTCAGTTGGCGGACGGTCCGCCACGAGTTACACGGCGTCGGACAGGTGAACCATTTACGCTTTTGTCCACAGAGTGTTTTGTCGAGTAGATCCCGCCAACCTCTGCATCCAAACATCGCCCCGCAGCCCAATCCCTTAGCCGCTGAACCGACTCTGCCGAAGTTACCGCCACCGGTACGACGTTTTGGGACGCTTGGCTAAGTGGTACGTCAAGCAACGCTGACAAACGGCAACAGGAACGTATCTCGGCTCCTGTCCATTGGTCATCTGACGGCAGATTCTCGTCGCTAGAAATGCCAAACCGAGTTCGATACATGCTCCAAATAGCATCCTTCTGATCTCGGCTAGGCAAATCTACAAAGAACACTCCATCAAAACGCTCGGCACGCGAGAACTCTGGCGGCAGCCTTGAGACATCGTTAGCCGTGCAGACCACAAAAACATCGGAGGTATGGTCATTCAGCCAAGTTAGCAACGTGCCAAACATGCGGGACGTCACTCCGCTATCGCCGCTGCCACCCGAAGCCCCAGCAAAAGCCTTTTCGATCTCGTCGATCATGACCACACAAGGAGCCATAGAATCGATGATCCGTAACGCTTCTCTGGTCCGTTCTTCACTTTGGCCAACGAGCGACCCCATCAAGCTGCCAACGTCCAAAGTGACAACAGGCCGCCCGACTTCTTTACCAAGCGACTTGCAGAACTCAGATTTGCCGCAACCAGGTGGCGACAACAGCAAGAAGCCACGAGGCTTTGCGATCGATTCAGCATGGCCAGCTCGCAATAAAGCCCGTTTGGTAAATGCCTTCAGAGCTGACAATCCACCCAGCGAACTGAAATCGCTTTCAGATCGACAGAGACTTAGTAGGCCAGACTTTTTGAGAGCCTGTGTTTTGAGTTCCCAAATCGCCTCAGGTTGGACAGAACCGTGGCGGACCAACGACAGCGAGAAAGCGTTTTCAGCTTCATACCGTGTTAGTCCTACGGCAGCATCCAGTACAGCCTCAAGCTGCTGGCCGAAAGGCATCTCGTTTTCACCGGTCGCGATGCTGGCAAGTAGCTCCTGCAGCTCCGCTCGAGTCGGCGGTTCATGATCGACGACCACAAACAGCTTCTCGAGTTCGGGCGGCAGCTGCACAACTGGCGACAAGATCACGACAAACTTGCGATGGAGTTTGCCTTGCGTGACAGCTTTAGCAACTTCCGCCACCGCTTCGCCGGATCCCAGGAAGCGATGATAGCTCCGTAGAACCAGAATCGTAGGCGTGTCTCTATTACTAACTGCCGACAACGTTTTCAACGCACCGATCGGATCAACTGGTTCCGTCGAAGCCGTTGTTTCGCCAGAAGCCCGTAGACCTTGTGCAATATCCCAGGTCATCAGCGACCAGCTCTCAACACGACACAACTGAGCCAACTCAGCGATGGCGTCTTCCGGTTCGTAGGATTTGATCCATATGCCGGTGAAGCAAGCTCGTACGAGCTCGCTCATTCGTAGTTCAAGTGTGGACATAGTATCTCCCTTGATAATTTGTAATTTTAAGGAAAAGAGTGGTCGCGGAACACGCGTTGCTGGACCGTTGCGCCTAAGCCGTTAGTGCTTGGCGTTTTGTTCAAGCTCAGAGCGAGCTTGTTGATAGAACTCGCTTTTCAGCGATTCGGATTGGCGAGCCCCGAGTGCAAGCTCCAGGTTACGCGTGGCCGCTTGGCAATCGTTGCCAGTAAAGCCTTTGGTCTCAACCTTGGTTTCACCCTTGGCCGAGACAGTGATTTCGACGGTTTGCATATTGACTCCTTTAGGCGACTTGGACGCAAACGCGAATACTGCCATCAGCCAACAAGTGCTCGGTAGCGGTGTGCCCCGCTTTACGAGCTTCGATTTTGGCTTTTTCGACCGCGTAGGCTTGAAGGAATCGATCCAATTCGACTTGCTTCCCCCAGCGTTCCTGGTAATTGTCGAACTCGACATTGCCGGTTTCGACATTGCAAACAACGGGATAGGTCCAATCAAGGAGGGCGACTGCCCAGCCTGTTTTTACATTCGTAAAAAGCTTGGTGGGACCAAAGACTGGTTCCGACAAATGCAACCGACGACAAGCCGATCGAATGGCAAGTAGATCACGCACTTGAGTGCGGATCGAGACAACGTGTGACATAGCAATTCTCCGTCACAAAGGGGATAAAAACAAAGATGCAAGGGAACGATTCCGTGCAATGTATAGAGGCGCGTGGGCAGAGCTGAGTATCCGCATAGCGATGCACGTCCTACACTCTATATGACGCATTTTGGGTCTGGATTTAGATGCTTCGGTGAGTCGCAATACTCGCGCTGACAGATATTGCGTCCATCCACTGCATATGACGCAAAAACGATCTGAATTCAGCGGTTTCGGTAGATGCTCACAAAAACTCGTCGATTCTAGCGAGAACGGATAGCCAAAAAACGGACAAGCTCAAAATCAAAATTTTACGATACCAAGTTATCGGAAAGGCATTGGCCTTTTGCCTAGCATTAGGTTGTACAGGAAAAGTTACAGAACTCGATAATCGAAGTTCGCAGGTATCGTTCGACGAAGCAACGCAATGCATAGACTTAGGTAACTATGCTCAAGCACTTCCGCTTCTTGACAACGCCATTGTGAGCGGCGGTCTTTCAGCGGACTCGTATGCCGATGCTCTTTTGCTTCGCGCTCGACGCTATTGCAACGCTGGCGATCTCGAGAAAGCAGAAGCCGATATTCGTCATGCGGAACAAGGATCACCCAATCCTGCAAAATTCCAAGTCGCGAAGGGTACCTTGCTTTCTAAACAAGGCAAGAAAAGCGAGGCCGATATTGCATTCAAAGCGGCAAAAAAGATCGATCCATCGATAAAGTTACCCTGACGTCCGATAACGACGTAATGCTCGAAGAGTGCAATTCACATGTTGATCAGGGCTGGCGTCAACAGTTCCGAAGCTTCTGCGAACAAACGGGTTGAATCGCCAATGCCATCAGTTTTTGGACTTAGAATTCTGGATGTTACCAGAATTGTCGAGGGACATCGTGCCTGAGTTGGGACGTTGCAGTTCGAACGAACTGTTCACTTCGCCTTGTCCTTCTTTCGTTTCGTTGGTGGGCGAGGACTTCGACAGAGCGAACGTCGAAACGACCGTTTTCGGTTCATTGCCTGGAATTTGATTGCAAACTTGCATCAGACCTTCCGCTGCAGCTGCACAGTTGGGATCGATTGAAATCGCTTTGCTGAATTCGCTTTTTGCTTGCTCTAGCAGCATACTTTGCGCATAGACATAAGCCATGTTGCAGTGAACGTCAGCTGGGGATTTTGCAGCTCTTGCGAACGCTTCACGGCACTCTTGAAAACAAGATTGCTGTGCGAATACAAGTCCTAGATTCGTCCAAGCTGAGGGGAAGTTGGGTTGCAATTGAACCGCTGATTTCAAGTGTTGCTCGGCACCCTTCAGATCTTCGCCCATGTAGCACGCATAACCGAAATCGTTTAGAAGCTCCGCGTTATTCGGTTCGAGCTCGACGCACTCTTTAAAAAGCTTAACGGCTTCCTCGAAATTCTCCTTTCGTGAGGCAATAATAGCAAGCCTTCGACGACTCTCCAGGTTCTTCGGATCGCGGATCAACATGTTCTGATAAAGTTCTTCCGCTCGATCCGTGTCGGAATGCTTTTCACTCAACATCGCTAGCGCTAACTGACTCTCTAAAGACCGACCCTTCCCGCTGATCGCGTTGATTTGAAGCGGAGAACAACCACTAATTGCGAACGCGATCCCCAGCGTTAGAAACCGAAAGACACAACGAGGCATAGAATTTCGCATAGCAATACTCATGGACTGGATGGCGTATCGCTTGAAGACCCGCCTGAACCTGTACTAACAAAACCTCCGCCACCGCCACCGCCGCCAAAGCCGCCAATGCCCCCTCCCCCACCCCCGAATCCTCCAAAACCGCCTCCAAAAGATCCGTTGGAATTACCACCGCCAATCGTACGATAAAATGCCGCCTCAGCTTCCTGTCCACTCGCTGGTGTTGTGAAGGCAGGCGCAACCACAACGATTTCGTCAGCGTCTGCAACCCCCAACTCTATAAGTGCCGACACCACTATGCTGCGACGTAAATTGTCAAGTTCAGGATCGGGATTGACTGGGTACTTTTGTCGCCCAACTCGATTGTTGTTCATGCTGCGCTCGACCACTACGGTCGAATCTGCGCCATTTAGCAACCGTGCCGCGATCTGTCTGATATGGTCCTCGCCGTCCAACGTCAATCTCTCAGAACGAAGCCCGAACTCATGTCCGTACAAAACAAATTCGGATTCTTCACCGCGCTGCTCTTGGTCATACCAAATGCCATCTGAAATCGTTCCTAACGTTGCAGATTGAGTCGATGATTGTCGAGATCGATTGTTTAGATCCATGCAACCGGAAAAGGCAATGGATGCCAATGCAATGTGTGCGATGAATGCTTGTTTTGCGAAGCAGACCGCCGTTGCCTTACTCGCAATCCATTTGGGAAAGACCCCCGAGGCGCAGTGATTGTTTTCAGTTGTCATCTACAAATCCATGCTGCGTTTGGAGATAGAAGCGTTGGGCTTGACGATGTTGCGATTGCGACTTGTTCGCTTTACTTTTTCTTTGTACATCAGCAACCTCATTTGGCCAAACTGTGCTTCGAAAATCGTGTTCGGGGTTTCCTTCAATACGGTTATTTATGAAGAACTCTTTGTTGTTTGGCTCGGTAACTTCCATACCAGGCAAAATTGCGGGAGCCGATCGGTCTTCCATTGGGTGTATCAATTGCGGACTTACCAAAATGAGTAACTCGGTTTCATCTCGCTGAATTCGATTGTTGCCAAATATTGCACTCGCCAACGGCACGCTTCCAAGGAATGGAAGTCGCGAACGTGATCCCTCTTGCTGGTCTTGAATAAGCCCCGCAATCGCAAGCCATTGCCCCTCTCGCATGTCAACCGTCGTAAACACGGATCGAGTATTCAATCCTGGAATTCCGTTGACTGTATTCCCGCTATTCAATGAACTGAATGTGGGCGCGACTTGCAACCGTACACGGTCCTTATCCAGAACTGTTGGCGTGAATTGCAACTGAGTTCCAAAGCCTTGAAAGGACGTTGATGCCGCTTGCACTCCACCGATACCTACGGCAGTCGGTACTGCAAACTGCCCACCCGCGATGAAGCTTGCGGTACGCCCACTCAGTGTCACGAGATTCGGTTCTGCCAAAACCTTGGAGTAACCGTTGGAAGACATGGCCTTCATGATTAAGGAAACATCGTTGCCATCGAGTAATGAAACGAGATTTCCTGCGTTGCCAAAACTACTGGAGAAAGAGCCACCCTCTTTTGTTACGCTAAAATCCACTCCCAATTCACGCAGAGCCGTTCGCGTTAATTCGGCAACACGTACCTTGAGCAACACTTGCTGTTCGCCAGGCACTCGCAACAAATCGACTATGTTCCCATAACCTCGATTGTTGTTGAAGCCATTTCCATTGTTTGCGTCTTGTGCCGAATTGGATGAAACACCCCCATTGGCACCATAGGAAGTGCCGATTTGGCGTCGAATGAGTGACAGAATGTTAGCAGCATCTTCCGAATCACGTGCTTGGCCCCGAACTACCAAAGTGTCAGCAACCATAACCAACTCAACTGAGCTATTAGGGAAGAATTCGTTGAGCATTTCTTCCAGCTCTTTGAACTCGTTCTGTCTACGCCTTCTCGCATCCGTAGCTTTGGAAACCTGAACTCGATACCTGAGAATGCTCTTGGCGTTGCTATCTTCGCCAAACCAAAGCGTCAGGTCTGTTACTCCCTCCTTCAAAGCAATGATTTCTAAATTGAAGGGATCAAACTGTGTTACCTCAATGACGGTCGAGTCCGTGATGGAAGTGCGTGAGACCGGGCTACGTGTTCGAAGCAATTTGGAGTGATTCTGTTCAAGCTCAAGTTTTAAGTTCGAATCAAGGACCTCCGAAATCAGCTCCCGCTCTCTCGCCGAATTCTGCATGGAAGAATTGTCCATTTCAATTCGAACTTGGGAATGGACGGCGGACCCAAGCGCAAACCATAGATAGAGTGCTAGCGTAAGTCGCAGCAAACTCGCAGCTATCGCGTCGATCGAATTCAGCTTGGTTCTAGGGTTCATTTAAAAAGCAATCAATTCGCTTTGTTTTCAGAATTGCAATGATTAGAAAAGTGGCTGACCGAAGGAGTATTAGCACTCGCAAATCAAGCGAGACAAGAGCAAAATGGTCGCCCAATCGTGAACGCGCCAGACAGAACTTGATTCAAAAGTCGAATTTTTCAGCAATCAGTAGTTTTTTTCGAGACGAATCGATTTTCGCCGCATCTCGATTCATCACAGAAAGGTGGAAACTTAACAATTGCGGTGTGTAAACTTGCTTGTTGTTCGCGTTCGATGAGGATGGGTTCGAACGGTCGGCCCGTTGGGCCTCAAAAGAGATAATTGACCGATTTGCCAGGGCCGTTGGCCTCATCTTTACCCACATCTTTTTGACTTTGCTCCCCTCGCCCCTTTTAGGGGAGAGATGCTATGAGTGCAAAGAGGGCTGGTAGCCCTCATAATACTGGTTTTGTCTCACCAACCCCAGGAGTATGACATGACTACCAACCCAAGTAACAATCCTATCATTTCGGGCACTATTTTGTACATGGCCATTGAACTCAGTTCCAGTGAATGGAAGCTCGCCTTCGCCGACTCGCTTGCTCGGAACCCACGCATTCGAACAATTCGGATTTGTGGACTTTTCGACGTGACTCGAAAGGAATTGGTAAAGGAA
>JANMNR010000430.1:0-4257 GCA_031368325.1 Pirellula sp.
GGTGACAAGTGCAAGCAGATTGGCTCATACGGCGTGGGCAAACATTTCTGCGAATGCTAGGTGGTCCGAGTCGCAGACACAGCCGATGCAAAAAAACTCGCTGGCGCATGGGGACTGAGGGATGGGCATGTCGCTTTCCTATCGCATTGTGGTTCGAGAGGGCTTGGCCACGCGCTAGCAACGAGTCAATTTTATTCACTGAAAGATAAATTTCGGCGACGCGGTAGGGCGTATCCCAACGGCGACGCTCAACTAGTCTATGCAGAATTTGGAACGCCCGAGGCAGACGAGTATTTGATGGATATGGCATTGGGTGCAAACTTTGCCACGGTCAATCATCTCGTAATTAACGCGATTGTGCTGGAAGCGTTCAACAAGGTGCTCCCTGGGACGAGCGGTGAGCTGGTGTACTACATCAGTCACAACATAGTGCGGCGAGAGTCAATCGACGGAGAGTTAAACTGGGTGCACCGTAAAGGGGCAACACGAGCATTTCCAGCGTACCACGAGGAGTTGAGAGAGACCCCATACTTTGAAACCGGTCACCCGATCTTGTTGCCAGGAAATCCGGTCGATGGTTCATCGGTCATGGTTGCAAAACCCGGGGCAAGCCGAACGGCGTTCAGTGTAAACCACGGAGCGGGGCGGCGTATGAGCCGAACGCAGGCCAAAGCAACATTGGATTCCCGAAAGGTAAAGAGAAGCTTGGAGGATGCAGACGTGATCAGCAACTGCCGAAACTACCCCATCGACGAGGCCCCAGACGCGTACAAGGATTTTGCAGAAGTGCTTAAAAGTGTCAAAATGGCCGGGATGGCAGAGGAAGTTGCAAAGCTCGAAGCTCGATTTGTGCTTAAGGAATCAGGGGGAGAATGAAGATAAAGGCCGTCCAACTCTATCTGAAAACCTGTAAAAAAGGGAATTGATTTTCGGGTAGACTTAGGGCGGCACTTGAAACTAGAATCTGGTCGAGACTCTGTTAAGTACCAAAAGCAAATAATGGTCTAACACAACCTTGGATGGGTGGCAGAGCGGTTTATTGCACCGGTCTTGAAAACCGGAGACGTCGAAAGGCGTCCGTGGGTTCGAATCCCTCCCCATCCGCTTTTAATGTGATTGACTCACCAGGGTTTTTGAGGTATTCCCAGTTTTTTCTTCTTCGTCTTCCGGTTCTTGCGTATTGGCACCGACATCTGCTGTGCCGCCTTGGATTGCCTTTTCAAAGTCGCTGTTGGAGGTAAGGAAGTAGCTTCTTTCGGCTACCCTCGGGCTGTTTCCAAGCCAAGAGCAAACAACGTGAATTGGTTGGGATCGCTGCAACTCGGTTTGCCGACTAGCACGCATGGAATGGAAAAGCCTAGCCCACGGTAAAAGCCCTGCTTTCCGTAGCCGTTTGATTAACTGGGTTCGAAGGTTTGCGCTCTCCCAGTCTTGACCCGTGTTTGCCGCTGCTCTGTACTGTGCTTTGTCGACAACGTATTCCGTTTTTGTGACATCCGGGATTCGATGCCATGCGTCTTGCAAGTACGGCATAAGCTCTGGGAAGATTGGACAAGAGCGAACGCCCCTGCCTTCATGGTGTTCTACTTTTGGCTCGTGGATCGACATTCTAGAGCGTCCCCAATCAATATCATCCGACTTTAGCGAAAGCACTTCGCTAGGGCATCGAAGCCCACCGAAACGACTCAGGGCTACGATTACTTGCCAAGTCGGGTCTAAATGTGGCATCAACTGCGCGATGGTTTCCCGGCTCACTTCAACATTGCTCCGTGGGTTCGATGCAGCTAGGTTGATCCGCGAAAACGGATTGACGGGATTCTTCTCCCATTCAACCGCATCTTCAAACATCTGTTTCGCAACGCGAACATGTTTGACGATTGTTAGACTGCTCGAATCGTATGCATCTTTGCTGGGGGAATATGCTGAGACCATCGCTCCAGAAACTTGTCTACCGGCAATTTCATGACTTTGGTTTGTGGGTTCGCGGGGATCTTTCGATCCAGGTATCGAAACGTAACTTCTCCCTTTGAGTACGAGATTATACGACTGTTTCCGATCGGACCACCGCTAAGATATCTGGCAAGATAAAGCGTTACACCATTGGCATGCGCATAGCGTTCTAACAGCTTCACGTTCCAAGGTGCTCGGCCAAGCTGGTTGAGAAGCGAAAGACATTTCGCTTTTGTCCAACCCTCTGACATAGCGAGCTTGTCGGAGTTGACTAGCCTTCGCACCTTGTCAAGAAACTTACCTCGAACATGCTCATCAAGACTTGGCGAGGCAGAAGGCACTCGCGCGTCGGAGTCTTCCAAGTTCCATCAGGAGCGAGCCCTCCGAATGTTACGATATAGTGGATATGGGGATGTGCGGAGAGAGTTTGACTCCACGTATGAAGAGCCACTAGAAGCCCGGGCTGCGCGCGCAAGAACTGTGGATCAGCCAAAAGCGTTAGCAGTCAGTCTTTCGATGATTGAAAGAGAATGTCGGCGATCGGCTGCTTATTCATCCGCCAGAGTTTAGCCAATTTAGACGGGAGGGTAAAAATAACTTGCAAAGCAGCGGTGTCAAGCATCTTGGCCTGCTGTTTAACAAGCCAAGCCTTCCGCGGAGCGGCAGAACATCCGGGGCAGCACCGATGTCGGCACGAATTGTAATGAACCTTTTCAACGTGCCCGTGCTCGCAACGCTCAACATGCCCGCCCATCATGGCGGTTCTACAGTCTGCGAGAAGAAACGCGGCTCGATGAGCCAGTTTTGATTGCGGGGACTAGATCGCGAATGCACGCCAGTTATCAAAAAGAATCCGCTGCATCGTTGCACGCGAGGTTTGCTCTGCACTGCGGAGCGACGGGGCAATCGACTTAATAGCAATGCACATCTGTGTTAGCCTCGTTAACGAGTTACACGCTTGAAGTTGATCTCTAGTGCGATCGACTTAGAGTCTTGCAATTGATTCTCCGCGCAGCGGCCAGTGCGAACCCCAAATTCAGCGAGCGACGCCAAGAAACGTCCCTAAAGTGCTAGCGGACAATTCGCTACTTAGCTGTAATTTTTGCTCGTTATAGAGTTGATGTTTTTGAGAGACACTCACGAAGTCTTTTGATCTTGTAATTTGTTTAGAGGGTCGTGAGACGCTTTGCCGTAAGCACTGTGCGAACTCTACGGAGTACACACGCTACGCCCCCAAGCTAGTTTAACAGAGCGTTTGCCCTTTTGGCAATTTCCTCTTGTTTGCGGCCTTTATAGGACGCTCCAGTCGGTTGAATAGAATCGATTGTGCCGACCGAAATGCCGATCATGTTCACGAAGCGATCGGACTTGATTGGAGATGCTAGCTGCTTTTGCTGACGGCTTCCCCCCTCTGAGAATCAACCCGATCCCACCTTGTCTGGGAATCGCCATCCTAGCCTAGGTGCATCAGCTGATGCGGGATAATTTTAATATAATTCCTGACAGCATTGAGCCCGATGTGTCGAGGGCCAGCGTCTCGAAAATACGCTACTACGCGACCGGACCGTTGGAAAGGATGTACAAACTCTCAAACATTTGACATGATATGCCGCCCCCAGCACGAACCATCACAAGCCAACCACTTGACTCCAACCTATCGAGATTTCCATGGCCAGTAATCGTTGCCACATTGCGTCGCGCGCCCTTGCACTCATGTTTTTCGTGGTTTTGGCACTGAGCCCTCAATTCGCCAGGGCAGAGGAAGCGGTTGCTTTCAGTGCCGGGGATACAGCTTGGGTGCTAACCTCAACCGCCCTGGTGCTATTTATGACGATTCCAGGGTTGGCGTTGTTTTATGGTGGGCTAGTCCAAACGCGGAATGTGTTGAGTCTCTTAATGCAATGCTTGTCACTGACTGCCGTTCTAAGTTTAGTGTGGGTAGCTGTTGGTTATAGTGGAGCATTTGATTCGACGGGGATGACGAAGGGTAGTGTAGGCTTGAATTCGTTCGTAGGTGGCTTGGGGCGGCTTGGAATGTGGGGGATGAATCCCGATTCCCTAAAAGGTTCTATCCCTGAGATGCTCTTCGCAGCGTACCAAATGACTTTTGCGGTGATTACACCGGCCTTGATGATCGGTGCCTTTGCTGAACGCATGAAGTTTTCGGAGGTGCTCTGGTTTTCCTCTCTTTGGCTGATCATTGTTTACGTTCCTATTTGTCATATGACTTGGGGGGGAGACGGCGGGCTATTTGCGGATTGGGGAGTTATGGATTTCGCAGGTGGTATTGTGGTACATATCACAGCA
>JANMNR010000483.1:0-1587 GCA_031368325.1 Pirellula sp.
CCGGAGTCGAATTTGATAGGCGGTGCCATTCAACAGAAAGCGGACGCGGCCCGCAATGCTTCACCCACCCGCTACGTCTCCAAAGACGATCCGCCGTTTATGCTGATCCATGGTACCAATGATCCCTTAGTTCCTTTCAACCAATCCGAAATCTTGGCCAAGGCATTAAAGGACGTTGGCGTCGAAGCGTTGTTGGTACCTGTCGTAGGCGGTGGGCATGGAAACTTTGGAACTCCCGAGGTCCCAAATCGCGTGAAAGCATTTTTTGACAAGCACCTTCTAAAGCGCGAGGCATCGGTCACAACAGAACCCATTCAAGCAGGCGTTGCTGCACAAAAATGAACAATTTCGCATGCTTGAGTGATCGCGAATCGCGAGAAGTGTCCAATGGCTCTCGTAAGAAACGATAGACTATTAACCACCTAAATCCTTCCGCTTGCCTTAGAGAACGACAACATGCAACTCAATCGAAGAAGATTTGCTGCCATGGCTGGGATGGGGCTTGCTCTCTCCCAATTGCAGCGCGGTCAAGCAGCAACCACCCAGCGAAAACGAATCGCCTTTCTGGGGACCGAGGTGCGACAGCATTCGCATGCTCAGCATTTCCTCGATCGGCATGCCATGGGATATACGTTTGCAGGACGTTGGCAAGAACCTCGTTTTGATATCGCGTCAGTCTTTATCGACCAGTTCCCGAGCGGCGATTTGGGAAAGCAGCGAATCGAGAAATACAAGCTGTCATCGTTTGGTACGATCGAGGAAGCATTGACGCTGGGGACATCGAAGCTTGCGGTACATGGCGTTGTCATCATAGCGGAGCACGGCGAATATCCGGTGAACGAAAAGGGGCAAAGGCGGTATCCACGATATGATTGGTTCAAAAAGGTAGTGAAGGTCTTTGAGGATTCGGGGCGAAGTGTACCGGTCTTTAACGACAAGCATTTGTCAACGGTCTGGTCTGAATGCAAAGAGATGGTGGACGATTCTGTTCGACTGAAGTTTCCATTTCTGGCCGGATCGTCGCTCCCCGTTACATGGCGATTGCCTGCCACTGAAATCGAATTGGATACACCATTGAAAGAGAGCGTTTGTGTCTGCTATGGCGGAGTCGACAGCTACGACTTCCATGGTTTGGAAACGGCGCAGTGTATGTCAGAACGTCGGCGAGGTGGCGAATCAGGAGTACGGCGAGTGTTGGCAGTCAAGGGGGATCGCGTCTGGCAAGAATTGGAACTCGCTGAACGCAGCGATACGCGGCGATTGTTCGTGGCTGCTCTGACACGAAGCCACAACCTACCCGTAGAGGGAGGATTTCCAACCGCCCCCGTCACCTATGAATGGGCAAAGAAGGTCATGCCGGAATCGGTAACCGCATACTTCATGGAGCATAATGATGGATTTAAAACAGCCATGTTTCTGTGTCCGATTCATGACTTCAACTATGCGGGATTGCGATCGGACACCGGGGCTATCGTCTCCTGCCAGATGTATTTGCCGATGCCGACTCACGGTTCGACAACGGCAGACTTCTTTAATCCACTCGCTCGCCATATTGAGGATGTGGTCCTTACGGGGAAGACACCCTAT
>JANMNR010000550.1:0-4075 GCA_031368325.1 Pirellula sp.
CATGCAGCACATGCGTGCAATCTCTACTGCGCACAGTGCTCGCATTATTCCAACTTCCACCTAGGTGGCATCGTCAGTGTTGACGAAGCACATGCTAACTTTGAAGCATGGCGAGGGCGACTTGCACCGAAGCAAATCGCAATCCTAGGTGGAGAACCAACGCTCAATCCCGATTTGATTCAAATCATCGAGCTTGCTCGTAGCGCGTTCCCCGATTCGTCTGGGCTTTTTGTTACCAACGGTTTCTTTCTAGGTCGCCATCCAGATTTACCGAGAGCGCTCATCGACAACGGCTTTCGCATGGATGTGTCGCAACACGGCAATGCACACGCATATCGTCAGCAATTCACAGAAGTGCTTCAGCGCCTCGAAGAATGGCGAGCTGCCTATCCTGCTCTGAAAATCACAGTCCGTGAATCGCACAACGGCTGGCGGCAGCAGTATCGCATGATTGAAGGCAAGCCGATGCCCTTCGACAGTCGCCCAAAAGCAGCCTGGAAGATCTGCCTCCAAAGATCATGCACGCAGTTGTTCAAAGGCCATCTGTGGAAATGCCCAGCTCTCGCATACTTCGCAAGTATGGAGCGAAAACTTCGACTGGAAGCGATCCCAGCGTGGCAGCTCTTTCGAGACTACAAGGCTTGTCCGCCAACTGCCTCAGACAACGAGGTACGGGAGTTCTTTGCGACTCGGGAGATTTCCCAGTGTGGTCTATGTCCAGCACGCAAGACTCCGTTCCATCACCAAGATCCTACCAACAAGGAGCAATAACGATGAAGCGAGTCATTGCAGTACTCGACTTGCCACCGCGCCGAAGCCTACCAAATGTTCGAGCCAGCTACAAAGCCGCTGCCAAGCGATGGGGCGCTCAGGTTCTTTGGATCACCAACCCGTTGCATTCTTGCCATCCGTTCTGGCAGAAGATGTTTGTCTGCGAACACGTGCAATCGCTCTTCGGTTCCAGTCATGTTCTCCAGCTTGACAACGACATGGTAATCCGCAGTGACTGCCCATCGCCGTTCGACCTCGTCGAACCAACAGACTTCGCAATGGTCTCGGGTCGCCAGAGCCCGCAACGACGCGTCGATCGAGCCAGTTGGAATCAGATGGCACATGAAGAATGGGCCCGACGCTGTGACGTCCTGGCAGCGCCAGCCTGGACGCATCCAAACGGAGGCTTGTACCTCTACGGAACCGATGCCTTCGGTTTGATGTTCGCAGAAATCATCAGCAATCTATTGCCAACCGGTGGCAAGCACGATCTCGGCTGCGATGAGTGCTTGATTGTCAATCACTTGTGGACTTTTCATCGCAGCTCCATTCGCTTTATTCCGCCAGACTTCAACATCAACCTGCATCAGACGCCAGCGTGGGCAAACAACCCCGTGATGCAAAGCTTCATCTATCACTTCGTCGGACCAACCAAGAAGTACCTTGACCAGTGCAGATGGCAACGAACTATTCCGCCCGAGTTACCTTATCCCTGGGACGCTAAGGCAAATGCTTTAGCCAATAGATTCGGTGAAAACCCACCTCACATTTGGCAAGCATCCAATTGTTTGCAATCTGACACAATTGCGAACCTGCTTGCAATTTATCCTCAGATGCGAATCGAGATATTGCAAGTTCTCGATCAGTCGCCACGCCAAACGGACGAAGTTAGGAATGTCGATCGAAATCAACAGTTCAATGCAACTCATACCTCCTACCTTTGTCTTCCAAAACTCCTTCTTCGGCTAGGTCCGAATTCGCGACGAATCAATATCTCAGGTTCCACGTAAGAATTCCCGCGATTTAATGCGCATGATCATGGCCTGAATGATTGTGACTGATGACACCGCGATATGATTTGCCGTTGATCGAAACACTTAGTTTCGGTAGAGCTTTCTCGTCGTCAACATGACTGGCTAGCTCTGTATCATTGGAAACGAATCGCGAAGACCTGCCGCTTGGATCGCCGTCGTCTGGAACGGCGGTCAGCTTAAACTGTTCTGGCTTACCATCGTGTACGATGTTGATCACCAACTCAGGCGAATCAATCGGGACGGCAGCTTTCGCATCGCTATCTAAGATATAAATCGTGACTGATTTTGAATCGTGCACAAGCTCGGCATGAAACTCTTCCTTTCCCAATTCGACCAGCGATCCATGATGAGGACCTTCGCTTGGATGGGCGTGAATCTCGACCGTTGCTGGCGGAGGCATATCCATACTGAGCGATGATGCTGGAGTATTGGATGATTCTGGTTTCGAACCTACCTTGTCGCAACCCACTAACATTGAAAGACTCACGACCACAATTTTTACGAATGGCTTACTCATCATTTTCATGTCCTATCTTTTCAGTTGAATATGGGAATCGGGATCAATGTTTGTGAGGTGCGACTTCGAAACCGCTCTTCTTGAGCCACGCTCCGAGCTCATCAGCAGCTTTGTGTTCGGCGACATGAACGTCGCGCCAAGTTGGTGCACGGAATTTGATGTCTTTGTGTCCGGAGTGTTCAGCAACGACGACTTCACAGCCGACTTTTCCGAGCAATTCGATGAATTGCTGTTCGTCTGCCGTCCCTTTTCCGTGAATCGACTTCCAATTCACCATACGGAACTCGACTACCTCTTTTCCCTCGGCGTAAATGGGATCTGCGTGAGCATGGGATACATCGAAACCGGAACCTTTCAGCCATCCGATCCATTGCTCGGCGAGTGCGTGTGTTTCGACCGTCATTGAACTCCATTCGACGCAACGATAGGTCAAGTCAATATGCCCCGAGTGTTGACCTTGCTTGACTTCACATCCGAGCTTTTTGACCATTTCTGCATGTTGCTTAGCTTTCGTAGCATCTTCAAAGTGCATCGTCTTCCACTGTGGCAATTGAAACGCAATGGTTTCCTTGCCGTGATCGTGGCCGTCGTGCGAGTGGCCTTCATGAGAATGCCCTTCATGTCCAGGTTGAACTGGTTGTGCTCGGCTAGCAGGTTGAGCTTGAACCTGCGCCGAAACAGTAGATGTTGTGAATCCAAGGGCGATCACTGCAAGCGAACCAACAACCAAGTTGCCAAAAGACCTTTTCATTTCTGCAATCCTTTTTTGTGAAACTATTTGAATCTGCCGCAGTGCGACAGCACGCGGTTTTAGGAATATTCGAACCAAACGGACGCTAATGCGTCTTGGCTGCCTCTGATTCCTCGTTCAACTCAATGCGTTGCTTGGAGCTGCGAACGACTTGTTCAGCCGATCGCAGTCCAAACAACCAAAACAATGCTGGATGAACGAAGAAATCCAACATCGTTGAACTAATGACTCCACCCAAAATGACCGTAGCTACGGGATAGAGAATTTCTTTACCAGGTTCGCCCGCTGCAAGAACAAGTGGCACCAAAGCAATGCCCGCCGTCAAAGCGGTCATGAGCACGGGAGCCAATCGCTCAAGCCCAGCGCGAACGATCATCGGCTTGCTAAAGCTTTCGCCCTCGAACTCGACTAGGTGTAAGTAATGTTGCAGCAACAGCACTCCGTTACGCGACGCAATACCTGCGAGAGAGATAAATCCAACCATGGCCGCGATCGTGACCGTTTGACCTGTCCAGACGAGCGCCGCAACCGAGCCAATAAAAGCCATCGGTAGCGCTGCCATGACTTGCAGCGCCAGATTGACCGATCGGAACAGCGTGTAGAGAACCAGGAATACTCCGATGAGAGCAACGGCGAACAGGATGCCGATCATCTGACTTGCCGACTTTTGGCTCTGAAACTGCCCTTCGTAGGTCGGATAGTATCCCGCAGGTAAAGTCGCGACGACTGGCTGAATCGCTGTTTGAATATCCTTAACGACATCGACGACTCCGCGATCCTTGACGTTGCACTGGATCACCACTCGCCGCCGCACGTTTTCGCGATTAACGGTATTCGGTCCGCCCGATTCGTAGATGTTGGCAAGACTTCCCAATGGAACAGTTCCGCCTTCAGGCAGGTGGATCGCAAGTCGCTTGAGGCCCTCGATATCTTCGCGAACCTCGTCTTTCATGCGGACGACTAAATCAAATGTTCGCATCCCGTCGAGCACTTCGGACAGCA
>JANMNR010000611.1:0-4351 GCA_031368325.1 Pirellula sp.
AAATTGCTCTTTCGCAGCGGACAACAAGGTATTTTGTCGGGGAGTGGATATCAGGTCTCGAATCAGATCACTTGGAGGCGATGCGTTCTCGTGAGGAGTTTGCGTTGCCGAGTTCGATGTTGAGTGAGGACAAGAAGGGGCCAGAGGACGGCTCCGATCAATCACCGATGGCACTGAGCATGGGCACGGTGGTAACCACGGTATTGGGAACGGGTGTGATCCTATGGGTGGTCCAAGCGACTCAATTAGCAGCAACGTTTATCACGGCCGCGGCTCCGACCTGGCTGCACGTCGACATCGCATCGACGCTAGACAATTTGGCGAAAGAGAAGAACGCCAGCGACGAAGCCAGCGCAAAGATATTTGAGTAGGCAAGGTGAGGTTTAAGGTGTAAGGCTTAAGCCTTATCGCTTATCCCTTTTACTACTCTAGAACTTGGTAGCTATTGGATTGCTCGTCAAATTCAAGTGAAAAATCTGTGGCGATGGTGACGGATTGGCTTTTTTGAGCTTCGAGGACCCTTTCCATGGTTGCAGCGTTGACTCGCGGGTCTTTTGGTCCACGAGCATCGAGGATCACCAAATGCAACTCATCGGAAACGGATTCGATAAGCGTTTGCAAGTATCCCTTAACGAGCGGGAAGGGGGTCAGTAAGAGTTTGCTGCTTGCTCGGAACAGGTCGTAGGGTACTTTGTCTGAGAATCCGTATAGTGCTAAGCATTTCCTTCCCGATTGCAAAGGCTTCACTGTGGGTGAAATTCGCGTTTTTTCGCTTAGGAGTACGTAACAAGGAGCGGGAAGAGGTGCAATTGAGTGGACGCTTGAGTTCATTTTTGGTTTCTGACTGGACAAAGGATTAGATGCAGCAGTCCAGCGAACATCCAGAGATTGAATTTAGGTTGCTAGAGTATCCGATGCAGCGAGGGAAAGATCGAGGAAAACCAAATTGGCCGAAAATTGAGCGTTGTTTCGTACTTTCCGGACTTGGGTTAGATCTCGGAGTTCACAAAGGCAATTTGCCAGCGTGAAATAGACTGCAAAATGCGGGCTTCAGCCAGACTCGGAACAAACACAATTGCTTTGGAAAAAGGAACCTTGGCAAGTCGAATGTCGCCTGCGACTCGCCATTCCCTTTCTTGACGCCAATTCGTCGCACCGTCGATGCTATTCACCACTTGGCAGTAGGGCAACTCATCCGGAGTCAATTTCTTCGCATGGGCAGAATCGACGTACGAGACGGGTTTGGCGCCGTTTTGGAGAAGCCAATCCTGATCAATCATAATGCCGTAGGGCTCCCAATCCCATCGAGAAAGGTGGGATTGGAATCTTCTCATCGAAAGCAGTTGATGAATCTCGTTTGCTGAGAAGCAGACCGTTGGCATGTTTCCGCGTCGAAAGTTATTCGTAGCGATCAGTCTTTGTTGCTGGAGAATTCGCTGCAGTGTTCCAAGAACCGAGGGTTGTTGCAACCAGGGAGACTGTAGGAGCTCGTCATGAAACTGAGAAATCGACTGATCTGGCCAAGGACCACGTCTGGATCGCGTGCAATGAATCAGATACTTGCGTTTAGTCAATTCAAGCAATCGCAAAGGAAACACGGGCTGTGTCGTCGTAACGCTCATTGCGTCGGGTGTGTCCAAGGACGGACTGAAAGAATCGAAGTTTGTTTTGAGCCACCCAATTGCGCCAAGCGTCAGCCAATTAGTGGCCTTTGGCGGCCGAGCTTTGGCTGTGTAGGCTGTTGGCAAGGACAAGTAGGTAGAACCAAGCGGTATATCAGGGCAACGCAATCGTTGTGACAACAGTGCAGCCACTTTCCCTCCCTCGCGCAGCTTCAACACAAATAAATGGTTGGCTATAAAAACCAAAGCGGAATCATGCGTGGGCATTTCGCCTTTACCCTGAGAAGGATATAGCCAAAGATTGCCGAAGTCGCAGGAATGCCTTGGTTCAAAGCCAGAGACTTGGGGGCCATGCTTCGCGTTTGTTGGCTCGCTTAGAATAATTTTTCTAAATGGGACAAAAAAACGTTTGCAAGCATGTGTGATGATTTCGGAGTAAGGCGCATCTTGCGTGCAAAGAACTCCCCAGCCTTGCCGTTGGGCAAGCTGCAATGCAGATTGCAGTGCCTCCTGCCAATCATGATTCGCGTAGCTATGCTTGGTAGTGTGCGAGGAGACGAGCCCAAGCCATTCATGCGGAACCGATTTGTGAAGAATGCCATCGAATTGAAATTGCAGACTTCCGAGTATCCCTGGGAGAGCAGAGGCCCAAGGGAGCGGAAGCTGTTCAATGGGAATCGAGTTTTCTTGCAATCGTTTCATGCTACCGAAAGGCGATACAATGTCTGAATTTTCTGTGGTTTCAATATAGCAAGTTTGGTCCCGCAACTCGTAGTTGGCTAAACGACGAACAAGTTTGCCCAAGGTTGAGCGAATTGGCCAAAATCGAGAAAAATGTGTCGAATTCGATATCGCCAGCGGGACGCGGATTTGTTACCGTCCAAAAAAGCGGTCGGCTTTTTTGTTTGGATTGCTTTTTGCACGGACGGTTTGGCTGCTAGGAGTGTTATTTCTATGGCCCGATCGAGGAGACGAAATACGCGGCGGACAACTTCGCAGCGGGCTGCTGGACTGATCGCACTCGCATTACCTGCACCCGTTCAACGGGTCGCCGACACTCGAGTAGGTTCGCTTTTGATGCTGGTGGGCGTACCCGCCATGATCGTGTTTGGATGGTTGAATGTAACTTTGCAGGATGGTTTCCCGGTATTTACATTCAATCGAGACCGAGCAGCAGAACTGCAAAAGGTGGCCAAGGACCATCTAAACAACTTGGAACAACATGCCGCCAGCGAGGATTGGGGACAGTCTGTCGTTGGCGTCCTTCATTCGGCACAAGGCCCAAATCACTCCCATGCCGCCCCATTCCCGTCAACCACACCTCAAGCTCCAAACAATCTAGGTAATTGGCAACAGCAACAGCAGCAGCAGTTGCAACAGCAACAGCTTCGCTATCAGCAGCAGCAGTATGCAGCTCAAAACGACCATCAGGCTTATCAACGACAGCCTCAGCTTCCGTATTCACAACCCTATCCAAGTGCCCCCACTCAGCCAGGACCGCCTTACGGTCAGTTTCAACAGCAGAACCCGGCGTGGCCCAGCGGAGGTGTTGGCTATCAGGCGAACCAAGGTGGATTTCCTTTGCAGCCTGGAACCGCCACTCCCGGTTCCACGGCTCCACCAAATGGTTACGCAAATGGGTATCCGGCAGGATATCCACAACAACAGCCGTACAACGGATACCCAAGTCCGCCCGGCGGCATCGGCAGTCAGGGTTGGTCCACCCAATCGAGCGGACAACTCCTGCGATACTAGAGCTTGTCAAACGTAATTTTGAGGTGCGACGGACTTCCTTTCCGTCGACAATCGTTGGCATCAGCGGACGAGAAGTCCATTGTCCAGGTTCGAGTAACACCTACTCAAAGGTGTGAAGAAGCACTACCCCAGGGGGAGATTTCCCTAGGGCTGCATGGTGCGCGGTTGCGTGTTAAGATGGCCAGACAACAACCTTTGAGAATTTGAAACCCAGGCACATCCAACAATATGACCGATCGAATCAATCTCCGCTTGATTCCCTATCTTGCGATACTCTCCAAAGTTTCTGCAGGGCTTTCCCTGTTGTTCGCTTCCAACTGGACACGTGCCGCTGAGCTCGATTACCAGCGCGATGTTAAGCCAATTCTGACGAAGTACTGTGTTGGCTGCCACAACGAAAAGGACAACGAGTCCGAAGTTCAGTTGCAGTCTCTTGCAAACATCATGCGAGGAGGTCCCAAGGGAGCTGTTCTCATCGCAAAGAATGCCAACGAGTCCTCCTTGCTGAAGGTCATGCAGGGATTGCAAGAGCCTAAGATGCCGCCAGAGGATTCGCCGCAGCCAAGCGATTCCGAGGTCGCCGTGATCCAAAAATGGATTGAATCTGGGGCAAATGGAAGCGACGATCCGTTGCCGCTAAAAGCCAAGTGGAACTTGGGCCGCGTCCCAGTGACGTTCGCAGGCATCGCACCGGTCACCGCCATCGGCCGTACAGGCGACGACCAATTGCTTATTGGGCGACTCAGTGCGGTCTATGCAAAACAAGATCAATGGAGCGAGCGATTGCCGCTGGAGATTGTCGGCAAGGTGACGCAACTACGCACAACCTACGACGGGCGATTTACCGTCGTCGCCTCAGGCATTCCTGGAATTGGAGGACAAGCGACGGTTCTTGTGAACGTAAAGAAAAACACAAGACCGGTGGTTCATCGCGTGATTGAAGCGCATCAAGACGTCATTACCGCTGCAGTCTT
>JANMNR010000615.1:0-1591 GCA_031368325.1 Pirellula sp.
CATGTTGTTTAGCTTCGAAAATCATCTTGTTTCGCCGTGGCGCATCGATGAGCAATTGGTTCGAATA
Source organism: Pirellula sp. (assembly GCA_031368325.1). GTDB lineage: Bacteria > Planctomycetota > Planctomycetia > Pirellulales > Pirellulaceae > JBKCUI01. Next base: position 68 of record JANMNR010000615.1, read on the forward strand.
CCGGGTTAGATCATCTACATTCCCGACAGGATAGAGCAAACCCGTTCGGCCATGATCTATCAACTCGCGATTCCCGGGAATGTCTGTCGCGATAACTGCAACACCGGACTGCATCGCTTCCAGAATAACATTGGATTGGCCTTCGTATAGACTACCATTCCACAGAATATCACAGTGTGGCAACAATTCCCGAGCGTCCGTTCGATGACCTAAAAAGTGAATCTGAGATGCACCTCGAATGTTGTCACGAAAGAGCTCAAGCCGTTCGCGATCCGGGCCATCGCCTATGATCACGTAGCAAATGTCTTCCCGCATGACTCGTAGCAACTCAGCGGCCCACAAGAGATTTTTGTAGCCTTTTTGAGACCAGAGTCTTCCGATGGAGACTATGATCTTTTTATCTGTCGATACTCCCATTCTTTTGTACGCCTCTTCGCGGTCAAGGGAACTTGGCGCGATGGGCTCGATACCGTTTGGGATGAAGTGAAACTGGTTTGCGTCAATTCCATGCTGTTGGTAAAAGGCGATGGTCCCTTGGCTGTTGGCGGTTAGACCCTGAGTTCGCTTTGCGAGGAAGCGATCAATCCAAAATTGAAACGCATTTTTCCAAGGGTCGACCGATCGCTCCGAACCTAGGATTACCGGTACGCGAGCGGACCATGCTGCGGTTCGTCCGTATGCATTGGCGGCAAAGAGCCAGGTGTGGACGATTTCCGGCTTCAATTGCTTGAGAAGTCTCCTAAGCCGCATCCAAGCGAAGGGATCCAACTTGGAACGCTTGTTGATGTGGTGGACTTCAATCCCGCTGTCCACAATTTCCTGCTCACGAGGACCGGTGCGAGTAAGGACGATCACGACTGGTTCAAACTCGTTGCGATCCAATCCGCGAGCCAAAAGCGAAATTTGTTTTTCCGCTCCCCCTTGGTCAAGCGTTGGAATGATCAAGCAAACTCGCAGTTTCATGCTTTAAGTTCGAGGATAGAGTCGCGAAAAAGGGATAGCCAAGTTTGGACGCATTCGTCGCTGGATTTGGTCTTACGCAAGCCTACGCGCAAGGATGAAGTTGCCGAATTCCACCGTTCTCGATGTTCGATAAAGTCTTCTAGTTTTTGGGCCAAGTCCGGTTCGGACGAGTAAAGCTGGAAATGATTGGACTCAGGCAACCAAGCACGACAATCGGGGGTGTCGGCAATAATCATCGGTACTCCGGCACCTGCCAACATCGGCAATGTGTATTGTATCGACTCCCTTGGGTTTGAGGCGATACAGCAATCGGCAACACGAATCAATTCCTGCAAGTCATCGAAGCCGTCGAACAGCAAAATCTCTCGATGCCAACCACGCGACTTAATGAGATCGTAAAGGGAGTTGGGCTCAATGCCGGAACCAACAATCCACATTCGCACTAATCGGCCAGCGTCCAATAGGTCACAGACGGCCAGAATTACCTTGCGAAGCGGAATAGTCTCCGAGATGCCAAGATGCAGGATGAGATCTGTTCTTCCTGGAATAAGGAAATCACTG
>JANMNR010000650.1:0-2291 GCA_031368325.1 Pirellula sp.
GCGTTTCCTTCTGCCGCGGCCCACATAAGAGCGGTTTGGCCCTTTTTTTCGGTCGCGTCAATCTTGGCGCCATGTTCCAAAAGGACTTTCACCACTTCGGCGTTTCCATTTCGCGACGCGGTCATGAGCGGTGTCTCGCCCCCCTGCTTTGCTCGATTGACGTCAGCCCCAGCTGCAGCCAGCATTGAGACGCACTTTACATCGGATTGCATACACGCAATCGACAGTGGAGTTACGTCATATCGAGTTGCGGCGTCGCACGCTGCGCCTGCGGCAAGGAGTTGTTTGGCCAAGATGGCATTTTTATGAAATGCAGCCCAATGCAAGGCGGTCATACCATCGGGCTGAGTCGATTCCAGTTGTTCTTTGTCAGTGATAAGCTTCGCAGCCTCTTCCCATTCTTTTCGTTCGATTGCGTTTGCCAACCTTGGCTCGGTCGCCGAGGCATCCACTCCCATCGACAATAACAAAGCCATCGGCGGCAAGAGCAGACAGGACAGAATCGGAATTCGAACATGCAGATGGACTGATCTGGCCTTGAGGTAAAACATGGGTTGCGAAGCCGTCTGCTATTCTAAAGGTTCACTGGATCGAACAGGTCTTCAATACGACCGTTGCTGTCGGCAAATGTTTCTAGAGGAACGCCTACTTTATTGAGCAGGGTCAGATGCAAATTGGAAAGCGGAGTCGGATTCTCAAATCGAATATGTCGGCCACCTCGCATCCGGCCAGCGGCACCGCCCGCAACCAGGATTGGTAAATTCGAATGGTCATGCGTATCCGAGTCGCCCATTCCGCTTCCATATAGGAAAAGCGAGTGGTCGAGCAAGTTGCCATTCCCCTCAGGCGTTGCCTTGAGCTTCGTAAGGAACTCGGCGAAAAGCGAAACGTGAAACTGATTGATCTTTGCGATCTTGGCTAGTTTTTCCGGGTCCTTGCCGTGGTGCGTGATGGGGTGATGCGGGTCGGCGACGCCGATTTCTGGATACGTTCGATTGCTGGCTTCGCGTGCAAGCTGAAAGGTGGTTACTCGGGTAATGTCACCTTGGAACGCGAGCAGTTGTAAGTCGAACATCAATCGAGCGTGTTCGGCATAGGCGACCGGGACACCGATGGGCCGATCCAAATCAGGTAATGGATTGTCCTTGACCGCAGATTCAGCTTGTTGGATTCGACGTTCGACATCACGAACATTATCCAGGTAGCCATCGATTTTTTCCCGATCGGACGGTCCGACACGTAGCTTCAATCTTCTGATTTCCTTCGCGACAGAGTCCAAGAGGCTCGCTCGCTTTTTCAATGCTGCACGGCGTTGTTCTGGCGTTCCTCCTTCACCGAAAAGGCTCTCAAACACCAACCGCGGGTGGGCCTCTGCCGGGAGCGGATTACTTGGCGTCGACCAGGATAGATTGTTTTGGTAGACACACGCATATCCATTGTCGCATTGCCCAACGGTCGACAGCAAATCCATCGACAATTCTAGCGATGGTAGCGGCGTTGATTGCCCAATTTGTTTTGCGGCAATTTGGTCCACAGTGGTACCAAGATAATAGTCAGTGCTCTCCGTTAGTTTGGCCCTCGCCGCACTAAGAAACGCAGAATTGGAAGTCGCGTGAGAACCTGGGTAAGCATTCTGCAAGTCCATGCTACTGAGCACAGTCACCTGCGATTTGACATCCTCTAGAGGTGACAGGCTTGATGGCAAGACATCTAGCGTGTCACCCTTTGGCATCCATTCTTTGGGGTTGCATCCCATCGGAATATAAATGTATCCGATTCTGCGTAGTTGTTCCGACGATGCCGGCGATGCAGCCCGGGCTGTCATGGCGGGAACCATTGCATCCAGGAGTGGCAAGGCAAGTGCCGCACCCGTTCCTCGCAACAGTGTTCGACGGGATAATGCTTTTTTGAAGATGGTCATTCAGAGTCCCTCATCAAGAATGGCTTGCTCAATACAATTCCGTGAACGATCGACGAAAATCGAAAGTCTTGCGCCTCAGCGTAATCTACTATCTTTCTCACTTCTGGGCCATCTCGATGCTCGACACCCCGCCCAATCGCAAAAGTTAGCAGTTTTTCTGTCATGGTACCCGCGAAAACCTTGGGGCGTTTGAGGATACAGGCCTCCAACGTCCCGGCGTCGTGGACCGGGGAGCCGTCCGGCATGACCCCCGAAGTTTCTAGAGGCTGTCCGTCGTCAAACTGCCGCCATCGCCCCAAAGCGTCGTAATTATCGAGTGAAAAACCTACAGGGTCCATTAGATTATGGCACGAGGCACATGCGGAATCTG
>JANMNR010000754.1:0-8232 GCA_031368325.1 Pirellula sp.
GTTGTCGGTGGCGGTAGCGCACACCCTTGGCCGGGCCGGTTGCGCCAGAGGTATAGAGCACCGCCGCAGCATTGTGAGGCGCTGGTTCCGGAGGCAGCGAGCCGTGGCTTCCTGCCAGCATCGAGGATAAATCGGTCGATCAGTTCACTTGCCGACGGAGCATATTTGAGCGCGACCAAGTTTGCCCGCAGCGATTCATCGATAGAATCGCAATGAATACAGATCAGCAGCTTGTTATTCGGAGGGAGCCTCGTAAGCCGCAGTTTCGCAGCGGTGACGATCGCTAAAGTCCCCTCCGAACCGGCGATAAGCGAGCAAAGGTTGAGGTTGTCGCCGTCCATTTTAAATGGGCTTTGATGCAGTAGCATGTCGAGGGCATAGCCCGTATTTCGACGCGGGATCGTTTTAGAAGGAAAACCGTCAAGAATCGAGTGTTGATTTTGCGGATTGCTCAATAGCTCACACAACTGCCGGTAAATCTTCGTTTGAAGGTCAACTGCCGGACCACTTCGGCCAAGAATTTTCTGAAGCGAGGGTTCATCCACCGGACCGAACCAAGCTTGGGTTCCATCCGACAATACAGCACGGATCTCCATAAGATGCTCACGCGTGCTTCCATACTTGATTGAATTGGAACCGCAAGAATTGTTTCCAATCATGCCGCCGATCATGGCTCGATTGGAGGTCGATGTCTCGGGTGCAAAGAAAACGCCATGCGGCGCCAGGATACGATTCAAGTCGTCTCTGACTATCCCAGGCTGCACCCAGACCCAAGCACTCTCGGGATCGATTTCAAGGACGTCCTGAAAATGGTGCGACATGTCGATCACGATCCCATTGCCGACGACTTGACCAGCAAGTGACGTACCTGCTGTGCGCGGGATAAGACCGACATCGTGCTTGTCCGCAAATTGGACAATCTTGACAATGTCCGCGTCGTTTCGAGGAATCGTGACCGCCAAAGGCAATTCGCGATAGACAGAAGCGTCTGTAGCGTACAGTCGCCTAGTCCCTTCGTCCCACGATATCGTTCCTTCAAGCGTTTGTTGCAGCGACTTAAACATCGCTACGATTGTAGACGGGATGTCGAACGATTCTGAATCCTTGATCAATTCCAGCGACATTGACGAACGGCTAGAAGTCAAAGTTGACTCCTTGCGCTAGCGGTAACTCACGGGAGTAGTTGATCGTGTTGGTGCTGCGCCGCATATAAGCCTTCCAACTATCGCTTCCGCTTTCTCGACCACCGCCAGTTTCCTTCTCGCCGCCGAATGCACCGCCGATCTCTGCGCCACTGGTTCCTATATTTACGTTGGCGATGCCGCAGTCGCTGCCGGAGACGGCAAGAAAACGCTCGGCCTCTCGAATATCGGAAGTGAAAATAGCGCTACTAAGCCCCTGTGACACTCCGTTTTGGATCGCAATCGCTTCGTCGAGTGAATCATAGGGCATGCAGTAAAGAATGGGAGCAAAGGTCTCCTGTTTCAAAATATCAGCACTGGCGGAAATTGCGATGACGGCAGGCTTCACATAGTATCCACCTTCGGGAACGCCATCCATTATCCGATCACCACCAACAACCGTCCCACCTTGGTCGATAGCCGTTTGGATCGCAAGACGCATTGCATCGTAGCTCTGTTTATCTATCAATGGGCCAATCAAAACGCCCTTGTCTCGCGGGTCACCGATCGGCAGTTTTTGGCTGATCGAGCAGAGTCTCTTTAGCAGCTCTTCGAACAGGGACCGGTGTATGATCAGCCTGCGCAATGTGGTACATCGTTGGCCACAGGTTCCGAATGCCGAGAAGATAATCGCTCGGACGGCCAATTCGATTTCTGCGGTCGGCGTGACAATCATCGCGTTGTTACCGCCGAGTTCTAAAATAGATCGACCCAGCCGAGCCCCGACAACCTGAGCGACCCGTTTCCCCATACGAACGCTGCCAGTCGCGCTCACCAACGGCACGCGGGGATTTTCGATCAATGCCTCTCCAACATGGCTATCGCCCAGGATGACACATGACAGGTCTTCTGGGACGTTAAGATCGTCGCTTAGCGCGACAACGGATTGTAAGATCTGTTGGCAAGCGACCGCGCAGAGTGGCGTTTTTTCGCTCGGCTTCCAAACGACCGCATCACCGCATACGAAAGCGATCGACGCGTTCCAAGCCCAAACGGCCACGGGAAAGTTGAAGGCGCTGATCACGCCTACCACTCCAAGTGGATGCCACTGCTCCATCATTCGATGCTGAGGACGTTCGCTGGCGATGGTCAATCCGTAAAGTTGCCGGGAAAGACCGACTGCAAAATCGCAGATGTCGATCATCTCTTGCACTTCACCCATCGCCTCGCTGGTGATCTTGCCCGCCTCCATCGCTACCACGTTCGCCAAATCGGCCTTGTGTTTTCGAAGTTGGTTGCCAAACCGTCGAACAAATTCGCCACGTAGCGGTGCAGGTACCGAACGCCATGCCTCGAATGCCTTGTGCGCCTTCTCAATTGCGTTATCCACATCATTCGGCTTGGCGGCCGAAATCGTCGCGAGCGTCTGGCCATCGATGCAGCTCTTGCAGATGAGATCAGGTCCATACGTCTGTACGACTTTGCCGCCGATGTATAGGCCTTTGGGCTTTGATAAATCAAGCATCTTTTGTTCCTGTCTTTGACGGTTCACTTGCATTCGAAGAATGGTAGCAAACACCGAATCGATTTTTAAGAAAAATGGACATGGGAACGTCTTCTTGTTTGACGAATCCCTGCTTGGGTAAGTGCCCGTTGACATGCAAATCGAGCATGGCGCAGAAGCTCGATGCCGTCGTGAGTTGGATGGCGCTAAAGGATCGCCCACGAAACTCTTTGGCATAAACCTTTCGCGCGTCTGTGATCTCCGTTAACCACCCATTTTTCATTCCCTTTACCGTACAAAAAATCAGAACGACGTCCTGCGGAGTCATCGGGATGGCATTTTCAAAAACATCCTTGAGCAAGGCTCGGCGCTCGTTTAAACGAAGTTCAAACATCAAAAACTTCATCAAGTCGCGATGCCCTCGATAGCGAATTGTCTTGTAGTTCAGAGTTCTCACTCGACCCTCAAGTGTCTCGGCTAGCGTCCCCACACCGCCCGATGTATTGAAGGCTTCGTAGTCCGTGCCATCCATACTAAACGTCTCGTAGCCCTCGAGTGGTAGCACGTCAATCAATTTGCCGTCGTGAATCGCTTCGCACGGATTTCCATATTCGTTGATTAGCCCGTCGGTGCTCCATGTTAGGTTGTATTTCATTTCATTGGTCGGAAAGACCGGCAATGCGCCGACGCGCAACCGAACTTCATGTAACTCATCGAACTTCTCGGCCAGATCAAACGCTGAGATAGAAACAAAGCCTGGTGCAAGTCCGCACTGCGGCATGAAAATCTGTCCGGGTTTTGCGGCCTGCGCGACTTCACGAGTCGCACGCGTTGTCTGAACATCTTCCGTAAGATCGAAGTAACTACAACCCATTTCGATCGCGACCTGTGCGATACCTGGATTGAGTGCAAAACTCATCGCGCTCATCACGCTGCGTCTGCCTTTCATCGCTCGACGAAGCGCATCTAGGTCGTCAGCAGCCAAACAGACTGTTCGGGCCGACGTCGTTTCTGAGACTCTTGCCAATGACGCCTGGTCAATATCTGCTACCAATACATCATAGTCACCGGTGTCAGCCAGAAGTGAGGCGGTAGCAAGACCGATTTTGCCCGCGCCGAGCAATAGGATGGAATGCATGGTTGCCCGAGCTGCTTAGGCTAGTGGGAATGAGGGGAGCCGTCAGCGGCTCTAGGTTACGAGACTGTCGAAACCCGGATTCATTTTAGCGTTGGGACATCATTAAGCGGAATGCTTCTACTAAAAATTTACTATGGATAAGCCTTGGATGCGGACAGTTGATTGCCTTGTCGTGGCACCTCTAGATAATCCATTCGATGCACGATATCTGTGTAATCCAGTTATTGAGGCAGCATCCGTTCGCTAACGCCCTATTTCTGACGGCGAAGTTCGACGTAACGGGTTGTTCGAAAAATGAAGGAGCATGAATACATTCTACTTGACCAGAGATTACAGCAAGTATTGCTTCCACCGAGCAACCGGACGTTGGATCAAATTGCATTTGGACATGAAATACGCAATTATCCGACGTATCGTAGACAAAGATGCAAACTTGCTAATTCTACTCCACCATCTTACACTCCTTTCGATGATTGGCCGTGCCGAAGCGATCGCTCTCGAAGAATTAAGCTACTCGATCCCAATCATTCTCAACCAAACAATTTCCTATCCACTCCTTTTCACGAAATTAAGTTACCATGACCTCGATTGCTATCGTCTATTTTTCAGCCACCGGACACACCCAACAAGTTGCAGAAGCCGTGGCGGACGGAGCGAAATCCGTTGTTGGCACCGAAGTCAAATTGCTTCGCATTGTTGGCGAAGATATCCAGGCCGGGCGGTGGAAGAACGATGCTATCGTCGAAGCCCTCAACTCAGCGGACGCGATTGTGTTTGGGACGCCTACCTACATGGGCGGCTATGCCGCGCAATTCAAGACTTTTATCGATGCCTGCGGCGGTATTTGGTACCAGCAAGGTTGGAAGGATAAGATTGCCGCTGGCTTTACCCATTCCGGAGGGCTTTCAGGTGACAAACTGAACACCCTAACCAGCTTGATGATTAATGCCATGCAGCACAGCATGATTTGGGTTGGCACGGGCGTCATGGCCGAGGGTGCAACACCGGACAAAACCAATCGTCTTGCAAGCTACAGCGGAGCCATGGCTCAGTCCAATATGGACCAACCCAACATTGGGCAAGGAGACCGGCAGACTGCTGTGCTTCTCGGAAGACGTGTTGCCGAAGTTACTCAACGCTGGAAGGCGTAGGGTGTATTCCATCAGGATACGTCGACTTTTCACGGACCAAGAGACTGCAGATAAGTCATCGATCAACGAGGAAAGTCCAGTAACAAAGCCAAAAGCATAATGACCATTCGAAGATCGCGTGACCGAGGGCACACCGATCATGGCTGGCGCAATTCGTTCTGCCATTTGACGATGCGTCAGTCACTGTTTCAGCTTGTATGTTGGATCGCGAGCCTGCTAACGCTCGACGCAGGAGTGAGCTAGGATGCCTCGCAACAATTCACTGACGCAAGCCAACCGAGTGCCGCATTTCGGCGGACCTATCCATGGCATTCCCGCCAAAATCATCGCGGTCGGTATCGATTTGTCCGACTTGGGGTATTCCATTGGCGCACAGGTCGAAGGCCTGTTCTTGCAGGATGCCGCCGACGATAATGATTCCTTTGATCCTGTGTTTATCGCGGGACTGCCAACCAACCCATGATGCGCAACGCTATGTTGATTCGGTTCTACTTTCTTTTGATTCTAAGCTTGGCTTCTGTCTCAATCTCTGCCCATGCGGATGATCCCGTTGCCGCAAAGCAAGCGATCTCCGACGAGGACATGCGCTTCTTTGAAAACAAAGTGCGGCCGTTGCTAGCTGAAAAATGCTGGAGTTGTCACGGCGAAGCCAAGCAAAAGGGTAGCTTGCGATTGGACTCCCTGGCGGCAATGTTGCAAGGTGGCGAAAGCGGGGCGGCTCTTGTACCTGGCAAACCGGATGAAAGTCTGCTTATCGACGCGATCCGTTATCAGTCTTTCGAAATGCCTCCGACCAAACCCTTGGAGGAAAGCGAAGTCGCCATGTTGTCGAGCTGGGTTTCCAAAGGCGCCCCGTGGCCAGGCAGCAATGCATCGCTTGTCAAACCTCGAACCCAATTCGACGACGAAGACCGCGCGTGGTGGGCCATCCAACCTGTCCGCGACGTCGCGATACCGACTGCGAACTTAGTGAACGAAAACGGTGAATGGGTTCGAAACAGTATCGATCACTTCACACTCCATCGCATGCAATCGGCAGGAATCACGCCCGCAGCTACAGCAGATCGGATGGCGCTGGTTCGGCGGCTGTATCTGGATGTAGTTGGCCTCCCTCCGACACCAAAACAGGTCGACGCGTTCGTAACCGATCAAGCGACGGATGCTTATGAGAAACTGGTGGACTCCTTATTGGCTTCTCGAGGATACGGTGAAAACGCAGCTCGGCAATGGCTCGATTTGGTGCGTTATGCAGATTCGGATGGCTACCGTGCCGACGGCTTTCGACCAGACGCTTGGCGATATCGCGACTACGTGATCAAGTCGCTGAATGACGACAAGCCGTATGATCGCTTTGTTCAAGAACAAATCGCTGGAGACGAGCTCTTTCCCGAAGATTTGGAAGCTCGTGTCGCACTTGGCTATCTTCGCCACTGGGTCTATGAATGGAATATTCGCGATGCGCCAGGACAATGGACTACGATCGTGGAGGACATTACCGATACGACGGCGGACGTGTTTATGGGGCTTGGATTGCAGTGCGCCAAGTGCCACGACCACAAATTCGATCCATTGCTTCGCAAAGACTACTTTCGATTGAAAGCCTTCTTTGCTCCCATTTTGCCAGAGCAAAGGACGATCGCGACTCCTGAAGAGATAGAATCTTTTCTTTCAAAAGAGAGTCTTTGGAAATCGAGCATCGCGGAGTATCAAGCCGAAATTGATACGATCGAAGCACCTTTTCGCGACAAGCTCAAGAATCAAGCCATCAATCGCTTTCCGGAAGACGTGCAAGCTATAGTGCGAAAACCTACGAGTGAGCAAACGCCGTATGAGAAGCAACTAGCGTTGCTCGTTCAGCTGCAAGTTGAAGCCGAGTACAAGGGGCTTGAGGGTGAGCTAAAGGGTGAGATCAAGGATCGAGTGCTTGAGTTGCGGAGGAAGATTGAGACGTTTTCTGAGGCTCGGCCAAAGAGTTTGCCGGTCGCCTTGTCGGTAAAGGACGTCGGTCCGGTTCCCCCACCGACCGTCATTCCCAAAAGACCTCAAGACCCGATCGAGCCGGGATTTCCAACGATCCTAGCGGAGGGCCCTGCCGTGATTGAGTCTATTCCAGGTTCCGAACAGTCTACGGGGCGACGAGCGGCACTCGCAAAATGGCTGACTCAGAACAACAACCCGTTAACGGCCCGCGTCATGGTCAACCGCATCTGGCAGAGTCACTTTGGTCGCGGGCTTGCAGCAAACGCTAGCGACTTCGGTCGACTTGGAGAGTCACCGAGCCATCCCGAGTTGCTCGACTGGTTAGCAAATGAGTTTATGAAGAACGGTTGGAGCCTAAAGTCCTTGCATCGGATGATTCTCAACTCGGCTACATACCAGCAATCGACGAGCCACGCCTCATTAGCCCAATACCAGACCATCGACCCGGCGAATCGTTACTACTGGCGAGCCGATACCAAGCGACTATCGGCTGAGAAGATTCGCGATTCCATTCTTGTTGCGACTGGGCAATTGAACGATGTGGATGGCGGACCAGCGTTGATGCCTGACGCCGCTTGCCGCACTATTTACACTCGTGTCATGCGAAATTCACCGGACGAATTGCTCGATAGCTTTGACCTGCCTTTGTTCTTTTCGAGCAACTCATCCAGGAACACAACCACGACGCCGGTTCAATCGCTGCTACTCATCAATAGCGAGACGATGTTGGCACATGCTCGCAAGCTGGCGCAGTTGGTTCGCAAAGATTCGAGTGACATTACGACGCAAGTCGCCTCGGCATGGCGGCGCGTTTATGGTCGGTCACCAACTGACACAGAACTAAAGAACTCGATTGAATTCATTGCCAGGCAAAGCGACATGATTTCGGCAATGCAGGCGCAGCAAGACAGTCAGGTGATTGAGACGGCCAAACTCCCTTATCGAAACGGGCAAGCTGTTCGGTTTGTGGCCAACAATCCAGAATTGAAGCTTTCGATTCCCAGCGCACAAGGAATGGACGTGGGGGACTTTACCGTAGAGGCGTTCTTTCAGCTCCGTTCGGTAGACGATGCCGCATCCGTGCGTACGATCCTTGGTAAGTGGGATGGTGATCGCAGTCATGCCGGCTGGGGATTCGGAGTAACGGGCCATGTGTCAAGGCGCAAGCCGCAAACACTGGTTATGCAGATCGTTGGCGAGTTGGCAGATGGCACCCTTGCAGAACGTCCTGTTTTTTCGGATCAGGATGTCGAGATCACCAAACCCTACTATGTGGCTGCCAGTGTTCGACTTGCAAAGGGCAATCAGCCCGGCACGGTGAGTTTCTATCTGAAGGAC
>JANMNR010000773.1:0-4205 GCA_031368325.1 Pirellula sp.
GCTGGGCGTTTCGTTGACGTTATCCACCACAATCACAAAGACGTCTTCGGTGAATCTTTGTGTTGAGTCTGTCGCACGAACACGAACGAACAAATTCGGTGTTGTCTCAAAGTCAAAGCCTGACTTCGCAACCAAGTTGCCATTGGTCAAATTGAACAGGTTGTTATTTGTCGCCCCCTCACCTGTTACAAAGGTATAAGTCAACGTATCTCCAACATCTGGGTCGGTAGCACTAAATGCGCCTACTTCAGACAGGGGACTAGCGTTCTCGTTGATTCGGAAATTACTCAGCACAAGGCTCGAGGGTGCTTCTGGCAAATCGCCAACATTGACAATAAAGTTCTTAACTAGGGAAAGCCCCCCACGATCGATACCGCGAACAAGAATGGCGTAACTGGACTGCAATTCGAAATTCGGGGATGACATTAGACGCATCTCATTGCCAACGATCGAGAACCTGCTGTTGTCCGCTGCTCCGGCTCCGTCAACCAGGCTGAATTGGAAAGTCTCAGAGGCATCAGGATCCACGGCTGTCAGCAGGCCAATGAGGCTACCCGCGGCTACGTTTTCATTGACGTTGGATGCCGAGAGACCTAAATCGGTGATCGGTTCATTGGCATCATTGATCGTAATGGAAAAGGTCTGAGTCGGGCCATCGGACGACTTGTCGACGACTTGGATATCAACGCGATAGCTCGACTTTGTCTCAAAGTTAAAGGCATCGGCGGAGAGAAGTTGATTGCCGCTCAAGCTAAACTTTGCATTATCGTTGCTGCCGCTTACAAATCGGAATGTCAGGCTGTCGGCGGTATCTGGATCCGTAGCGGTCAGCGAGCCAATAAGCGTTCCGATAGCAAGATTTTCAGTAATGTTTTTCGAGGACAGCTGTAGGTTTGTCGGCAACTCATTCACATCGGTCACAGAAATGACAAACGGACTTTCGGTAGACAACCCGCCTCGGTCTGTGCTGCGCACACGAACGCTGTAGGAACTCTTGGACTCAAAGTCGAAGGGTGACGTAGCCTGAATTTGATTATTGACGATAGCGAAGCTGCCGTTGTCCGTTGAGCCGGCACCAGACACCAGCGAATAAACAAAGGTTTCGCCCGCATCGACGTCCGCAGTTGAAAGCAAACCCACCTGTGCGTTCGGCGCGTTCTCCGCAATGGACGCATTCGAAAGGGCGATCGATGAAGGCGTTTCGTTCTCATCTTTGATGGAGATCAGAAAGGAACTTTCGGTAGAAAGGCCGCCGACGTCGGCCGTTTTGACTCGAATCTGATAGCTGTTTTTGGTTTCGAAGTCGAAGCTGGCGAGAGCGCGAATCTCACCTCCCACCACGTTGAAACTAGCATTGTCGTTCGAGCCAGCACCGGAAACTAAACTGTATGTAAACGAGTCCAAAGCATCTTCGTCTACTGTGGCGAGGAATCCAATCGAAGTCCCGGCTGGTGCATTTTCGCTTAAGTTACTTGGATTTAGGCTTATTGCCGTCGGAGCCTCGTTTTGGTCAACAACTCCAATCGTGAAAGTTTGTTCGGCGAATAAACCTCCTAGGTCCGTCGCCCGCACACGAATGGAGTAAGACGATTGCTTTTCGTAGTCGACCGGTTGTAGGTGACGTAGTCCGCCATTGGAATTAAAAGCAAACTTTGAATTGTCATTCGAGCCAGAACCGCTCACCAGCGAATAGCTAAGCGTGTCACCCACATCACTATCCGAAGCGCTTACACTCAAAGCCACCACATTTAAAGGTGTGTTCTCTGGCAGGACACCAGACAGGTTCAGATTGAATGGCGCTTCGTTGACGTTAGTGATTGAAATGACAAACGGCACCTCTGTGGTTAATCCGCCCGCGTCCGTTGTTTTGATGCGAACCGAATAGCTCGCAACCAACTCAAAGTCGAAAAATGCGTTGGCCCGAAGCGAACCAGCAACAAGGGTGAACTTGTCGTTATCCGCAGAGCCAGTACCAGTTGCGAAGCTATACGTAAAGGTATCGCTAACATCGGGATCCTGCGTTGCAAATAAGCCTACAACGGTTCCGAGTGAACTGTTTTCCGGAATCGTAGCCGGCGTCAGAGTAAGACCAGTCGGTACCTCGTTAACATTGGTTACATCAACCACAAATACCTTTTCTATTACAACCCCACCCGAGTCTCTGCTTTGTACTCGAATCGAATAACTCGGTTTGAGCTCAAAATTAAGGGCTGTGTTCGTCAATAGTTGATTTCCGACGATCGAAAAACTGACATTGTCGGACGCACCGTTACCCGCGACAAGCCTGTAAGTAAATGTGTCGGAACCATCAGGATCGACGGTTGAAAAGTTGCCAACCAAACTACCCGACAGCTTGTCCTCCGCAATACTGCGGTTGCTTAAGCCAATATCGGATGGAGGATCGTTGACGTTTAGTACGCCGATCACGAGAACTTGGTCCACGGATAGCCCACCCTGATCCGTCGAGCGAACCAAAATGGAATAGGAATTTTGCACATCGAAATTAAAGACCGCAGCAGTCCTCAATTGGCTTCCCGAAATTGTGAATTTTTGATTTCCTGGATACGCCGCGTTAGTAACCAGTTCGTACTTGAATGTGCCGAATGCGTCGGGGTCCGAAGTGGTAAAACTGCCTACCGTCGTGTTGATTGCCAGTCCTTCGTTCACCGTGGAAGGTGTTGCTGAAACACCGACAGGTGTTTCATTCACATTCAAAACGGAAACACTGAATTGCTTTTCTATCCACAAACCTCCCAAGTCGGTTGCTCTGACTCGAATAAAGTAAGCGGTTTGCGTCTCAAAATCGAGTGATGCATTGCTCTTCAACTCTCCTCCTACGATTGCAAACTTGGCGTTGTCGTTCGAACCTGCTCCGGAAACCAGAGTTAAGACGTTGGAGTCATTCGCATCGAGATCCGTTACTCGGAAGTTTCCAATCGGGGTTCCGATTGGTGCGTTTTCAAAGAGTTCGGATCCGGTCAGGGTAATATCAATTGGTCTTTCGTTAACATCCGTAACATTAACGATCAGAACGCCTTCGATACTCAAGCCTGATTGGTCGGTGCCACGCACGCGAATGGAATAGGTGCTGCGAGTTTCGAAATCCAAAGTCACTCTGGACTTTAGTTGATTCCCTTGAATCTGAAAAAGTCCATTGTCTATTGCGCCCAAACCGTTGGACATCTGATATAGGATCGTATCGCCAGCATCTGGGTCGTTTGCGCTAAGAGTTCCGATCGTAAATCCAGCCGGTTCGTTTTCAGGCAGCAAAGCCGGTGTTAACGTCAATCCAGTAGGTGACTCGTTAACATCACCCACGTTGATCGTAAAGGGTCGTTCGAAAGTGAGATCCCCGGAATCGGTCGAACGCACACGAATAGAAAGTGTTGGTTGCGTTTCGAAGTCGAAGCTCGACGAAGTGAATAAGGAGTCGCCGACTATAAAGAATGCTCCGTTATCGTTATCGCCGGCGCCAGATTGCAACGTGTATGTAAACGTATCGCGGCGGTTTGGATCCGTTGTAGTAAATCGTCCAACAAGTGTTGCTACAGCACTATTCTCCGGGACACTACTGTTAGAAATGGCCATCGCCGTTGGGGCAAAGTTTCCGAAGAGCAATCCATAATTTGTCCCGCGTACGGGAGCGGTTGTTATTTGCGTAACTTGACGCACACCGTCTGCTGGCAATGTGTAATCCCAAGCGCCGACTGGAATCAACGGAACTTGAGTGATGCCGGCTGCAAGGTCCAGACCGACAAAGCCTTCGGCATTTGTGAATTGGCCACGGTCGGGTGCATCAAAGTTAAGCGACCAAGACACAATCGTACCGTCATCAGATCCGACGTTGTCAACAACCTCGAGAACCCAATTGCCAAGCGTCGATTTCCCATCGAAGGCGGACAGCAAAGCAGCGGGCCTAAACGAGCCTGTAAACGGGAACACTCCAGCAGCAATCGGAGTCGCTGCCTCATCGTCGAATATCGTATTAATGTACCCATCTGCGCTGCCGCCGAGTGCGGACGCAAGCACAACTCTGGTGTTGTCTGGTCCAATCAGCGTCACAACCATATCGCTCATCCACGTGTGAGGCAGATTAACCGTAACGTTGACATCGATAATGGTTTGTGCAGTCGTAATTGCGATCGTTGAAGTTGAAGTCGCAAGGTCCAAAATCGGACTTGGCGTGTTGTTTGTTCCAACAACGG
>JANMNR010000775.1:0-8691 GCA_031368325.1 Pirellula sp.
CCTGTGAGCGAAATCCGCAAAGAGATGACCGCAAACCATGCCGAGTTGATTTCGGCATGTGCGGGACGAGAATGGGACGCTGTCGATTTTTGGATACCATTGCAGGAGGACTGGGCGCACAAGTATGCGGTCAGTAGTTACTTAAGAGGAAAGCCGCTTTCGCGTTTTCAGCAGATGCGAGTTAAGGTGTTTTTGTCGAAATTGGAGTTGCTCGAACATGCGGTAGAGGAGCGAGACATCGACGAAGTAGAAATGTGGAAACGCCAAGTCTCCCTGGCATTCACGCGTTTAAAAGAAAAAATGAACTAGACCCCAGTCAAGAAAGCCCAACTGCCTTCAAGTCTGCTATACAATCTTGAGGCAGTTCTTTTGAAAGGTCCATGTTTTGTATCGTACTCTCCTGTTTAAAATCCTCTTGATCGCCGTCTGTAGTAGTTGGCAAAGCGTGGTTCTCGCTCAGGACTCTGATTGGCCGGTTTATCTCGGGGGAAAAGAACGCAATCTCTATTCGAAACTCGAACAGATCAATCGCTCGAACGTCGATCGCCTGGAAGTGGCTTGGACTTACGATACGGGAGACGCGGACGAATATCAGGCAAACAACCTCATCATCGACGGACGGCTCTACACGCCTACCCAATCGCGGAAGGTGGTTGCACTTAACGCGGCTACCGGAAAGGAAATCTGGAAATGGGATCCTGCGAATGAAAACACGGCGCCCGGTCGCGCGCGGCAGCGAGGATTGGTTTACTGGGCAAATGAAAGCGGTGGCGAGCAGAGATTATTTACCTCGGTAGATGGCTTACTGTTCGCCTTGGATCCGGAAACCGGGAAAACAATCCGAAGTTTCGGTGGAAATGGCTCGATCAATCTTGGTTCAGGCCTGAACACACCTGGTATCGTCTACAAAGATGTTCTGATCGTCGGTGGACTTGGAGGCAAGGGGGCGGTTCGAGCGTTCGATGTCAGGACGGGCGAACTGCGTTGGACATTCCACTTGATCCCACGGCCCGGCGAGGTGGGTTACGACACTTGGCCTGCAGACGCACATGAGAACGCGACGGGGCTAATGCCTTGGTGCGGTCAGTCACTGGATGAGAAACGCGGCATCGTTTACGTTGCGACCAAGACGGCGGAACCGGACTTCTACGGAGGCAAAAGAAAAGGGGCCAACCTGTTCGCCAACTGCCTACTCGCGCTAAACGCTGTCACAGGAGAACGGCTATGGCATTTTCAAATCGTGCATCACGATTTGTTGGACAAAGACTTGCCGTGCCCACCTGTTTTGCTGACCGTCAATCACGGCGGAAAGCGAATCGATGCGGTAGCACAAGGAACGAAGCATGGACTGCTTTTCGTATTCGACCGCGTTACTGGAGAACCGCTTTGGCCCATCGAGGAGCTGCCTGTTCCTCAATCCGATTTAATCGGCGAGGAAAGTTGGCCGACCCAGCCTTTCCCAACGAAACCACCGCCACTGATGCGGCAGAGTTACACTCTAGATGACGTCTCGAACATTTCTGCCGAGACCCAACAGTTGACGCGAGATCGGATCTTAGCAGCACCCAACTATGGGCCTTTCCCCGCACCAAGTCTACGTGAGACGGTGATGTTTCCGGGCTTTGACGGTGGCATGGAATGGGGTGGTGGGGCGGCGGATCCAGATGGGATCTATTACGTCAACGTCAACGAAATACCTTGGCTGCTACAAATGATCGAGACCCGGCATGCAGATGGCTCGAAGCTGATACCCGGCGAGCGAGATTACATGATCTATTGCGGCGTTTGTCACGGATTGGAGTTAAAGGGCAATCTTGAGTTGAAGTTTCCTTCGCTAGTCGACATTGAAAAGCGGAAGCCTCGCGCCGAGATTGAGCAGATCACGCGCAAGGGTGGTGGGCGTATGCCTTCTTATTCGGACATGCCAGAGGCGAAGCGCGCTGCAATTATCGACTATGTCCTCAGCAAAGGCGCACCGCAATCGGTAACGAGTGTTGAATCAGCACCACGCAAGCCTGCTGCGCTCGTCACTGACGACGAAGGACCGGGCTATGCCTTTGGCGGATTCCGTCGCTGGCTAGACAGTGAAGGATATCCAGCGATCAAGCCGCCCTGGGGCACTTTAAATGCGGTGGACCTCAATACGGGCGAGATCAAATGGAAGGTGGTGCTAGGTGAATATCCAGAACTAACAGCGAGGGGAATCCCGCCAACAGGTACAGAGAACTACGGCGGCCCACTGGTGACCTCAGGAGGCTTGATCTTCATTGGAGCGACAGCGGACGAGACCTTCCGAGTGTTCGACAAGGAGACCGGTAAGGTTCTTTGGAAAACAAAATTACCCTTTGGCGGCAACGCAAGCCCAAGCACTTACATGGTCCAAGGTCGTCAGTACGTGGTCATTTCAGCTGGCGGAGGCAAGAGTGCTCGCCCACGAGGCGGCGCACTTGTTGCGTTCGCCTTTCGGGATTGACTGCTGTTGCTATGGAAACGAGTGCATCCTAGGTCCATGCCGCCGAGCAGGTCAGCGGTTGCATTTCAGTTAACCAAAGAATGTCTCATTGCTGGTTCGTTTGCGATGGTGGCGGGTCTCGAAGAGGTCGGAAGAAATGACAACGAAACGCTTCATGACATTACGATTAGCAAGTCCTACTACCTAGAAGTGTTCGAGGTGACCCAGCTCGAGTATGAAAAAGTGATGGGAACGACTCGGAGCCGCTTCAACGGTAGCCAGTTACCTGTGAAATAGTTTAGCTGGGGCGACGCGGTTTCGTTTTGCAAGAAGCTATCCGAAATTCCCGAGGAGAAAGCGGCAGGGCGATTGTATAGGTTGCCAACAGAAGCAGGGTGGGAATTCGCCTGCCGTGCTACGAGCACGACTGCATATTGTTTTGGAGACTCGGCCGAATTGCTCGGGGAATATGCTTGGTTTGGGGAAGGTCTCGGAGGGAAAACCCATCCTTTACGTAAACTTTCGAGGCAAATTTGGACGTACGATGTGCCCTCATCTGTATACCTTAAATTCCGGATCGACGCCGCGGACCAGTTCACCAACCATCGGCCGAAAGTGTGGTTAATGGACGCAATTCAGCATTGGCGAGTGAATGCACTTATTTCGGATTTCGGACACCATCTTGACGACAATTGGACTGAATCAGAGGTCAAGGCTGTGATAGAAACTTGAGTAATTCTAGCTCAGTCCGCTCAGCGTTCCCGTGCTACTGCCGAACGTATCGGACTCGATGCCGAGATGTTGCAAGGCGTCTACCCATAAGTTGCAAAGCGGCGGTGGGTTCTTTGGGTCGTGGGCAAGGTGTTGCCCATGCCGGAATTTCCCGCCGGAAACAATCAACGGAAGATTCGTCGCATCATGGCTCGATGCGTTCCCCATTCCTGCACCTACCACCGCAAACGTATGGTCCAACAATCGAGATGGACCATCACCTGTCTCCTTCATCCGATTCAGGAAGCCGCCCCATTGTCGTAACAGATCCCTCTCAAGGACTGCCAGTTGGTCAATCTTGTCGGAGTTCTGGCCGTGATGGCTGAGATCGTGGTACGCGAAGTTTGCTCCGGGCTGTGAAGGCGTCTTGCTACTCCCAACGTAGTAAAGCGTCACGATTCGCGTTAAGTCGACTTGCATTGCCAGTCGTGCTACCTCCAGCAACAGTCCGAATCGCACGATGTCTTCGCCTGGGCGCGGATCATCGATCGGTGGCGTCCGTGCATCTGGCTTTGGTTGGCTCGCGTAACTCTCAGCGCGGACCATGCGTTTCTCCAAGTCTCGTACACTTGAAAAATACTGGTCCAGCTTATCTCGGTCCGTTGGGCCAACTGCACGCTCCAATCGCTTCGCCTCCGAACCGATACGATCGAGAATCGACTGCCCCTCTTTGACTCGCATCACCTCTTCAGCGACTTGTTCGGCAGATCCGTTGATAAACAACTTGGCAAAGGCCTTCGCTGGACTTGTTTCAGGCGGTAGGGCTACTCCATTTCGCGAGTAACTGCAGCTATACGAAGCGCTTGTCGAAAAGTTAAGCGACGGATATCGCGTTGCGTGCCCGATCGATTCGGCTGCGACTTGGTCGATGGAAACCGTGTTTCGAAACGATGGCGAACCGGGGTGAGGTGCCCCAGTAAAGAACGATTTGTCAGACGAATGGCCATCACGAACATCGGGATGATTGAGCCCCGAGATGACCGTAAAGTCATCCTTATGATCCTTCAAGAGCTCCAAGTAGGGTGACGGCGTGTAGTCACTGCCAGATTCCTTGGGAAAGAAAAATGGCGTATGAAAGCTAAAGTAGTTCAGGACTCCTAGAAATCGTTTGGGTTGAACCGCCTCCGCAGCCAAAGCTGGCTGCATGGAGTCAAGCCATGGCAACGACAGCGATATTCCAGCCGCTTTCAACAGGGTCCGTCGTGGTAGGTGGCTTTTGTGGACTGAGTTCATTTTTCAGCTTTCGGACTGGGGAAACACTGGCTACTTGTGCGTGAATACACGGCTTTGAATGACTCCATGAATCAAGTCCCTCATGCCGTATTGGCTTGGGGCCGCTTCCGACACAATTTGATCCACGATCTCTCTATCGGCAAAGTCCGGTGTGGCACCAGTCAAATAGGTTATGAGTTTGCTCACAACGCAGCGGGCTAACTGCTGCTGGTCTTTGAGCATAATCTGCTTAAAACCATCGATGTCTGCAAACTCTCTCCCGTCCGCTAGCGAATAATGCGACTCGACAGGCAGGCCTTGAGAGTACAAACGCTCGCCGCTGCCAGGTATTTTAACACCTTTGTCGCCGACCGTCTCAGGAATCGCGCGATAGTGTGTGCGCCATCGTCCTGTCACATCGTAATTCTCAAGTGCGAATCCGGGCGGGTCCAGTTTTGCATGGCAGCCGGCGCACGCAGCCTGGTCGCGGTGTTTTGCAAGCTGTTGGCGAATCGTGGTCGCACCTCGTATGTCCGGCTCGACAGACGGTACGTCGCTCGGCGGAGGAGCAGGGGGAGTGCCGAGAATTCGATCCAATACATAAGCACCACGCACCACAGGTGATGTCGTCGTTCCATTCGCGCTGACCTTGAGTATCGCCCCCTGGGTCAGGAAACCACCACGTTTGGATTCTCTGTCAAGTTGGACCTTGATCAACCGCGACCTCTCTGCAGGGAACGGTCGTTCAGCAGCGGTCACGCCATCGGACGCAGATGGTTGGTCAGGCCGTTGAAACGCTTCAGCAAGTTCATAGTGTTCAGCCAAGCGTTCGTTGAGCATGGCAAAATCGCTGTGCACAATATGGCGAACACCCAGGTTGTGACGCACTAGTTGATCAAAGTACTGTTCCGATTCTGCCAACATGCAAAATTGCAGGTAGCTATCAAATTCGGGATAGAGCGTTGTATCCGGTTGAGTGAAGTCCATATCACGCAAATTAAGCCAACCTCCCAAAAACTGACGAGTAAACCTTGTTGCATTGGGCGCGGACAACAGGCGTTCGGTTTGTTCTCGAAGAATGCTGGGATTACTCAGTCGGTGTTCGGCAGCGATTTGCATTAACTCCGAATCGGGCAAGCTGCCCCAAAGACCGTAACTCAATCGGGCGGCTAACGCGTAGTCGCTCAAATTGCCCGGCGTTTCTTGTAAAAATAGAAAATGGGGCGACGTAAGTGCCATCTTGTAGGCAGCGCGAAGGGAAGCATCGAACGGCCGTCCTAGCTTCCATTGTTCACGGAACAAATCCAGGTGTGACTCAATTTCGGTGCTCTCGGCGGGCCGTCGAAAAACAACTGTCAAGAATTCTGTAATCAACCGCCTCGCGTCCAATTCAGGGCTTTGCGAAACCACTTGCACGCGTTGACTCGACGCCGAGGACTCGATCGGTTTCAACGGCAAATCGCCATACAACAACTGGTGACCGCGAGGTGGCCATTCCCCTTCGAAAAGCGGTCCTTCGATTTCAATCCAATCGACGACGACACACATGTCGTCCGACATGACGCGTTCGCTTTTCTTCACAGGCATGAGACGATACGGAACGATCGAAAACGAATGTCCCTCCGGTACGCGTCCTTCGTATATGAACTCTCGATAATTGTCTGGGCTCAATTCAAAATAGGCTTCGTCGTGAGCTAAACCGTCCTTCAGAAGCGAACCGATCCCCACCTTGGCAATGATGTGTCGGTCGTGCACCAAGGATTTTTCTTTCTTACCATTTGCATCGACCACATCCCGTTGCATCATCGCGCGAGCCCGTATGCGAAATCGATAACGACGATCCGGAATAGGTGGATGCCAAGATCGCAACGTGCCATTCGCAGCCGAATCTGTCCAACGGATCGCCAGTCTGCCATCGCTCGCGTTAGCCCATTGGCTGTTTTGAAACCCGTGATTGTAGTCATGCCAGCTCTCCTCGTAGTCGGTGCGTATCTTGGTCGTCGGAGAACGATGAGATGAAACGGTGGCTTCGTTGAGCGCTAGGTCAGCAGCTAGCAGATAGCGTTCCAAATGAGCGACTGAAAGGTTTAGAGCCGCTCCAACATTCTCGAATCCGTCCGCTCTACCATCCTCGGGCAGCAGTTCTTCAAGCGGCGCACTCACGCCAAGAAGATCCCGTAAAGTATTCGCGAATTCGGACCGGTTCAGCCTGCGCAACACGACTCGCCCTTGAGTGTTTTGCCGATCCAACGTATGGCCTCGTATTCGTGCCCGCAGTGAATTCAAGAAATCGGTGCGAGATGCGGAAGGCGGTTGCTTCTCGTCTTTCGGTGGCATTTCCCCTTGGTCCACTTTATCGAACACGTTGATCCATCTCGCAAGATTTTTGTTGTCTTCGAGATGCAAATCCAGATCTCGCAAATTTAGTCCGCCCTCCGTGGTTTCGGCGTTGTGACAATCGAAGCAATGCTTCGACAAAAAATCGGCAGTAACTTCCGTGTCCTTACCATGCGAGGTGTTTGAGAAAATGGATACTACGCAACCGAGCCAACAACCTACGAGCAATGCTGCGTAGTTGCTTTGCACAACTTGAGCATCGCTATGGAATTGTCCGTGTATCGACTTCATTGCTGTATCCCCCTTGCAAGTCGAAAACCGGTATCGGGATACCAACGGTCGGGACTGGCATTCGATCGGACGTTTGATCGTAATTTCTCAACATTGTGCGCCGCTGAGCCGCCACGCAAAACGCGTTTCGAATGAAATACAGCAGTCTCCGTCCATTCCCACACGTTTCCGCCCATGTCGAAAGCTCCGCAAGGACTCTTTGCGTTCGGATAAGAGCCCACGGGTACCATTCCACCAAATCCTCGGGAGAAGCATGCAACATGGTTTCCATCGGAACCAGGATCTGCCTTAACAGGTTGGTCGTTGGTACTCATTGGGAACTGCCAATAGCTACCCTCGGGCCCACCTATACCTTCAGCTTGGAAGTAAGCCGCTTTGTACCATTCGTTCTCATTTGGTAACCAAACCTTCGCCAGCGCCGATCGCGAAACGTTCTCGCCTTGACTCAGAGTGTATGCTCCCGTCTCCGTTTCTCCATTCTGGCCGCCATGATGAAGCCAATTGGCGTAGCGGAGCGCGCTGAAGAAAGTCACAAAGAAAACTGGACATTCCTCGCGTTCCGGAATAGTGCAGTACTTCCAAGCTCCAGGCCGACCTTCGCGCCGAATACACTGGGGTACATCTTTCCGAATCCCTCCTTGCCCTAAGTCCGTAATAACGTGTTCGCCCATGGCTGTGACCCAAAGCTCATGAGGGTCGGAATGAGCGGCGACGAGATTCAGAAACTCTGTGTACTCGCGGACCGTCACTTCATGCTTCATGATCTGAAATTCGTAAGCGACGTCGCCGCATCCGGTCCGATCTGGACGATTTTCAGGTGATCCAACTGTTACCCACTCCTCATTGGCGCGCGTCACCGTCTGACAGAAAAGGAGGGCAAGAACTAGGACGTTTGCTCTGTACATCGGTTGTCGAGTCGCCAAAAGTGCGTGGGAGGCAAAAAACGGTGGGATGCTCGCTTACATTCTAATCCCTTCCGCGACTCAAATGGGTCGACCCCACCAACTGAGTCGAGACGCAGGTCTTTCGCGTCTCGGAGAGACGCGGGATGGATCATGCAAACCTTACCAAACCGGTAGTATACAAGTTCGAGTCGAAGCTCCGGTTTTCGAGCCACTCGTTGTACAGTTCTTTGACGCTGGATTCAAGAATGAGCGCGGATGGCAATGGGGCAGTAAAGACCCAGACGCACGGTTACTTGGCGGAAAATTAGCAACGGAATCGAAATCGCGATTTTCTACAGCAAGAAAACAAAATCGCTAGCAGGGATGTCGATGGTGTACATTCCACCTATTTACGATCATAGAGGTAACTACGTGGTCGTGCCAACAGACTCAGTAGTTTTTAATCTGGACGGTACTTACGTCGTCACGTTTCTGAAACCTAAACCACTAAAAGGCGGATAACCAAGCGATGGACGAGAAGGTCTCGGCTCGCGTGTTGACGCTTATCAGCCATTCAAATATCACCCTTGAACAACACTTGGGCTATTTGTTTAGATAGAGCAACAGCGACTGTTCGAGTTGCCTTGGATGGAAACCGAAAGGCCCTCTTCCATTCTTGAATGCGATCCGACCGGTCTCGTCGATAAGATAAAGTCGGTTAGGCATTCCGCTGTAAACGGAGCC
>JANMNR010000037.1:0-6793 GCA_031368325.1 Pirellula sp.
GAACATCGAGGCCAAAGACAGACGCTAGCCGTTCCATGCGACAGCGAATCCATTCACGGCGATGTTCAAAGTTTTTACCGGAGACGGCATCGACTCCGGCTAAGTACGCGCGACGAATACAACGCTGGATCAAATGGACGACACAGACGGAACTCGGATCAAACTGTTCAGTACGAGGCGCTCGAGGCATATCGATTCTCCTTTGCAGAGAAGGGTATCAACCCGCCCGCTCTAAGTCAATAGGTGCCTGGCACCTATTGACTTATTGAATTGGCATTGGCAACAAACGAGAGGGCTGCAACCTTATCGAATTTGCCGCCGAATGCTCGGCGGCATTAGGCATGCAGTCGGCCTTATGCAAATCCGGCCAAGTTTTAGCTGCGCGCCGTGTTGGTCGAAAACCACATCTTACGACCGTGGAAGGCCTCTGCGAATCCGCTCTCCGCTTTGGATTCCACTCCGCGTATTCGCATGATCGCTTCAAATGTCTCCTTGCGATACCACGGCTTGTGCTGCTGCGAAGCGAAGTGGGTCATTAATAGATCAACTTTTTGCTTGGCGATTTCGAAACCAAGCGGAACGAAAACATTGGGATTGCCGAGATCCCCATCGTATTTGGGTATCTCGTACTCGAGAATGAAATGTTGACGAAAAGTATTCCAAGTGACTTCGGCCAGTGTTCGGTGATCTTGATGCAAGTCTTCGCGGCGATGCGTGAAGATCAAGTCCGGGCTTATGGTCTCGGATAGTTTGCCAATCGCTTTTTTTATTTCCGCGATTTGAGATGGAAACAGCGTGTCCTCAAAATCAAAAAGGTGAAGCTGACATTTGGCGTGCCCATCGCACCAGACACGAAACGCCTCCTGCGCCTCGACGTTGCGTTTCGCGTTGCAGCCCATCACAGCCCAGTCAAGCCGAAGACTTGGGTTGTTTTTCAAGAGGCCAAGAATGGTTCCGCCACAGCCGATTTCAATGTCATCTGGATGCGCACCGATGCAAAGCACAGATTGCGAGGCTGCTAAATTAAAGAACAAGGTGGCAAACTCCAATGATTTGGTTCTATATACAAGCGACTTCAGAAGTTTGAATCCCCCGGAACAGCACCTGGTTCTGGCTTTCGCCAAACTTCCCAGGGCGTATGGCCACGGGCATGAAAGTCATCGAAAATCTGCTTCTCTTTAAACGTGTCCATGCAAGCAAAGAAGCCTTCATGATGCACCGAAAATAGTTTGTTCTTTTCGATGAGGCGATTAAACGGCTTCGGAATGAGTTCTTCACCATCGTGGATTACATCGAAAATGGACTGGTCGAAAACGAAAAAGCCAGCGTTGACGCGCAAGTCCGAATCGGCAACCGCCGCAATCTCGTTGACTGAGCCATCGGATGCCACTTTGACGCAATGAAACGTCTCTTTAGGACTCACCGTCATCAGGGTAGCGAACGCTTCGTTTTTATGGTGAAAATCGATTAGTTCGGGAAGGTGGATGTTGCTAAGCCCATCGGTGTAATTGGCCAGAAAAGTCGACTCCCCCTCTACGTGCTTTTCAACCGCCTTGAGTCTCTGGCCAATGTTGGACATCAAACCGGTATCGACAAAAGTGATCTTCCAACTGCTAATGTCGCTCGCCATCGGCCGTACGGATGAGGTGCTTCCGTCCATTACGAAATCGTTGGATAGGCACTCGTTGTAGTTGAGAAAGTACTCCTTAATCGCTTCCGCTTTCCATCCCAGGCAAAGAATGAATTCATTGTGACCGTAGTAAGAGTAGTACTTCATGATGTGCCAAAGGATTGGCCGATTGCCAACTTTGACCAGGGGTTTCGGAATGGAATCGGAGAACTCTCGCAATCGCATTCCGAATCCTCCGCAAAACAAAACTACCTTCATCTGTGATTCTCCGCGAAACTAGGGGTTACTTCTACTATAAATCTCATTGCGCAATTCCAGGCGGACTATCGTACGAGGCCTATTCGATTTGGACTGGGAAATACTCCACAGGCCGTACAACCGGAATAGTCCTTACAAGCCGGACTTGGTTGACAGTTTGCAGTGGGCGGTGAGGGAGCGGGGGGGCCGCAATTTAGACGCGATCCACTACGAGTCATCGAGACGCGCACCTCTACGAGCCATTGAGACGCACTCCTCTTCGAGTCGCGGTCAATCGAGCAACTGAGCCGCGATCGCCAATTCGAGAGGCGATGAAACAGAATCCGAAGCCAAAAGCAAGTCATAAAGTTTGGCGTCATCGTTAACACGTGCCGATTCACCGGCACTTGCCGCACTCGTTGCCAACTTTACCGCAGTCAATGTCGAGGGCTGACCCTCGCATACTGAACCGCAGCGATCTTGAATGCAAAGAAACTTTGCCGCCTCGGTGGTAATCATCTTGATGATGTCACGGGACTGGATTTCGGGATGTTGAACACGTACGCGTTTCGCTTCGTTCCAGATGCTTAAGTCTGGGTTCGAAGCTCGAGAATCGGTGGCCAACAAGTGCTTTACGCCCATGGCCATTCGCTCGGCTAGCGGATACCGCGTTTGTTTCCCATGTCGATGTCCAAAAAACTGATGCGTGCGCGAGCAATGGACAATCGCACAGTTCGCATTGTGCCCGGCTAGTTCATTTAAATCCAGCAGCGACAAATAGTTTCCGTGCGCGATGATTGCCCTCCAGGCCTGCGTCATCAACTTCACATGCTCCGAGACTTGTCCTAAGTCCTGCAAATAGCCCCTCGAAAATAACGGACCAAGGAACTCAGCAAAGGGACCTTGCTGATTCGCGATCCAGTTCATTTCGTCCATCGATTCAGCCAGATGCATCGTCACCAGTCGATGCTCCGCTCGCGACCACTCGGTGCTCGACTTCGTCACGGTGCGCGAGGCAGTGTATGGAGCGTGCGGAGCGTACCCCATGCGACCGATAGACTTCGACTCAGGTGCATCTATTTGTTTATCAGCTAGCGACCTTCCCAACTTGAATCGTTCAGGGACGACGTCAAGGAGTTCTATGCAAGGCTGTACACATATGGGGGCTCGCGGAGTCAGTCCCATTGACCGTTCGTCCGCGAGGTCGTCGACGGCCTCATCTATCCACTTCGCTTCCCAAGGAGCTGTCGTCATATCCACAACCCACCGTACGCCTGCGCGATATGACTCTAGGATTCCACTAGTGATCGCAGCTCTCCGAGCAATCGCCAATTGATGTGGGTCCCTGTCAATTGAGTTGCGATGAGCGATAAGATTTCGAATCCAATCTGGAAAGGATTTTCCAGCTGGGATTGGCTGATTTAGGTCGCTAAATTCAAGATGGCAGTGACAATTAATCAGGCCGGGAAGAATTGCGAAGCCGTCAAGTCTGAAACGCCTGATTTCATTAAATTTGCTCGGGAGCCCATTGCCAAGAAACTGAATGGTTCCGTCGCAGACCACGATCAAGCCGTTAGGAATTGGTTCCGATTCAACTGGAACGATCCAATCCGCTTGTACCGCGAACGGCCCTTGAGGTCGAATCACTTGATTTGCGAAACGGCGGTTTTCATGCTCTCAAGTCCCTTGGCCGCGACCATGTTGGGGTCTTGCTTCCAATAGGTCCGATTAAACAACTCAAGTGACAGGACGCCGTCAAAACCGCTTGCAAAGACAGTCGACAGGATCTTGCTAACGGGAGCGATCCCATCGCCTGGATACACACGGTCCGCGTCGTTGATCTTGTCTCGAACGATTTCCGGATAGTCATTCATGTGGAAGACATGTATCCGTTTGCCTGAAAGCAAATTCAAATCATGAAATGAAGAACCGCCTTTGTAAAGATGGTAGATGTCGGGCAGAACACACGCGTCAGGGTGTTGAGCGGCAGCAGCAACATAGAGCACTTCGGAGAGCTTCGACAGATTTTTGGAAAAGCCCCATACTTCGAGTTGAGCGATACAGCCAGCTTCTTTCCCAACCTCCAATAAAGCGCGATATCGCTCGCCCGCTTGGTCTAAGTTTAACATTGGGGCATCTGTTGCTCCCGCCGGTGGTGCGGCAATTCGAACTCCTCCGATGGCAGTGACGATATCCATGTCCTTTCGAGCTTGCTCTAGCCCTTTCTTTCTTGCCGCTTCGTCGTCGACAATCCAGTTTGCAAAGGCAATAGAACTCTCAACGGTCAGGCCAGCGTCGGCGATTCGCTTTTTCAAATCAGGAAGCGACCCACCTTGGGACGTGTACTTGTTGATGTCCCTCAGCCAAAACTCAATCGAATCGTAGCCGGCTTTTTGTGCGATGGCAACTTGCTCAATGATGGGAACGACTTCGCCATGAATGGTGCTTGTGTTTAGACAGAACTTCACTTTGTTCGTCCTTGTCGGGCTTGCGAGAGGTGATGCCGATACAGTCGCGCTATTGTTCGAGGAGGCGATTCCAAAGGCGGCGGCTGATGCGGTCGCGATGGCCGCTCCGTTGAATTGTCGCCGAGAAACAGGTGAGTTAGGTGGGACCATTTTTGGGTTTTGATTCAAAAGCTCGGAAGGGAAAGGGGACGGGCCAGACAACCAAGCTGGCGGCGACCAACAATGAAGCATACATCCAGTTGTTGAGCAACAAAAGCACGGATGCAACGAAAATGAATAGCATCCATCGGCCAAGCCAGTGGTACATGCTTTGAGTCATACAAAAAAGAATTGCGACCTGACTTGCTATTGTTGCATGCGTCAACAGTTGCCCCACCCATTTCCAACCATCTGACAAATTTAGCCAACCATACTGTTGGTCTAAAAGTATCCAGCCAGCTTCGCCATTCCACCAAATCGAGTGCGACAACATTCCCGAAAGGCTAAAGGCAATCCAAATCCAAAGATGGCACTTCATCAACTGCACGACGAAATTCACAGTCATTCGCGCCTCCCCGCTAGCAAGGCCAGGGCGAAGCCACGTAAGCCGACCGGGATCAATGGTTAGGTATGCCATGAACGCAACCAGCAATGGCTCATACGTGATGGCCAGCAATGGAGCTCGATGATGAAACGTGCACAGGCAAAACCAAACGACAAAGGGAGATAGTCTCGATCCCACGCCAGCGATCACGGCGCAGCTTGCAAGCAGTCCACATCCTGCGAAAAAGGCCGATGAATCAGGAAACCAATACAGAATGGACCATCGGTAAACGCTGCCTGTGCCCTCGATGTTGTCGCCGATGAGAAATCGTCCCGCTTCAACATTGAACCATCCATTTTTTCCAAACCACATCGCCCCCTGGGCCAACCATGAGGAGAAATGAACGGCGGCTACAAAACCACAAATCATGCGGGTCAACGTAAGTGACTCGGGCAATTGCGGTGCAAACCAAAAATCATCCCAACCTTTTGCTGTTGTTTTCCAATTTGAAATCATTTGCCCACCGCCCTTCCTTTGAGCGAACGGACCGACCGATTGCTTTCGATCTTGGGAACGAAGCCAAATTCGCCGCCGTCGAAGCGAGCCAACGCAGCTTCATATAGAACGGATTCGGATCCCACGGATGACGAATCTCGCTGGGAAGCGTCGGACAACTTCGAATCTGAGTTCTTTTCGAGCCGGATCTTCGAAACCCGATTGCTTTGCCCTTGGTTTACGGACTCCAAGTGCACGACCATCGATTTTAAAACGTTGGTTAAGCCAAGGGTGTCGTCATTTCCTGCCAATTCGGCCAGCACGTGAGCTAGTCTTTCAAATCTAGCGCGATCAACGCCTTTTTCACATGCTTCCAATACCGGTTTCCATTCCTTACCTTCGTTGCTCATTTGGACCAGCACGCGAACCCGACTAGTGCCTGAGGAATCGGAAACCCACTCAATGGGTAGCATCTCTTGATACCAATTGCAGGTGATCAAGTAGGGTTGCAGCCAAGTCAGTAGTGCGTCTTGAACAGCTGATCGCCGCCAGTTCGCTGCGTAAGAAAGTCCTATGGCAAAGAAGTGGAAAAGAATCAAAAGGCTGATTAACCACCGCCATTTGGATGCTTTTGGGTCTGGGTTCGATGGGGTTTTTGGACGAATCGTTTTGGCTCACGCAAGTGAATGGGAGAGTCGGGCAAGTTCTGTATGTTTCAGCAGTTTAATTGACTGAAGCCCAATGAAAACGAAAAAACCGAGCTGAATTCCAATTGAAATGCAGCTCGGTTTTCGAAATTCCCTGCAAACCGCTTGACGTAATGCCGAGTTCGCAATCGTTTTAAACAGCTTACGCTGCTGGAGCCTTGTCGCTAACCGAAGCTGGAGCAACAGCTGGTGTTGCTGGAGCTGGTGGAACCACAGTGGTGGTGCTGATTGTGCCAGCATCAACTGTTGTTCCGCACGAGTTGCAGCCCGCTGTTGGAGCAGAAACGTAGGATTCCATTGGCATGGAAACGGAGGCGCCGCAACCACAGCTTGGAGCTGCAGGAGCTGCGCAACCACAGCTTGGAGCTGCAGGAGCTGCGCAACCACAGCTTGGTGCTGCAGGAGCTGCACAACCACAGCTTGGTGCTGCAGGAGCTGCACAACCGCAGCTTGGTGCTGGAGCTGGGCAGCACTTTGGTGCTGGAGCTGGGCAGCACTTTGGAGCTGGTGCTGGGCAGCATGGAGCTGGTGCTGGTGCACAGCACGATGGAGCGCCGCTGCACTTGCTGGCCATTTTGGCCTTGATCTTAGCGATCAATCCACCACCGTTGCATCCGGCTTCCTTTTTAGCGTGCAACTTGGCCAGTAGGCCTTCTCGACCGCCGCATCCGCCGCAATCGGCCGATGCAACTGATCCGAAACTGACTGCGAAAGCTGCCAAAGCGAGCGATGC